>NC_021353.1:1200000-1565825 GCF_000404225.1 Candidatus Methanomassiliicoccus intestinalis Issoire-Mx1 | reverse complement strand
GGCTCTTTGTATATCTTTGTACACAATCTATTATATCGGCATGGTATTTTAGCGGGTGAAATCATGAAGAGAGATATTATTTCGGTTTTTGATATGAAGGATGATATTCAAGACATCCTCAGTCTCGCAGCAAAGCTCAAGAGTGGTGAAAAATACACACCAGTTCTGCAGGGCAAGACACTCGCATTAATCTTTGAAAAATCAAGTACAAGAACCAGAACCTCTTTTGAAGTAGGCATATATCAGCTGGGAGGACACTCTGTACATCTGAATCAACACGAGTCGCAGATGGGCAGGGGAGAAACAATTGAGGATACTGCAAAAGTCCTCAGCCGTTTTGCCGACTGCATTGCATACCGTGCATTCAATCATTCAGATGTTTGCACTCTCGCTGAGAATGCGTCCATTCCTGTAATAAATGCTTTGGATGATCTCGAGCACCCATGTCAGATTATTGCAGATCTTCTCACAATTACTGAAAAGAAACATAAATTGAAGGGTCTTAAGCTGTCATATATCGGTGATGGAAATAATGTCTGCAACTCTCTTATGATCGGATGTGCTCTTACTGGAATCAACTTTGTAGCAGGATGTCCAGAAGGATATATGCCCGATCAGGACATAGTTGAAGAGTCTGCGAAAATAGCATCTGCTAATGGCTGTAGCCTAACCATCACGACAGATCCTGTCGAAGCCGCCACGGATGCTGATGTAATTTACACAGATGCATGGGTTTCGATGGGTCAGGAAGATCAGGCGAAAGAAAAAGAGAAGCTGTTTGCACCTTATCAGATCAATGCTGCATTAA
Source organism: Candidatus Methanomassiliicoccus intestinalis Issoire-Mx1 (assembly GCF_000404225.1). NCBI lineage: Archaea > Methanobacteriati > Thermoplasmatota > Thermoplasmata > Methanomassiliicoccales > Methanomassiliicoccaceae > Methanomassiliicoccus > Candidatus Methanomassiliicoccus intestinalis. The sequence goes on along the minus strand of NC_021353.1, from coordinate 1,565,017 downwards.
TGTCCCATGCTAAAAAAGACTGCATTTTTATGCACTGCCTTCCAGCTCACCGCGGTCTAGAAGTGACGGAAGATGTAATTGACGGCAGCCAGAGTGTTGTTTTTGATGAGGCAGAAAACAGACTTCACGCTCAGAAAGCGATAATGCTGACAATCATTCCCCATTAATCTGCTGACCGATCATCTTATCGAGTTTCAGCAGAAACTCATTTTCTTTTCCATACGGAACACTTGCGCCGGCAGCGATGTTGTGGCCGCCTCCTGTGCCTCCGCATTCTTTTGAGCTTTTAATCATTGCAAGAGACAGATCCAGGCCGCGGTCGACCATTTCCTTTGTGCCCCGTCCTGATACTTTCAGCATGTTGGAACCGTCAGATGAGTCCGCAAAAGCAATGAGGGGTCTGTCAGAACACTGCACTTCTGGAGAATTCAAGAGCATCCCGGTAATTATTCCCAAAATTGTGTCTTTAACCTTTTTTCCGCCGTTGAAGAATCTGATGTTGTTGAGAGGAACACCTGAGATCTTGTCTTTGATGCCGTTTTCTTCACCAAGCTTAACAAGTTCTATTGCGGTTTTCAGACTTTCTCTGTGCCCGCTCTGCTGATTGAGAGCACGAATGAGATATTCAGACCTGTCTCCCTTGCAGACTTCCATTCCAACTTCCGGCAGTTCATGTCTTCCGCATGCATTTAGCAGAGTGGCGAATTCTTTAGCATCAAAGAGTACACGCGCATTAGCTCTCATTTCTTCAGGGAGTTTTTCTATCCAGTTGTCTGGCGTTCCTACTGTATTTTCCGGAATGGTATAAATCTCTCCAAGAAGTTTTCTCACATCAGCTACTCCGCAGCCTCTGTTTATCATCCTGTTTACCAGCGCACTGACAATTTTAGATTTTTCATTTCTGTCAAGCTGTGTCCAGTAAATGTTCTCATTCACATCAATATCCAGCTCTGTGAAAAATCTGATGCATGATTCCCGGTCATCATTCTGATCTGTTATGTAATCAATTAACTTAGGATCTGTAGAATACTGAAACAGTATCGGCAGCGGTTTAGTCTGCTTTCCGAATGTTCTGATGTCAACTTCTGCAGTTATGCCGGCATATTCAACAGCATCTTCTACAATTTTATGATTGTATCCAGTAAGTCTGCTGTGGGCCGACTCCTGAAAATCACCTACGGCTCCAACTATTGCCAGGGCCGACAGGTCTCTGTTGCGTTCATCCATTGCAACAGCTATTGCATATGCCACACCGGAACCGGACACTTCTGAAGACCCGTCTATTCCATACAGATGTGGATTTACATGCCTCTCTTTTTCCAGAGAATCCGGTCGATGGTGGTCTGCAACCACGCATCTTTCATCCATCTTTGAATACATGCCGCTTCCGAGATCTACAAACCAGAGGACATCACACTCCTCATCCAGAATAAACTGCAGTGCAGGCGGGTCAAGTTTTTTGATGAACTTTACACTATGCTCAATCTCTTCTCGTTCCAGAGCAATGGATGCGATAGATGCTGCAGTTATCCCATCGGCATCTATATGAGCTATCACCAGTGCAGATCCAGCACTCTTTATTTTTTCTGCTGCCTCTGCAGCTCCCCTTTCAAAACCGCTTATGTCGCTCATATGTCTGCCTCCTCAATCAGTTTTTGTTTTAGAATGGAGTATGTTGTTTTGGCAATCGGCTCAAGGTTGAGAACATCCTCTTCATTGTACTTTACTAAAAGTTTCAGAGCATTTTTGCTTTTAGATCTCTCCCATGCACGCCAGAGATAGACAGCCTCTTCTCCGGTCATATACTCAACTTCCTTCTCTCTGAACATTCCCATCTGTTTTTCAATACTTTTCAGGCCTCCGCAGTATCCAGCTCTCCTGCAGGCATGGCGCAGGTCGCAGTGCGGTACTTTAGGTACTGCAAACGGGAAATGATACTCCAGTATCGGCAGGTCGAATGAACTGCCGTTGAATGTAACCAGCATTTTAGCGTCTTTCAATGAGTCAGAAAGGCTTTGGAAAGTCAGATCTTCACCTTTGACCAGCGAAGTCATTTTTCCTTTGTAATATATTCCTACCACGGTGACACTGGCATATCTGCTTCTTCCGCTGGTTTCGATATCAAGATACGCAGCATCGTCCCAAAAATTATCAAGCATTCTCCAGTGTTCCACACTGGGAAGGATCTTTGAAAAGTATTCGCTCTGCCTGTTTTCAAGAGACTGGTCTGCCCTCAGCAGCAGAGCATCCATGTTTTCTTTTCTTTCGGCAGAGATGCCCTTGATTTTTGAAGTTGATACAAAATCATTCCAGTCTAATATTCCTTCTTTCCAGAGGTTGACCTCTTTTTTCTTGCCCAGTGAAGGAAGGATCAGAAAGGTTCTCCGTATCATAGCGTTCTTTATGCACAGGTCATTAATCTTGATTTCGCAACGGGAATCGCATGAAGTATATAGCACTCAGAGTCATATGGAATTGTGGACAAGGTAGAACTTTTCGATGATATCTATGCGGTTCCGGAAAACTGCGTTTACATTCCCAGAGAAAAATGCATAATCGCTGCAGATTTTCACATAGGCTACGAATCAGCGCTGGAGCAGGATGGGATACACATCCCGCGGTTTCAGACCCAGACTGTGCAGGATGCCCTGCTGAATCTTTTAGATAAGTACTCTCCTGAAAAATTTATAATCCTCGGAGATCTCAAACACGATTTCAGCAGAAATGCAGATCAGGAGAAGAAAGACATCTCAGCCATATTGAGAATTCTTACTAAAAATACTGAGGTAGTTCTGATAAAAGGCAATCATGACAATTACCTTGAAAACATCTCTTCCAGGTTTAGCCTGCCTGTTTATGAAGAATATGAGATTAACGGGGTAACGCTGGTTCACGGGCATAAAAATATACTTTCAAGGCCGGTGATTATTGGTCATGAGCACCCTTCGATCAGACTTACTGACGGCGTAGGTGCTTTTTTGAAACTGCCTTGTTTTATGCATTTAAGATCTGAAGGTATTGTAGTTCTTCCTGCTTTCAGCCCGCTTTCTGCAGGTACTGATGTAACAAGAGCCTCTTCTAATTCATACCTGTCTCCGATACTCAAGTCTGCTAATGTCAGAGAGGCAGAGCTGATTGCATGCAGCGACATAGGCCTCATCCCTCTCGGCAAGCTCTCCTCGCTGGATGATCTGCTGCATTGATCAAGATGTTTAGAAATGTTAAGGCAGTTATGTTTGATGATTTACCATCAAAATCAGTTTTTTGTGGCTATTCATCTAAATTTTGTTGATTTAATATATATCTTATGTACCAGATATTTGCATGGCGGGTTAAACCAGCCATGAGAGCCTTTATAATAATGATACCGTGATCCCTTATTCAGACCTAGGAATTTATGTGCACATATTCTACAAGACTCTTGTCTGGTCTTTACCAATTAAACCGAAGGCAACGGGGGTAGCCTGATTCGCATCAGGAAATTTGCCAAACTTGGAGGAATCATAATGAGCGCAGAAGAATCATTAGAGAAGCTATCAGAAGTAGTGATAAAGGGAAAGATCAAGGAAGCCAAGCCACTCGCAGAAGAGGCTATTGCCGCAGGTGCCTCACCTGAAGTCATCATTTTCGATGCTTTGAGCAAAGCCATGGGGGTTGTAGGACAGAAATACGAGAGCAAGCAGTACTTCCTTCCTCAGGTATTATTGGCCGCACAGACAATGTACCAGGCCTTAGATGTAGTATTACCATTACTGAAAGCAGGCTCTGCAGCAGACACAGCCGCAAAAGTTGTTATTGGTGTAGTTGAAGGAGATGTTCACGATATCGGAAAGAACATCGTAAAAGCTATGCTTACTGGTGCTGGATACACAATATTCGACATGGGTCGCGACTGCCCAACCAAAACAATGATTGACAAAGTCAAAGCCGAGGGTGCTAACATTGTTGCTACCTCTTCATTAATGACTCCTACACTCGCTGCAATGAAAGAGATTGAGAGAGTCCTCGCAGAAGAGAACTTAAAGCCCCAGGTAAAATCCATCATCGGCGGAGGAGCTACAACAAAAGACTTTGCAGCTCAGATCGGTGCAGATGCATGGGCATACGACGCTGTAGAAGCTGTCGAAGTTGTAAAGAACTTACTGAAATAAGCTCAATACACCATCCCAAACCCCTTCCTTCACATTTTTTAAGGGGATTGGGAGTCAACCGTCAAAATATCATATTCACATATACTGAAGTCAAGAAAATTCATATATGATAAGCAAAAACTCTTTTATACAGTGTCTCTATTCGAGAAACTAAACACGTTTATTGAGATAAGGAGATTATTCAATGACCCCAAAAGAGAGATTTTTAGGAGCCCTTGCCCGTAAAGAGATGGACAGGCCAGCTGTAGGATGCGTTACACAGTCCGTAACTGTTGACCAGATGGATTGGGCCGGCGTAGAATGGCCAGCTGCCCACACTGACGCACAGATGATGGCAAAGCTCGGTATTGCAGGTGCAAAAGTTTTCGGATTTGAAAACGCTAGAGTACCTTTCTGTTTAACCGTTGAAGCTGAAGCTTTTGGAGCAACAGTCGATCTCGGAAACAGAGTAAAGACCCCTATGTTAAAGGCTCACCCTTATTCATCTGAGGACGAGCCTGTAATCCCAGAAGGATTCTTAGGAAAAGGCAGAATCGCAACTGCAATCGAGGCTGTAAAGATCTTGAAAGCAGAATATGGTGATGAGTATCCAATCGTAGCTGGTACAACTGGACCATTAACAATCGCTGGTCACTTAGTAGGAACAGAAGACCTCTTACTTATGATGATCACAGAACCAGATACAGTTCACAAATTCATCAAAGTCACAGCTGAGATGGAGAAACAGTACATTTCTGCACTCGTTGCTGCTGGTGTCGATGTAATCAACATGAGCGACCCATCTGCTTCAACAGATATGCTCTCTACAGAAATGTTTGATGAGTTCGCTCTTCCATACACAAAGCACGCATTCGAGGGAAGCGGAGATGCAAAGAAAATCTTACACATCTGCGGTAACACAACAGCTCTCCTCGACCACATGATTAACACTGGTGTAGACGCTCTGTCTATCGAAGAAAAAGTCGACTCTGCAGAAGCAGTTAACATCGTAAACGGCCGTGTAGCCCTTGTCGGTAACCTCGGATCAGTTAAGCCTCTCTACATGGGAACCCCAGAAGAGTGCGCAGCTGATGCAGCCCGTATCAGAGATGCAGGATTCAACATCATTGCTCCTGGTTGCGGACTTGCTGCTGAGACTCCAAAGGCTAACATCGAAGCCTTCGTCAAAGCAATCAAAGGATGAGATTGTATCTCATTTCAAACCCCTTCCTTTTACCTTTTTTGATATGTTGGACTCAATTTTTGCTTAGGGCTTAAATACTTAAGTTCCACTGTTTATTCTGATTTTCATGGGATATGGCATAGCATTGGATGTCGGTACAAGCGGATACCGTAGCCACGTGGTAGATCTTTCAGATAATGGTAAGATTATCTCTACAGCTATCACTATGAGGCACCCCCTTCCCGGTGCAAACGTGATGGATCACCTTCATTTTTGGATAGAGAACGGGGCTGAAGTAGGTCATAAGATTCTGATGGATACAATCAATAATCTGATTGATCTGCACCATGTCGATAAATCAAAAATTGAAAGACTGGCAGTATGCGGTAATCCTATCCAGGTCTCCATGTTTGAGAACATCGAGGTCAGGGATCTGGCATATGCTGGAAAATCAATGCTCAAAAAGCTAAACATCACGCCTCCCAACAGGCGAGGTAAGATCATAACCGCTGGAGATCTCAACCTGACAGCCCTCAATCCTGAGACAAAGGTAATCATACCTCCTGCCATCAGACATGAAATCGGTGCTGATGCTCTTGCCATGATCATTAAGTCTGGACTGCTGGATAAAAAGGAAACATGTATGGTTACAGATTATGGTACAAATGCAGAGATGGGGTTGTATCATGACGGCGACTTATATTCTGGATCTGCAGCCGCAGGACCGGCAATGGAAGGACAGGCGATTACTCATGGTATGCTTGCAGCTCCATTAGCTATCAGCGATGTTAACTTTGCAGAGAACGGCGGATGGACAAATATCATTCTCAATGATGATCTGAAACCGACAGCAGGATCCGTCATAGATCCAAGGGACGGAAAACTTCTGAAATCCTCATCTCAAAATGCTATTGGAATCACTGGTACCGGAGTCGTTTCCATTGTAGCATTAGGTATAGAATCTGGTGTAATTAAGCTGCCTTCAATTGCAACCGTTGATCACAACATCCATCTGCAGGGCGGAATGGTTTTGACAGAGGGAGACGTCAACGAAGCAGGAAAGGCAATGGGTGCAATCCGCGCTGGACATCGCACTCTGATTGAAGAAGTGGGAATCGATGATGAAGAAGTAAAAACGATGTATATGGCCGGGGCATCTGGTACATATGTCGATCCTATAAAGTCACAGACGGTAGGTATGATTCCGAGAGTCATAGATAGGACTGTACAGATTGGAAACACCTCATTAATGATGGCTTATGACCTGGTCAGGGATGATGAAACTCTGGATATGATGCAGAGTGTAGCCGATTCCATCGCTTCTAAACATATCATGTTTGCCGGCAATGAAATCTTTGAGAACATCTATGTCAGCGAGTTAGCCTACTGGACTGAGGGTATGCCTCTGGAGATGTACAACGATATGATCGTTGGCAATGGTCTCAGGCCTCTTCCTGATCTCAAACGCCCCAAACATGTAGACCGCTTAGTATTATCAGATATCCCAGTCATCGGCGGAGGAAAGCTCAAAGTGCTTGATAATGTGGGCGTATACCTTACAGGCAGCTTTGAAGGCTGCATCGGTTGCGGTGTATGTGTGGACCGCTGCCCTGAAAAAGCGCTCTCTCTTGTAGATGGTGGAAAATATGGATACACTTTGAAGATTGCAACAGAACATTGCCTGGGTACAGCCTGTAAGAACTGTGAGTCTGTATGTCCTCAGAGTGTCTATAGTTTCAGCGATCTTACGATCTCTGAAAAATGAGCACGTAAGATAAGTACAATATACCTTCAAAAAAGATGAAAAAGAAATAAAGGTATATTGTACAATATTTTTTTTAACTCAATATACAAACCGTAATCTGTAAGGTCTTGTGCAGATACACATATGCCAACCGTAAATAATTATTTTTGGTAAATTTTAAAATAGCTTCATCCGAGAATCTTCTCATTGAGCTTCAATTTCTTCATTAAGCTTTAACAATCTCTTGGCGAGATCTTCTCCGCGTGGTGTCAATGAAATCAGTTTACGTTTTCTTGGTTTAGTTTCTTGTATTATCTCGATCATCTTTCTATCTTCCAAATTTTTGAGAATATTTGATATCTGTTGATAGTTAGAAACTGCGTTCTTTAAGTCTGTAGCAAGTATCTCTGATTCTTTATTTTCTATCAAATACGTTAATACATCGAGTATTCCAGTCGTTTCTATGACTGTTTTTCCCATACGTGTTACGTAATATGTTTTTGCTAATAACATATCTGATACGAATTACGTATTCCGTAATTAATAAATAAGATTATATAGTATATGTGTATATTACATATTACGTAATATAAAACTATATTTCACAGGTGAATTTATGAAAGAAATAACCAAAGAAAATGTTACATTGTTGGATGTGTTAGTATCACTGCCAGATTCTTCTTCGGTGAATGGCATTACTCCTGCAAAGCTTTCGATTAAGTATAATATTTCAGAAATGTCATCAAAAAGAGCTTTAGACATCCTAGTGGAAATGGGACTAGCAAGTGTTTTAGAATGTGAAACTTATATTGAAAGTTCAGAATCAGAAGATTTTCTGAGGGTTCTCAATGCTCTCCAATTATCTTTAGTGGGGTGACATTAGGGTTTACTCATCCATCGCTGATACACATTGGAGTCAGCATTTCTATTTTTATTTGAAATATTTATTGGGTAATATCTTTAACGAAATTCTGTTCTGGTCAAGGTCATCACATAACTCATCAAGATATGAAAGTAGCTATAAATAGTCATTAAGCCTCACTCATCCAATCAAAGTTAGATAATGATTTGATTCAATGATCTCTGATCCTTTATAAAAAACTTTGATAATTGTATTTTTGATATTTTGTTTTTAAATATCGCCTTTTATGCAAAAATATTTTAATTACTATCACGTTATACATACTAAATGCAAAAATATTGCGGTGAATTCGATGGATAAAACTGATGTAGAAATCCTCAAGATTCTTAAGAAAAACTCTAGGGAAAATCTAGCCACTATAGCAGATCGTCTTGGGATTTCGAAAGCCACCGCATCCAGGAGAATTGCAAAGCTTGAGAGCGGCGGAGCAATTTCATCTTATTCTCTAAACATAAATTACAGTGACCTTGGAATTATACGTTCATTGATATCCATCCAGATTGAAGGAACTTTTGTAAATGAGGTAATCGATCCAATCCGATCATTTCCTGAAATTGCTGCTGTTTCTAAAGTATTCGGGGACTACAGTCTGATTTGCGAAGCTTATACCAGGAGTGTTGATGAGCTGTATCAACTGATTCAGGAACGAATCGTCAAGCTTCCCAATATCAGAAATGTGGATGTAAGTATCATCATTTCTACTGAGGCCTCACATTTCACTCCAGATCTGGATATTCTCGTTAAAAACTCACCATGATCTGTATTAACCCGCGATCTTACTTATCTTAATACAGTTTCTGGTCAAATCATCGACCTGAACTTAATGCATCCGACCAGATTTGAGTCTATCTACTCATGCGTTGTCGATATGGCTCTGATCATACAGTGGAACACTGATGGTGTCGTGTACAACCCCTGTGGAATCACCTTGGGTGCCGAACGCTATGCCAAAATCCAATGATGTAGCATCACCAATGGCCGACATGTCTACGTCATATTCTATAATGCACATTCCATGCCCTCCGCCAGGCGGTGTGTATGGCCTACAAAGAGTTCTGGCAACTTCCACCATGATATGATATTTTTCCATATCTCCCGATGTACTCCAAGTGGCAACATAGTCGTCAGAGGTGTTTCCTCCGATGCTGCAGATAATATCAGTTATAGAAAGACAACCCAGGGCATAAAACTGAATCCCACCTGTGTCTTTTTCTTCCACATTGGTATTCGCTACCATCTTTATATGAAGATTATCATTTTCTTTTGAAACAAAAAATGTTCCGTTGACGAACGAATCAGTCACAGACTCATCAGAAATGTTAAATTCTGTTATGGACATTAATCCATCATTAGGCACGACATATCTTTTTTCGTTGCCTTTGCTATTGTCAATTATGTAAAACCCGCCAGCTATTATTACAACCGCGATAAATACTGTAATCAATGCTACGATATTCTTTTTCATACGAATCATCAACCCGCTGACGCATAGACTCAGGCAACTGTTTTCATCATAATTTCAATGGAAGCTAGTAATAATATTTTATAAAACGTAATGCAGTTGATATATATAAATATGCACAACTGCATTAATTATATTAATATTGATTAAGAAATCAAACATACCCAGTGATCGTAAAAACCATCTCTTTCATTTTCCATCAACTTGGTTTTTCGACCTGATAGCTCTGCCCATTCCTTTACAATACCTGCTTCCTGCTCGCTTTCTACAGTCACGATTATGTTCTGGCATTGTTCTATCAATTCTTCAATAATATCTTTCCAGATGTAGGCTGTATGTGTGCTTATACTCCCTGCCATCAATGCCAATCCGTATTTACAGTTAGGAACGTAAAATGAGGCATAGCGTGCGTCAATGCAGATACTTTCATCTGCCTTGAGGCGGCCGCTTTCAATGCCTAGATGAAGCAGAGATGCGTCATTGTCATAACTGACTGGTGAATATCCTAGATCTCTGAGAATTAGTGCCCCCATTCCTGATCCGCATCCGCAGTCCAGGCATTTCTCTCCGGCGCCGTTTCCCCAGACTTCTGATATCAGTTCTTTTACTTTTGAAGCCCTGTCCGGTGAAAAGTCTTCAATGGCAGGAGGGACATCCTGACATAAGAGGTCCATGTAATATTCCCTGATTGAATTCATGAGGGTTTCTGTATCTAACTCTACAGTGTCTCCATCAATCTCCTCAAACTTTTCAACTACTTCTACAACCGGCGGTCTAAGAATAAATACGCAGCCTCTCCAGTTTTCTCCAGACTTCAGAGCAAAAAGTGCCGGCCATCCCTTCTCATTAATAACCAGTTTTGCTTCAGTCCCGGTTTCAAGAAGAATCTCATCAGTATATGCTTCATTAATTAATGATTCAAATGTGGGCTCAATCAGCTCGATCGAGGGAATGCCTAAAAGTTCATGGAGTTTCATCAGCGCCTTGATGCTCTTATGAGATATATCTAAATCTCCCGAACCTGCCTGATCATTTGTCATAAGAAGGTTAAATTATCACATAGCTGATTTACGCATTCATGAAGCTGGGCCACACACCGAAAAAATACACTCACGGAGGTCATCATGCCGTTGATCCAGAAACAACTTTGAAGCGTATCGAACCGCTTGCTGAAGTTGCAGGGATAACAAGGACTGCAGACATAACAGACCTCGATCGTATCGGAATACCGGTTTTTTCGTCAATAAGACCATCTGCAGAGAGCGGGGCCATTTCAGTATACAATGGAAAGGGTCTTACCAAAGACGAGGCAAAAGTGTCTTCGATCATGGAAGGAATAGAAAGATACTGTGCAGAGCAAGGCAGCATGCAGGTTGTGCGTGCAGGTGTGGAAGAGTTTATGGCAGCAAACAATGCGGTCCATCCGATGGATCTCATTCTGCCTCAGGGTGCAGCCTACACCCTCTCAAGATATCAGGTGGGGTGGGTAAAAGGAACAGAGCTCAATTCCATGAGCGAAATGTGGGTTCCGGCATCAGCGGTATTTCATCCTTATTCATCTAAATTGGACATGATGCTCTTTAGAACTTCCACAAACGGTCTGGCATCTGGAAACACGCTGGAAGAAGCAATTCTCCACGGCCTGCTGGAAGTTGTAGAACGGGATTCATGGTCATTTACAGAATACTACAGGCGAGTCAACGGAGACATTGAAATCCCGGGCTCCGGGCCTGTGAAAGACCTGGTGGATAAATTCACTGCCAAGGGAATAGAGGTGCATCTGAAGGATCTGACATCAGATATTGGAATTCCGACTATTGCCGCAGCGACTGATGATGTAGAAATGCAGGATCCTGCTCTTTTAACGCTTGGCATCGGGACGCATTTAGATCCGGAACTGGCTGCAGTAAAGGCCCTCTTGGAAGTGGCGCAGAGCCGTCTGACTCAGATTCACGGCGCCAGGGAAGATACGGTAAGGGGAGAAGCCGCCAGAAAGCTTGGATATGAAAGGATGAGGCGTATCAATAAAATGTGGCTTGAGGACTCTGAAAACTCAATCTCTTTGGATAGCTTCCCTGATCAAGTTACAGATGATATTTTTGACGATCTGCAGATCACAAGAGCCAGGCTGAATGCAAAAGGTTTGAACCGTACCATAATTGTTGATCTGACTCGTGAAGAAATTGGAATTTCAGTCGTAAAAGTCATTGTTCCCGGCATGGAAGTATTTGCGATAGATGACGAAAGAGTCGGACTGAGGATGATGAACGGCAGATGACAACATTCGTCTACGTAGGTCCAAGCATGCCTCATGAGGATGCCTGTAAGATATTAAATGCAGAATATCTGCCGCCTGTTAAACGGGGAGACCTGCAGAATATCCCAGATGATGTGGATACAGTCGTCATTATAGACGGGGTTCTGCTGAATGATGCTGCTGTTGGGCACAGAGAGATACTTTCTCTCCTGAAATCCGGCATAAATGTGATCGGCGGAGGCAGCATGGGAGCTCTCAGAGCCGCTGAGTTGGGCTCATTCGGAATGAAGGGATTGGGAAGAATTTATGAGGAGTATAAATCAGGCAGAGTGGATGGAGACGATGAAGTCGTTTTAGCTTACGATCCTTTTTCATTAGCACCTCTCTCTGAGCCGTTAATCAATTTCAGGCTCAATTTGTACGAAGCGGTCAATAATGATGTAATTAGCAAAAATGTTGCAGATGAGATAATATCTGCCTTAAAGAAGGTATATTATCCTCACAGAACAGACAAGAAATTCACAGAAATCGTATCATTATTTTTAAATGAGCCTGAATGCGGATCTTTTTTAACTTATTGGAATTATAACTTTAAAGATTATAAAAACCTCGATGCAAAGATCATCTTGGAAAGTCTGAAAAAATAATGCAAAAAATTTGCATTTTAACGAACGTTAATCAGCTTTATTTTGCTGGGTAGTTTTCTCAATGCCCAATTGGGATGGATGGATGAACCCTTTCTAATCAGCAATTATATAAGCTTCGCTCTCTTTTACGTTAAACATACAAGGGGGTTCGGTTTTCACTGAAGTACTGCTTCTGATGAAAATCAACTAAAACTTTTTAGCTAGACAGAGGGGACTTTGTTTGGCTTGGAAAGATTAATTAGGAGGTAGAAAATTGGCTAAATACAAGGACAAAATAGACTTGTATGACGAGAGGGGTAAACTCATTGAGAGTGGCGTTCCATTAGACGCTATCAGCCCGTTATACAACCCTGCTATCCAGAGAACTGCTTCCTTGGCTAAGAGGACAATCGCTGTCAACCTTGCTGGAATTGAGAAGAGTCTCAAGTCTGGCCGCGTTGGCGGTGGATACATCAAGGGCAAGGAAATCGACGCACCTGTCGTTGCAAATGCAGAAAAAGTCGCTGCAAAAGTAAAAGAGTATGTCAAAGTAGACAGCAGCGATGATGACACAGATGTTCGTGTGTTCTCCGAAGGAAAGAACATGATTGTAATTGTTCCTTCCCGCAGGATGGATGCTGGTGTCGAGTACACCACTGGATTTACAACTACTGCAGCCGCTGTTACCCAAGCAATCATCGATGAATTCGATGTTGATATGTTCCACGCCAACATGGTTAAGGGAGCTGTTTGGGGCAGATATCCACAAACTCTTAACTTCGTCGGATCTAACCTTACATCTATTCTGGATGTCCCACAAGTTAACGAGGGATCTGGTTACGCTTTAAGAAACATCAAAGCTAACCACATCGTTGCTCTAGCTGGAAAGAACTCAATGAATGCTGCAGCCCTCGCGTCAATATTTGAACAGACTGCTATGTTCGAACTCGGTGACGCTATCGGACCATTCGAGAGATACCATCTCTTAGGTCTCGCTTATCAGGGTTTGAATGCAAACAACATGACAATTGATCTCGTAAAGGCAAACGGATCCACTGGAACCGTCGGTACTGTTATTGAATCACTTGTTGACCGTGCTATTGAAGACAAAGTAATTAGAGTAAAGGAGAAGCTCCCATCTGGATACTGTGTATACACAACCGATGACTTCCCACTCTGGAATGCATACGCTGCAACCGGTATGCTTGCCGCAATTATGGTAAACGTCGGTGCTGCAAGAGCTTCACAGGGTATTCCATCAACAATTCTCTATTACAACGACTTACTTGAACACGAAGTAGCTCTACCTGGTGTAGACTTTGGACGTTCAATGGGTGTCGCCGTTGGTATGTCTTTCTTCTCTCACTCCATCTATGGAGGAGGAGGCCCTGGTCTGTTCCACGGTAACCACGTAGTTACAAGGCACTCTAAGGGTTTCGTTATCCCTGCTGTCGCAGCTGGTTGTTCATTGGATGCTGGTACTCAGTACTTCTCCCCCGAAGCCACATCTGGCTTAGTTAGAGATGTATTTGGAGACATTCCAGAATTCCACGCACCACTCAAATGCGTTGGCGAGGAGGCCAAAAAACTAATGTAAATGGTTGGTGACTAAAATTATGAGTACTGAAACAAAAGAATCCGTTCCGCTGCCAGAAATTTTGATATTTCCGGCACGCATGCTATCTGCTGGCACAACAGAAAAACTACTGAATAATATCTATGAAGTACCAAACGTACGACAAGTAAACATCAGCGGCGAGGCTCTGCCTGCTGTTGTGGGGAACGGACCTGCTAAAGGGACACTTGTAAACCACCCCGAACGCAAAGTGATTAACGTAAAGGGAAGGGAGTATGAGCTTAACCTTCTGGTAGGAAGAGTTTTTGTTGAAATCAATGATATAGACAATGTGGATAAGGCCGTTGAGGAAATCAAAAAGATTTGCGACGATCTTCTTCCGTTTGGATATAACCTTGAAGTAGGTAGGTACTCAAAATTCCAACCAACTATCACTGATTACAAAAAAATGTAAGAGGTAATTATTATGGCATACAAGAGACAATTCTATCCTGGAATCAGCCAGGTAGCCAAAAACAGGCGTCGCTTCATGGACCCTTCCCAGGAACTCAAGAAGCTGCGTGACGTTTCTTTGGATGACGTCGTTAGAATCATGGGACACAGGTCACCCGGAGAAGAATACAAGTCCATCCACCCACCACTCGAAGAAGGAAACGAACCAGATGATCTCATCAGGCAGCTCGTTACACCTATCGAAGGTGCAAAGAAAGGTGACAGAGTCAGGTACGTTCAGTTCGCTGATTCCGTGTACTTCGCTCCAATGGTTCCATACGTTAGAGCATGGGCATACATGTCAAGAATCCGTGGATTCGATACAGGTACACTTTCTGGAAGACAGATCATCGAAATGAGAGAAAGAGATCTCGAGAAAGTCGCTAAAGAATTCATCGACAACGAAACATTCGATCCTGCTAGATGCGGTATCAGGGGTGCAACTGTGCACGGTCACGCTTGCAGACTTGACGAGAACGGACTTATGTTCGATGCATGGCAGAGATACGTCTGGAACGAAAAGACCGGTGAAGTCGACTACGTCAAAGACCAGGTCGCTATACCACTCGACAAACCAATCTCCGTAGGAAAACCAATTCCTGAGGCAGATCTCAAGAAAATGACCACAATCTTCCGTATTGACGGCGACGACATGAACGCTGACAAGGAAGTTTTGGACATGAACTTAAGAATCCACACACTCAGAACACTCTGTGGATACCAGGCCTTCGCTCTCAAGGGGGAATAAACATGGCTGACAAATTGTTCATGGACGCAATGAAGAAGAAGTTTAAAGAAGATCCAACTGATGAATACACATCCTATTACACCTTCGGTGGCTGGAAACAGTCCAAGAGAAAGAGGGAATGGGTTGAGCAGGCCAATGCAATCGCAAAAGCCCGTGGTATTCCAATGATGAACCAGGACATCGGTGTTCCACTCGGTCAGCGTGTCCTCATGCCTTATCAGCTTTCTCACACAGATATGTATGCAGAAGCTGATGATTTGCACTTTGTAAACAACGCTGCTATCCAGCAAGCATGGGATGATATCCGCAGGACCGTTATCGTAGGTCTGGATACCGCTCACACAGTTATCGAGAAGAGATTGGGAAAGGAAGTTACACCTGAAACAATCAACAACTACCTTGAGACTGTCAACCACGCTATGCCCGGTGGAGCAGTTGTGCAGGAACACATGGCAGAATGCAGCCCAGCTCTCACTGCTGACTGTTACGTCAAAGTGTTCTCCGGTAACTCAGAACTTATCGACCAGCTCGACAAGCGCTTCGTTATCGACATCAACAAAGAATTCCCAGAGGATCAGGCAAAACAGCTGAATGACGCTATCGGCAAATCACTCTACCAGGTAGTACGCTGCCCAACAATCGTTGGACGTGTGTGCGATGGTGGTACAATGTCCAGATGGAGCGCCATGCAGATCTCAATGTCATTCATCAGCGCATACCGTCTTGCTGCCGGTGAAGCTGCAATCGCAGACTTCGCATACGCCGCAAAGCACGCATCTGTCGTTGAAATGGGTACAATGATGCCTGCAAGGAGAGCCAGAGGACCAAACGAGCCCGGTGGAATTCCATTCGGTTTCCTCGCTGATATGGTTCAGTCTACAAGGGAATACCCAGATGACCCTGCAAGAGCAGCTCTTGAAACTGTAGCTCTCGGTGCAATCATCTTCGATCAGATTTACCTTGGATCATACATGTCTGGTGGTGTCGGATTCACACAGTACGCTACTGCAGCATACACAGATAACATCCTTGAAGACTATGTCTACTGGGCTGTTGACTTAATCAAATCCCAGTACGGCGGTCTCTGCAAGAGCAAACCTTCAATGGATCTCTTAGAGAAACTCGGTACTGAGGTTAACACATACGCTCTTGAGATGTATGAGAAATATCCTGCAGCTATGGAATCTCACTTCGGTGGATCCCAGCGTGCTACAGTTGCAGCCGCTTCAACCGGTATCGCTTGTGCAATGGCAACCGGAAACGCCGACTTCGGTGTAAACGGATGGTACCTCTCTATGCTCCAGCATAAAGAAAGGCACGGACGTCTCGGATTCTATGGATACGACTTACAGGATCAGTGCGGTTCTGCTAACTCATTCTCCTACAGAAGCGACGAAGGTCTGCCATTCGAACTCAGAGGACCCAACTATCCAAACTATGCAATGAACGTTGGTCACCTTTGCGGTTACGCTGGTATCGCAGCTGCTCCTCACGCAGCCCGTGGAGACGCTTTCGCTTGCAGCCCACTCATCAAAGTCGCATTCGCCGACAAGAACCTACCGTTCGACTTTGCACACATTACAAAGGAAATCGGTCGCGGTGCACTTCGTGAGTTCATGCCTGCCGGTGAGAGAACCGTCATCATACCTGCAAAGTAAGCGTGATTACCATGCAGATCGGAGACATAGTAAAATACACCAACACTGGAACTGTCGGCAAGATAATTGCCGAGAAGGAGCAGGATGGAGCAATGTGGTATCAACTGGATATCACTCAGTTGTTCTATCATTACTCTGCACTAGTGCCAGCTGAGGAAAGTGAATACCGTGTCTTCGATCAAGAAAAATCCTTGAAGGATAAGTTAGACGATGCCGAGGCCGTTCGGAAAGAATTTGAAGATATGGTCAAGGATCTCGTTGATGTTACTCCTTCAGGTGCAGGTTAAGACGACACCAAACTAAACCACTTCCTTCACTTTTTTCTAATTTTAACCTTTTATAATTTTAAATAATGTACGTTTATTTTATTGGTGTCTTAATGGATATTAAGATCAATTTAAGAATAATCATATATTGAAATGCAACCTGCATTCTATGGATACGTTCAAGAATGATTGAATGTGATATCACATTGATTTATCAAAAACATGTGTTTAATGAGGACTTAGTGTATGTTCATAAATAGATGGCTCATAGAAATTAGAATATGTGATCTGAGTTTATTGATCTTTTAATTTACATATGCAAAATTGGATTGAGCATATTCAGCACTAATGCTTTTTATCAAGAAAAAGAAAGGGGTTTAGGATGTGCTTTATACAGTTGCTTGTATCTTGCCCTTTTGCATACGATCTGCAACATACCGTATGAGAAAGACCATTACTGCTATCTCAAGAACTATCACACCTGTGAAGATGGAAGGTTCCAATGAGAAGACTACTCCGCATACAATGGTGGCCGTAACAACGATTATTAATGCACTCATATACCCTTGGAATGTTGGTGTAGAGAACATCTTCAACCATTGAACATCCATTAGTATGACGCGGCATAGTACTCCAAATATGACTAGATCTATCAACAACCATGCCGCAAGTTCTACAGGATCATCCAGATTGCCTACCTTGTAGGTGCATAGAAGCATTATCACTAACAATGATACCGCACCTACTAATCCAACTATTGGTGGTCTTCTCATGTGTAATCACCTCATATGTTTGTTGGGATTCTTGTATGCAATAACGTGACAAGTGGTATTGTAGTGCTGTGTGTTATGTATGTTCCAGTGTTTCCATGGCTTCTATGCTCATGAGATCACGCTCACCTTTAGTAGCCAATATTGGTGCATCGCCCGTAGCGTTCTCAGAATCGTTAGGGTTCAAAGCTGCAAAACAACTTACAGACAAAAACATCAGTGCTACGACCACACACGATATTTTTTTTGCATCCATTTTATCCCTCTTTGCTTGATCTACACTCGTAGGGAATGGCTATCGCTATGGATATAAATCTGTAAAAGCTAGCTAACCTTTGGCTAGGATATAGATCATATGAGTGATGGATTGGTGCAATATATAGCACTATCTAAAAAATTCTATGACTTTATAATAGATTATTATATATATTCATTATTTATTTTATTTTTTAAAGAACTTTATAATCAATATGTTCATGTAGTTTGATAATTCAATGATTTACCTAGCATAATCCATCTGGATACTTACAATATTCATATCTTTGGACATATGCGTCTTTGATTAGAGACCTATGGGGGGTAAAAATAGGCAGTCTTCGATGCAAAATTATACGGATTATATATCAATAACTTAGATACTAAATTTGAGTCACATATGATGATTTAACAAGATTATTTTGTATATTATAATATGATTAAGCTTTTTTGTAGTCGATAATAACATGATACCTTGTAAATTATTGATCGTTTCTCTCTTTTCTAAGACGTTCTTCCCAGTCTTCAGGTCTTTCAGAAAATCCTCTAGAACGCCAATAAGCAATGTTGTTTGGATTTAGTTGGTTAGGGCGGACCTTGCTTTTTGGACGTTTCTCTTCATTGCGCTTTTTAACTTCTGGTCTTATAATTGTTTCCGGAATCATATTCTTAAAGTCACTCACATGAGAAATCAATTGCAAAGAGTGACACCTGTAACCGAGTTCATTGCATTTTGATATTAGATATCCAGACATTGTACTGGATTCTCCGATGACCATGACTTCTTTTTCGTGGGCTTTAATGTATTCAAGCGGTACAGTTATGTCCTTGTCGCCGGTAATTATCATAAATATGTCTGGGCAATCTTCGTCATGCAGGCGATCTATCAGAAAGCAGTACATGGCAGGATCAGTGAGGCTTTTTCCATAGGCATATCCTCCTCCAGCATTAAAATATTTGAATGCCTTGCTTTCTATGAATTTAAACCCGTTTACTTCGTAATTCATCTTAGTAGTTTCTTCTCTCCACTGCGTATCTTCGTCAATAAAAACAAATGATTCAATAAGATCTCCATTCAGTGAGGCATACTCTTTGAGGATATTTCCGATATTCTGCAGAATTGCAGTTTCTTTGGCTTCGTAAAGGCCTCGTTCAATATTGGGTCCATCTACATACAGCCCGATGGACTTCATAACTCATACCTCATATGCTCAGATAGAATTTCATCAGCTGACTTTTCAAGCAGTATGCAGTTCAGGATCGTAAGCAGAATATTGGGGATTGTAAACGACATTTCCCGCATTCCCAGCACGTATCTCACAATCTCATTGCAGACTGCCGTGCAATAGCTGTTTATTGAACGATATAAATCTGAGATGCAGTTAAGCTCCATCAGTTCAGATATGACTTTTTCATCAAGGTCTTCTTCACTTATGTTTAGTATCTCTTGTATTCTCTTACACGTTTCCTCTTCACCGCGGATGTGTGCATTGCAGCATATCTTTTGAGATAGTTCGATAAGCCTTATTCTGATTATCTCTGAAATTTTCTCTTTATTGCTTTCTTTGACTTCTACCCCGTCAATCATGAATGATTCGTCATCAAGAGTAACATCAAAATTCAAAAAACAAAGAAAATCATCAGATGGAAACTTCATATCAATATTTAGCTTATTGATAGTTTTCAGCAGTTTTTGGATATGCGCCAATCCTTCTGGGGATATATCCTGAGGAATGATCGTTCCCTCAAGTATTTCCGACTCAATGCTTTTTATCTCCTGCACAGAAGTTTCATCCTCTGCGGATGCACCATATACCCTTACTGTACAATTCATTATGTTTCCCTTGCGGCTTTCCAGCAGTAGCATCTCAGCCACTTGGTCATAAAGCACATCGTCAACTCTTTTTATGCTGAAACTGTAGCAGGGATTGAACAATTGTATCGATAATTTTTTGAGGTACGGGCAGAGCTCTGATGAAAATATCCCTGAATCTGGAGAAATTTCATCCCAGTATTCATCTATGGTCTCTTGTGAGTATCTTGGTCTGTTGTTTATTATATTGTTTAACTGAAATAAACATTTTATAAACTCCCTTGTACACAGGATGTATTCGTCTGGTACATTGTTTTCATTTAGGGTAATTTTCATAACCGGCATTGGTGCCACTTTAGCTCTGCACGCTTCCGGGTAATCTGAATCGGCATTGGATGTGGTTTTAGTCCACTCGTTTAAAACAAATTTGAGAATTTCCAGTTTATCTGGTGAAATCATTGGAGAATATGCTTCAATTTTAGCTTCTATAGCCGGACTTAACATTTTTCTGATTATGCTGTTTTTACTCTCTCCCGTATCGCCCATGAGGCTCATCAGCTTATATGCCGTGGCAGTTTTCATTTTAATTTTGGATGAGGTCATCTGTGAGAACGTACGTTTAAACAAGCCCTCTCCGTCAAATTCTGAGCCGCCAGCGGTATCTTTTTTTAAGAATTCTATGCCGCCGTCATCAGTTTCAACAGGAATGCAGTCCAATACTGCTGCTAAGATTTCTGAATCAGATTTGTTCAGTCCATTTATTCTCATCACACCGGCATCAGCGAATCGTTTAATCAATATGTCGATTGGATAAATCTCGCACTCTCAGCGCTTTATAATCATATAGTTAGCTTTGTAAAATGTTTGATATGACTGATTCAGGCGTTTCACCATATGGCAGGGTCTGTCGAAGACCCTTAGGTGTAACTATCCTGGCTGCTTTGGAAATTATCTGGTCTATTTTCATGCTTATAGCTGCAATCGGCATGTTTGCAGCTGCAGGTTTTCTGGCTATAGACGGAGTTCCTCCAGAACTGATGGACATGGTCTCTCCAGACGTCCTTCAGGGTCTTCCAATGACTTGGGCGGTTATGGGTATAATGATCTTGATTTTTGCAATAATAGGTTTCGCTATTGCATGGGGTTTCCTCAAGGGCAGAAACTGGTCCAGAGTACTGCTGATGATTTTCCTGATACTTTCGATCATTTCATCCATTTTGGGAGCCATAATGTACGGATCTATGACCACAGGCACACTGGTGTCTTTAGGAATATCAATCGTGATACCCGTAATCATCCTGTGGTACCTTGCATTAAATCATGTTTCAAACTGGTTCCACTGCTATGACCGCCGTTAAGATGAAATACTCTTTGTTGCAAGCAGATTCGCAATGCACATGGAGATGCCATTACAAGAGGTCAAAGGGTTCATTAACGGTGTAGATGTCGGAAAGCTGGAGGCCACTATTGATGCGGTAAATAACAATCCGGATCTAGCGGCCTTCCGCTTTCACATCGCGAATGAATGGATAAACGGAACAAAAACAGAAACGGCGGCTCAGCGTATAGACGGCGGTCCTCAGGTCTTAATCAGGACAGAACCTTTTAAAATACGTTCAGATCAACCTTGTGTATTAATGGGAGCTGATACAGCACCCTGCGCCGCTGTATCTTTGATGCATGCTTTAGCATCATGTCTTTCGACATCGATAGTCTATGCAGCAAGCCTCAGAGGAATAGAAATCAAGAAGATGTCTATTATTCTGGAAGGAGATGTAGACATTCAGGGAGTGTTAGGCATTTCTGAACAAATAAAACCAGGATTAACAAATCTTGATCTAGATATCAGGATCGATTCAAACTCCCCCAAACAAGAAATAGAAGAGATTGTGCAGTATGCACAAAAACATTCAATGATCCTGGATACACTGATCAATCAGATGAATCTAGACATCAATCTTGTCTGATGTGGTATGAAACGGTCACTGCTTCTTCAGCCATCTGTCTATGGAAGAACGGACCGTTCCATCTTCATCAAACACGAGTTTTATACCAGCATCTTCCAGGATCTTCTTTCCGTGAGGGCCTACAAAACCAGTCAAAACAACTTCTGGACCTAATTTTACTACCTGTTCGGCAGCCATGATTCCAGAGCCTTCAGCAGAGATCGTAGCTTCATTTGGATAGGCATTCCATTCTCTGGTTTCAGAATCATAGATTATGAAGTAGTCAGCATGACCAAATTCTTCTGCTACCAGCGATTCAAGCTCAGGATCCTCAGCACTTACACACAATTTCATATCTGTACCTATTACCAGCATGGGTAATGATGGCACATTAATTTTCCTCAAGAATCAGAAATCTTCTATCTGATTAATAGGGAACTTCAAATATTTGAGACGTTCATGTGGAAGGGATTCCTATGGATTCATTAAACCGCAAAACACTATTTTGGGTGTTAATAACATTAGCAATCTCTCTTTTCATCTTGTTTGTACTGTTGGCATTATTCATTGACCCTCAGGACGTTCAAGCGTCAGGACTTGTAGATCTTGCCGCAGCTGATGAGCTTCGTATGATCTGGATCCTAGCGTTAATGCTGTTCCTTGGACCTATAATCATGATCCTTGTAACCGCGGCTACGATCATGCTGCTTAAAGACATACAGATCCCTCAGATTGTACAGTATGCAGACACATCTAATTTTAAAAGCCAGATAATCGGGAGGAAACCTACTCCGGTTCCGAGCAATATTCCTGGAGAAACAGAAAATACCCAGGCATCTCTGGATGACTTGAATCTTAAATTTATACGCGGAGAGGTAACAAAGGAGCAATATGACGAGATGAAACTCGCCATGGAACAAAAGGGAAAAGACTGAGTTTAGGCGGTTATTATCAAATTTGATCACTTGATAATAACGAGCTTATAATATCTCCTGGGGTGGAACTCTTGGGACTTCTAAACTGTCCCTGGAGAAGGAGATGAAAAACAAAAGACTGCTCAGTGATAACGAGGTCCAGAAAGGACTCAGAAGCATCATTTTTGACGGAATGATGTCACAGTCACTGTCAACGCTTACGGGCAGTGTTTTTCTCACTGCTTTTGCGCTGGCTTTAGGCGCCTCTGAATTAATTGTAGGTATATTGGCTACGATTCCGTTTCTTGCCAATGTTATTCAGATTCCTGCAGTTTTTCTGGTTGAGAAACTGCGTGTAAGGAAATCCATAACTGTATTAGCCAGCGCCTTAAGCCGTTCTTTGTGGCTGGTCATAGCCTCTGTACCATTTATCGCTGAAGGCTTTGAGATACCTTTGATCATAGTGCTTCTTGTAGCACTCTCTCTGCTGGCATCTATCGGAAGCTGCAGCTGGAACTCATGGATGAATGACATAGTGCCAAAGAAGTCTCTTGGGAATTTCTTCTCTAGGAAGATGCTGATGTCCACTGCAGTGGGAATACCAGCAGCGTTAGCCGCGGCATGGTTCATTTCAGTCTGGCAGACATACTTTCCAGGAATGGAAGTGTTGGGATACTCTACGCTATTCATCTGCGGGTTTGTATTCGGCCTTATCGGCGTAATAGTCGTCTCCAGAATGCCTGAGCCTTCAATGACCGCACAGACTATGCCGCCTTTCTCGGAGATTGTGAAGAAACCTTTTGAAGATAAAAACTTCAAGACGCTCATAAAGTTCCTGGCTTCATGGAATTTTGCCATTAATCTGGCAATGCCATTCCTTACCGTATATCTGATGACCACCTTCGGTTATTCTGCTTCATCCGTGACGATATTCACTGTGATCAGCCAGATCACCAGTATGTTGTTCTTCAGAGTATGGGGAGCCTTGTGTGACCGCTATTCCAATGTATCCGTGTTAAAAATTGCAGGACCTGCCATGGTCGCAGTGGCTTTGATGTGGGCGGCAACTTCCGCCTTTGCAGGCAGCGATTTAGTAGCAGTACTGATCGTAGGAATACACATGATCAGCGGTGCAGCCTCTGCCGGTGTAAACCTGGCTACTGGAAACATAGGCCTGAAGCTTGCACCAAAAGACAAAGCAACTTCTTATCTGGCGGCAACCTCGCTGTTCTCATCTGTGTCTGCTGGATTGGCGCCTTTAATCGGTGGAATCGCAATCGGGTTTGTAGGCGGCTGGGAGTATTTCTTCGTCTTTGCCTTCATACTGGGACTCGTATCTCTGTGGTACCTCCTGAAACTGAAGGAAGACGGAAACGCTCCAAATAAGGTGGTAGTCAAAGAACTGGTGGTGGAATTAAAGAATACAACATCTCCTCAGAACGTAGCATCCAAAGCCAAATCTGTAAGCGATCACCTCTTGGCTGCATTCAAGTGAGATGATAGCAGATCATCATCAATTTCTTTTTCTTTCATGCCGTAAAGCAGTCCCAGACCTCCAAGGATTGCAACGGCGCCTATTACAATATCATCATGATAATGGCGATTAACTCCATACATGATGTATGTGAATCCTACTATCATCAAAAATATCTGAGATATTGGATAGCTTTTTTCAATATGCGGAGACAGTCTGGCAAATAGCTTTATTTTATCTTTATACATTACAATTAATACTAATATTGACATTATTGCAAATACCCATTCTGAGACTGAGAGAACTTCTTTGACTGCGAATGTAGTAAAATAAGACTCAAAATTCGATGTTTCAAAAGGCCCGTTGAACGGCCAGAGTAATGTTGTTGGAGATTTCCAGACTTCATCGAGAACAATATGTGATGAGATTCCGGCAGAGACTGCAAGAATGGAAAGACTCGACTTTTTCTTCCAGTAATAGAGTCCAATGATGACAAATATGCTCAGCATCAACAGTGTATGAGCATAGATTCTGCCGGAATTGAGGGAATCTGCAAGAATAAAATGCCCCAGAGGCTTATCTATCAAATCTGGAAGTATGGCTCCGAATCCGCAGGCGATGACTGCAGAGCGCTGATCTGTAATCTTGTAAATTATCAGGCCGATGACAATTCCTGCGAATAAATGACAGAACCCAAGCACATTTTGACTTTTGCAGTATGGTATTTTTGAATCTTTCTATGCATTTTTCAGTCTGACTCTCATTTTGCTACCAATTTTTCGTTATGTTCAGACTCTTTATTAACTATCGTGAATATGAGAGAGCAGTTATTTCGGGTAAGCTTGATACACTCAAATCAGAAGCAGGCCGTAAGCTTCCTAAAGGAAACAGGGGAAGCTTCAATAACGATGATTTGTTTCTTTAGGAGGGAGAGCATGTTAGAAATTAAAGATCTCACAGTTGAAGTAGGGGGCAGAAGAGTCCTCAACAATGTAAATCTCAGCGTTTTACCAGGATCTACAAGTGTTTTGTTTGGACCCAATGGATCTGGAAAATCCACGCTGCTTTCAACAATAATGGGGCTGGGAAACTACAAAGTTGTGAAAGGACAAATTCTGTTCAATGATGTAGACATAACGCATATGCCCATTAATGAGAGGGCAAGACTGGGAATCGGCCTCATGTCTCAAAGGCCTCCAAACTTAAGCGGTGTCAATCTTTACGACATTATCAAAGTAAGCAGCCGTGGAAAAGTGGATCCAAAAAATCTTGCTTCAAAGCTCAACATGGAGAATTTTCTCAGCAGAGATGTGAATGTCGGCTTCTCCGGCGGAGAAATTAAGAGATCTGAATTGCTGCAGCTTGCTGCCCAAGATCCATGTCTGTTCATGCTTGATGAACCAGAATCCGGTGTAGATCTGGAAAGCATTGAAAGAGTGGGTACCATGGTGCATGATCTGATTTCCGGCGGCAGATGCGCTGGAAAAAGGGAAGAATCTGGAAAAAGTGCTTTGGTGATTACTCATACAGGGCAGATTCTTGATTACATTGAGGCTGACCGCGGATATGTCCTCTGTGACGGTACTATCACATGTACAGGCAACCCGCGTGAATTACTGAAAGATATCAGAACAAAAGGTTACGAGGAGTGTATAAAATGCCGTCTGATAGAAATGAACTGATAGAACGTGCAAAAAATGCATTACAGAAAAAAGGGGCCTTCGGAGAAGATTTTGATCTTAAAACTTACTCTGAAGTTTCCGGAGACATTCCTGTATTCAACGCTCCTTCTGAACTGCCAAGCAGCATTAAGGAAGCAATGCTGAAAACCGGTGTCAACCCGTCTGCTGAAGGGAATGACGGAAGCATGCTGGTTATCGATAATTCCATTGTATTGAATAATTCAAGCGATGATGGATTTGAACTGATGGATATCAGAGACGCTTTAAAAAAGTATGACTGGCTTAAAGAGTATTCATGGAACGCGGTAAGCGTTGACGCTGACAAATACACCGCAGCCACATATCTGAATGACTCTCCAGGATATTTTATCAGGGCTTTTGCAGGCAAAAAGGTCAAACTGCCGGTTCAGACCTGCATTATGATCGGCCACAACACTGCCGCTCAGACAATTCACAACATCATCATAGTGGAAGAGGGAGCTTCTATCGAGATCATTTCCGGATGTACTTCCGGAAGCGATGTGGATACCGCACTCCACATGGGTATCTCTGAGATGTACATCAAAAAGGATGCCAGCTTGAAATTTACGATGATTCATAACTGGGCGGAAAATATCGGTGTAAGGCCTCGTACCGGGATAGTGGTGGAAGAAAACGGTACTTTCATCAATAATTATGTGATCCTTAAGAAAGTCAAGAGTGTCCAGACATATCCAACGGCAAAACTTGTTGGAAGAGGCGCAGTAGCTCAGTTCAACACTGTGGCGATTGCACAGCCTGGAGCGGAGCTTGATCTTGGTTCAAGAGCTATCCTGGCAGCCCCTGAATGCAGAGCTGAGATTATTTCACGTTCAATCACAGTCGGCGGAAAGGTCATAAACAGAGGTACTCTGGAAGGAGACGCTAAAGACATTAAAGCTCACCTGGAGTGCCGCGGGCTCATTCTCGGGGACAGTGGTGAAAACATTGCAATTCCTGAGCTGGATGCCAGAGTGGCTGATGTTGAAATGACTCATGAAGCTTCACTTGGAAAAGTCGCGCAGGATCAGGTAGAGTACATAATGTCTCGTGGACTGACTGAGGATGAAGCTGTAGGAATGATCGTGAGAGGATTCCTTGAGGTAGGAATACGCGGAATTCCTGATGATATAAAAGCTGAAATCGATGAAGCCATCAGGCAGAGCGATCTCGCTACTGGATAAGCAAACTTTGGTTCGGTATTACCGAATCAACATCTATTTTTTAAGTTATAAAAATAAAAAAACGGGGAGGGATACATTCCCCGTTTATTCGTCCAATATCCTGTAGGTTGGATTAGGCCTGCCAGGTGAGAAACAATCGTCGAATTGGAGTTTATATTGGATGCATTTCTCTTTGAAACAGGAGTCTATTGTTTCTCTGATAGTCTGTCTCAATTTCTCTGGTTCAGAAACAATTCTTGCATTGAAGTTTAATTTAGATTCTCCCTTGCCGAATCTGGATCCTTTGACACCGCCTATTGTAAACTCGTTGCCGATAAGAGAGATCTTTGTATGACTGCTTGCATTTGTTATCGCTACCTTTGCATGTGCGATGTCAGAAGGCGTATACTTCGATGCCAGACTTTTTAGTATATTCATTGAGAGCTCGTACGAATCATATTCTGGTGCAGTGAATTCATATATTCCGTTATACCAGCCCAATTCAGCTTCTGCTTCAGCATATTTATCATAATCCACATCTACTGGTTTTCTTGCGGTCTCTTCATCTGAGGTGATGATGCCAAGTATGTCTTGGAAGCCCTCGCCGGTGACTGCGGAATATGGAATAATTTTCCTGTTTGGATTGATACCTTTTAGTTTTAAGATCAGGGATTCAACATCGTCAGAACCGATTTCATCAATTTTTGTAAGTATCAGATACTCAGCTTCTTCAGCCTGATGATTTCTGAGATATCCGCCGAGAGTCGATGTATCGAATGCATTGTTCAGCAGTCTTGGAGCATCAACTAGTACGATCAGCGGAGCTACAGAAAACTGATCTCCGTGATATTTTTTCAAAGGTGTAGCCACTGTAGCTATCAAATCTGTACAGCTTCCCACAGGTTCTGCAACAATATACTGGGGATTAATCTGTTTTAATAACTTATTTGCATTGTCCAGAAGCTTTGGGAAGTTACAGCAGAAGCACCCGCCACACACTTCTTCTACATTCAATCCTCTGACTTTTATGAATTCAGTATCAATAAGCAATTGTCCCTGATCATTTGTAATTATGCCGATCGGTACTTTTTCTTTGATAAACTCCTGTGCGATTTTGTTTATCAAAGTGGTCTTTCCTGCACCTAAAAACCCTCCAATTAATACCATTCGAGCTCTCATGTTCTCTACATCAACTTACTTAAATATATATTTTTTGAATTTCACATTATAGTTTATAATATATTATTATATTCTATGCCTCAACATTAAATATTAGAATTAAGATTACTGTCTATGACCTGTTGCCAAAGTCTTTCTAAAAACTTAGTTGCAGAATTTCTTGGAACAATGGGACTAATTATAGTTGCAATTGGATCAATTATTCTTCCTCAACTCGTGTGGGGTGCTGAATTTGGATACCAATTTGTATTCATGAATGCTATAGCAGTAGGTTTTGTATTGTTTGCTCTTATCGAAACATTCGGACCGCTGTCAGGGTCTCATTTTAATCCAGCGGTAACGATTGCACTCTTAGTTTCAAAAGAAATAACTCCTAAGAAGGCTGCTGCATACATTGTAGCACAGATCTGCGGAGCATTAGTCGGTATCTTCCTGCTCAACATAATCTTCTACGATACTACTCAGGCGTTATACTTTGTGAGTGACATCGATAGATCCAGCATATACATTCTGATTTCAGAGTTCCTTTGTACATTTATGCTGGTTGCAGTAATCTTTGGATGTGTAAGAGGGACGTCTAACAAAACATCACTGGCTGTTGGTTTATTTGTAGGCGGTATGATCATAACAACCTCCAGCACAATGTTTGCTAACCCTGCCGTAGATATTGCCAGAATATTTACTAATGCGGCTTGCGGCATTAATCCAATGTCTGCTGTTTACTTTATAATTGCTGACATTTTAGGAGCTGTATGCGCTGCAGTCCTCTTTAATTGGCTGTATCCGCTTAAACTAAAAGAAGGAGAAAAATGTGAGCCGTTCGACTGCAGTACCTGCCAAAGTACTCCAGAACAAACAGTTACAAGAAAGCTGGAAGACGGGGAGAAGTGTGAACCGTTTGACTGCAGTACTTGTCAGAACACTCCAGAACAAAAAGCCACAAGGAAGCTGGATGACGATGAGAAATGCGATCCATTCGATTGCAGCCGCAGAGATAATAAATAAAGATAAATAAGAACTCCAAGTCAAACATTTTCCACTCGAAACGACGGTGTATGTCCCAATGGAATTAAATCATTATACACATACACCGTCAACCGAGTGAGTATTATGATCTTCTACTTCTCTGGAACTGGAAACAGTCTGTATGTCGCACGCCTGCTTGCAGATGAATTGAATGACTGCATAATCTCAATTCCGGATTGTATCAACAACGGTACTTTTGAATTTGAGTTAAAAGATTCAGAGAAGATTGGAATTGTAACGCCCGTATATTTCTACGGTCTCCCTTCAATCGTAGAAACTTTTTTGGATAAGCTCAATCTTAAAAAATATTCTTCATTTTATCTGGTAGTTACATTCGGTTCTTTTACCGCCAATACAGGGCCCAACGCTCAAAAATATTTTAGTGGTCTGGGATTAAATCTGGATCATATCTTTTCTGTTAAGATGCCTGAAAACTATGTCCCTTTGCTTAAAGTTCCATCACAGGATGTGTGCAGCGCGCTAATCTCCGATGCACAAAAATCCGTTCATGATATAGTAAAAATTCTAGATGAAAATCCACCAGGGGATTACGACATACACAAGGGAAAATTTCCTGGTATTGTATCTTCACTCTGCAGAATGATCTATAAAGATGGAATGACGACTAAAAAATTCTGGGTTGATGATGCTTGTACCAGCTGCGGTTTGTGTGAACGCATCTGCCCCACCAATGCGATTTCATTGCAGGATGGGAAACCGTGCTGGACTAAGGATATATGCCCAAGATGTCTAGCATGCCTTCACCGCTGCCCTTCTTCTGCAATCCAACTTGGGCATTTTACAAAGAAAAAGGACCGATATGTGAATCCAGAGATCAATTTCAATCAGGAGATTCGGCAATGACTCCTATTGAAAATAAACACATAGTTCTTACCGGAGCTAACAGCGGTATTGGTCTGGAAGTCTTAAAACTCCTTCTGGAGAGAAAAGGAAACATCATCTTTGCTGTTGATTTGCACATTGATGCAATCAGCAGTTTCGATCCCTCGAGAGTTATTCCATACATATGTGATGTCTCGAAGCCTCAGAATATCGATAAGCTGTTTGAAGATGCAGTCTCTGCAATGGGTTCAATAGACATATTCTATGCCAATGCTGGATTTGCCTATTACGAAGAACTAAACTATACTGACTGGGCGCGGATTGAAAACATATTTGAAACAAACACAATATCTCCGATATACTCATATCAAAAATTTGTTGAATATCTGGACGGCAGAGAGGGCATGTTTGCAATCACGGGTTCAGCGATGGGTTTCATGGGTATGCCAGGATTTACACTGTACTCCGCTTCAAAATTTGCAATTACTGGATTTCAAGAGTCAATCCGTCTGGAGAAGCCAGACAACATTCATCTGGTAACTCTCTTTCCCGTGTCTACAGACACGGGTTTCTTTAAAACTGCCAGTAATGTTGAATTCAAAAAGCCTTATCCTGTTCAGTCTCCAGATATTGTAGCAAAGAAAATGGTTAAAGGCATGGAAAAGCAAAAGAAAAAAGTCATGCCATGCACCATGTTCAGATTTGCACTGGTGCTGTTTCGCATTCTTCCTTTCGTGAGAACAATGTATTGGAATCATGAGAAAAAGAAGTTCGAGGATTATAAGAGTAAACGAGATCGTTAAACCGATGCAAAGCTGCTGGCATTTTATTCATTTCTTCTAAAAGCACGTCTTAATTTTTTGTTGAACAAGTTCAAATACTAGGAATCATATTCTCTTGAACAAGTTCAAATAATGCTATGTACGAGGTGAAATTGTGAATCAAACTGACAATATGAAAGAGAAGACGTGTGAAACGCCTTTTGAGAAAATCATCGACATAGCTTTTGATTTATTCTTAGAAAATGGTTATGAGGATACAACAATCAGAATGATTGTTGAAAAAGCCGGGATACATATAGGAAGTCTTTATTATTTATTTCCAAATAAAGAAAGTATTCTAAAAGCAATGATGATCACAGTATATGATATGATTCACAAAAAGGCTGAGATCGTCCGCATCAACAATAACGATCTGGCTGCTCTGTTATATCCAACTGCTTCCATATTGTACATGACCAGCCGATCTAAAAATGTTGCCAGATTATTGTATAAATCATACTCAACATGGTCTGTATTTGATGAATTACTGAAATTCTCAAAGAACTGGGCTCTGAAGTATGATTTTTCTCCTAACTCCGATGACCGCGAATATCACTCAAAACTCTTTTTTGTCTTTGGAGGGCTGGGTAATATGATAGGGGAATTTTACTACAGCAGCAGAGCTCTTGATTACCGTGAACGACTGGATAAGTTCATAGATGTAGCTTGCAGAATATTTGCAAGAGATGTGCCGGAAGACATAGAATCTGCAAAAAATCTTCTTTACAATTTATTGGAAAGTGAAGAAATCACGATTTTAGGAAAACAGATAGATTTGAACAATTGAGAGGTGAATGATATGAATCAGAACAGTGGTATAGAAAAATCAGATTTTCAGATCCCGAAGGGTGTTGCTGGGACAATTGGTGTAATTGCCTGCCCCATGCTTGAAGATGAGCTCATTTACGACATCCTCTGCGATTCTGATGAGAAGATAATATATGTCGTAGATACAGGATCTCAGGGAAGCTTTGTTGGTAAATTGAATTCTAATAACATCCCATACAATATGATAAGCGAGTACTCTTTTGATCATGGCATCAACGGATTGGACAAATCTAAATTTAACTTAGTTGTGTGCATGAACCAGCTGGGGTTACATGCAGAGCCAAAATCTCTGAAAAGCCAGATTGAAAGCCAGGTTCTGCTTCATTCGCATCTGTTTGACGCAATACTTGTATTCTATGGCATCTGTGGTAACTTTGGCTGGGACATATCTGAAACTTCATCAGCTACTTCAGAAATTCCAGTTATAACAATACGTGATGAAAACGGTAAGATTTGTGATGATTGCATAGGTGTTGCTGTAGGAGGAACTGACAATTATTTTCGTCTCAACAAGGCATACACCGGAGTTCTATATCTTACACCGGCAACAGCTACGAACTGGGATGATTTTATGGCTGTATCTGATATGGCAAGAGGATGTGACATAACTGATCATTCGCTGATGAAGATGCTCTTTGAAATCTGCGGATACAAGTATGCTCTCAGGCTTGACACCGGACTCGGAGACAGGGAAAACTATGAAAAGTGCGCTCAGGAAATCTGTAAGGAAATGAATTTAGAACTCATCGACCCGGAAGGCACTTGGACTACTTTAGAACCTATCAAAAGAGCATACGTTGAAGCTAAAAGTGCGTTAAAATCTTCATAATCGGTGATAAGCAATCACCTATTTTTTTAATTTTAATTTTTTTAAATATTGGTTTTACACATTGAGAATGATTTAAAAAGATGTATATAATGTTGATACATTTAACTTACCCATTCACATCTTAGCCAAACTTGGTTGATTTTTCCAGTTTGCATAGCCTAACAGGTTTGGCCGTCTTAATCTAAAACTAATAGCTCTTAAAGAGTCTTCATTGTAATCCATAGATGCAGATGTGAATATGGGTGGTGAAAATATGTTTGGATGGACGCTAAGAAAAAAGCCGCCAATCGTTGGGTTGGCAATCGCCGTATCAATATTGATAACATTACTGGCCTATACTTTTGTAGCATGTCCTTTAGACGACCTCTTTCTACTTTTAGTATGGTTAGTTGTAGACCTTATTGTATTTGGACTCGCATATTTTGTAATGAGTGTAGATGTTCCCTGGTTAGAGTTCTTTAAAATGCCTAAGTTTCAGAGGAACATTAGTCTAATTATTGTTGCAATTGCAATAGTAATTGCTTTTGAACTTTTGATAATCGCCTTAGATATACTCACTTATGGCGCATTAGTGCATTTGGACTTAGCCTTGATCGTCTGCGCTCTTTTCTATACCCTAGCATCTGTCGAATCTGCGCAAAAAGCCGCGCTCTCTGCAACAGCTTAAACCCTTATTTTTTATTTTTTAAATCCAATGTATATGACTTCACGGTATTATGTAATGTGCATCAATAATTGCCGTATATTGAATGAACACTTTGTTTCTTTTATTATCCTCTTTTTAGACAGTTCGTTTAATACATAAGCAAAATTTAGATGAATATATGATCAGTGCACAGGCTGCCTCTGAATCTGCGAGTGGGTTTAGAGGATGTAAAAAAACCTTGAGCTCATTGGAACATCCTAACTCTCAAAATCAATAGCTGTGCAATTTTGCAACTTGTGTGTCTTTTCCTCAGATCTCAAGAATCATTATTAATTGAGTCTAAAAAAGCAGTTGATCAACAAAATACTGGCAGTTATTCTCTAGGGATAATCCCTTCAGTTAAATTCAAAAATTCAACCAGAAAATGCCCAAAAAAGGTTGGGCCGGCTCCGTAGAGTGTTACTCATCTTGCTGGTCAGATCTCGGGAGGAGGTGGTAAACATTCCACATTTTTCTGTTGTGGTCTGTATAATAATCACGATCGATAACTTAGTCATGATTACTGAAGACTGGCGATAAGTCCAGTCTAAGTGCGGTTCACTTTACAAACTTCGTCCCAGCAAGAGAACGGTCACCTCTGCTCCGAGATTGTGTATACTTTCAATCCTCGCATGTGTTTTGATATATCTGTTCCCACTTGTCATCAGTCGAGTCTAGATAATATTTCATTACATGAATGATAAACTCACTGACTGCCTCAAATCCTAGTTTCTTAGCCATTTTTTCAGCCAGTTCGTATTCGTCTTCATCTAGGTATAGCATAATATCTGTTTTAGTCTCATCAGTCTCAGAATTAACACTCATTTCGTATCACGTTGGGTTAGATAACTGCCCCACTTATTATAAGTTTTGAAATTAGATATCAGTTGATTAATGCCTCGTAGCTTGCCAAAACGATACGAATTCAAGGTTTTTGTTACTGAAGATGTTCTCGCTCAGATCGATGAGATCGTACGGGATGAGGAGTATAACGGCAGAGGTGATTACGCGCTGACCTTGATCAGGCAAGATCTAGCAGATAGGAAGCGTGCAAAGCTCATCGAGCAGGAGTTTGCACTGATGGAGGATCGTAATCACAAAAAGCAGAAGTGAGTGAGAAGGTAAAGGATTTGTATGACTACTCATTGACCAACCGGCCGAATTGAACCCTCTCTTGAAGTTAAATCCTATTTGATTGATTTGAAAAAATGGGACCCTGGCTATGCATGATGGTGGGTCCGCCCAGATTTGAACTGGAGTCTATAGCTCCCGAAGCTACAAGTATACCAAGCTAGCCCACGGACCCACTTAAAACCGCTAATAAGTAAATCAAATATATATCTTCGCACCCATTGCTTTTTTAGATATGCTATTGTCGATGTTTGACTTCGACATCTATATATACAGACTTGTTTTTCTCACCTTCGATGAAGGATCAGCTGCGAGAAAAGATCGCAGGAGAGATAACTCTTTCTCAGGATGCTGGTAAGACTATCCGAAAGTGGAGGGAAGAGTTTCATGTATCACAGCAGGACCTTGCAGAATACATGGGTGTTTCTCCTTCAATGATCAGCGACTATGAGTCCGGCAGAAGAAAATCACCGGGAATCGCCATAGTGCGCAGGATTGTAGACAGCCTCATCGAACTGGATGAAATGTCAGGTGGAACAGTTCTTAAAAAATTTGGATTAGATAAAAAACATGATTGTGTCACCCATATCGCTGAGTTCAGTTCAAGCATTTCTATTGATGACTTTTTAAAGGCCATAGATGCTGAGCCGCTGAATGATATCTTTGATTCTGAAAGACATATTCATGGATATACCATCATTGATTCGCTCAAAGCAATCACATCTCTGAGCTCCTTTGACTATCTTCAGATCTATGGATGGAGCAGCGAAAGGGCTCTTATCTTCTCCGGCGTTAAATATGGACGTTCGCCGATGATTGCTATCAGAGCACATCCTCTTAAACCTTCAATGGTGGCATATCTGAGTCCTGAACAGGTGGATCCTTTAGCTATTCGATTGGCAACTCTTGAAAACATACCTTTGGTGAAAATAACACTGCCGGTTTCAATATTGGTTGACCGGCTCAGTAAGTTTGAGTAGGAGAGATTGATTATATGGACGTTGGAATTGTAAGTTACGGGGCATACATCCCTAGATATCGAATAACTCCCCAGGAAATCGGCAGAGTATGGGGTACCGATGGAGAGGCCATGAGCCGCAATCTCTTCATTATCTCTAAATCTGTACCGTCTCCAGATGAAGATGTTGTAACTATTGCGGTTGAAGCTGCCAGAAATATGATGAAGAGATCTACAGTGGATCCAGCTGAAATAGGCTCAATATATGTTGGATCAGAATCTCACCCATATGCTGTCAAGCCTACAGGGACAATCGTTGCAGAAGCCATCGAAGCATCTCCAAATCTTACAGCTGCTGATTTTGAGTTTGCCTGTAAGGCAGGAACAGCCGCCATCCAGTGTTGTATGGGATTGGTCGGTTCTGGAATGATTAAATATGGTGTAGCCATTGGAGCGGACACGTCTCAGGGTGCTCCGGGAGATGCTTTAGAATTTTCAGCATCAGCAGGGGGCGCAGCATATCTTATCGGCAGAGATAAGCTCATTGCAAAAATCAATAAGACTTGTTCATATACTACAGATACTCCCGATTTTTGGAGGCGTGAGGGAGCTCATTATCCTTCACACGGCGGACGTTTTACGGGAGAGCCAGCATACTTTAAGCATGTGACTTCTGCGGCTAAAATGCTTATGGAAGAAATGGGAACCACCCCAGAGGACTATGACTATGCAGTATTCCACCAGCCTAACGGAAAGTTCCCTGTGCGGGTAGCTAAACAGCTTGGGTTTACAGAAGAGCAGATAAATGCAGGGCTGCTGACTCCCTTTATCGGTAACACTTACTCAGGCGCTGTACCCTTGGGATTAGCTTCAGTACTTGATATCGCCAAACCGGATCAGCACGTCTTCGTAGTGGCATATGGTTCCGGCGCCGGGTCGGATGCATTTGACATTACAGTAACGCCAGCAATACGCAAATTCAGAAAGGAAGCGGCACCGTCCGTAAGGGATTTGGTGGAGAATAAGAAATTTTTAGATTATGCTTCATATGCAAAAGTTCGTGGAAAGATAAGAATGAAGGAGGCATCCCAATGAGAGAAGTAGCGATTATTGGAATTGGAGATACGAAATTTGGTGAATTATGGGGGATGTCCCTTAGAGATCTGGGAATCAATGCCGGACTGGCAGCAATAAATGATGCCAAACTGTCTGGAGATGAGATTGATGCGCTGTATGTTGGAAACATGTCTGCAGGCAAATATGTCGATCAGGAACATATTGGGGCATTGATAGCGGATTATTCCGGCATGTCTAAAAATTACATACCAGCCACTAGAATCGAAGCGGCTGGTGCTTCCGGCGGTCTAGCTTTTCGTCAGGGATACATGTCTGTAGCTTCTGGAGCAACAGATATTGTTGTTGTAGGAGGAGCAGAAAAGATGACTGACGTTGGAGATGTACTCTCTACTGAAATTCAGGCAATGGCTGCAGATCAGCAGTGGGAAACATTCTTTGGAGCTACATTTCCAGCTCTCCATGCAATGATCGCAAGGAGACACATGCACGATTATAACACAACAAGGGATCAGATTGCTCAGGTAGCTGTGAAGAATCACAAACATGGTTCATTGAACCCAAAAGCTCAGTTCCAGAAGGAAATAAAACTGGAAACTGTGCTGAGAGCAGCACCAGTGGCAGATCCTCTGCGGATGTTTGACTGTGCTCCTGTTTCAGATGGTGCCGCAGCCGTAGTTCTGTGCGCCATGGATAAAGCTAAAAAGTATACAGATACGCCCGTTAAGGTGCTGGCGTCAGGACAGGCCTCTGACACACTCGCGCTGGCACATCGCAAAAACATCTGCGAGTTTAAAGCAACATCAATCGCAGCATCTAAAGCATTTAAGCAGGCAAAGCTGACACCAAGTGATGTCCAGATTGCAGAAGTGCATGATAACTTTACCATCTCTGAAATTCTTGCAATTGAAGACCTTGGATTTTTCCCTAAAGGCGAGGGTGGAAAAGCTACAGAAAATGGAGAAACTGAGATCGGTTCCAAGCTGGCAGTAAACACCTCTGGAGGCCTAAAAGCCAGAGGAGACCCGATGGGTGCTACAGGAATTGCTCAGATAGTTGAGCTTGTAACACAATTGAGGGGAGAAGCAGGTAAGAGGCAGGTCCCCGATGCAAAAGTAGGCCTAGCTCAGAATGTCGGTGGAACTGGTGCTACTGCGGTAGTTAATATTTTAGAGAGGGTGAACTAATGACAGTTGCTAGATTCTGGAGAGAGAACTCTGCAAGATACAACCTGGTGGGAGTGAAATGCGGCAATTGCGGCAAAGTCTTCTTCCCTCCAAGAACCATTTGTCCAGAATGCCGCCGTCTCAGTATTGGAAAGATGGAGCCGTATAAACTAAGAGGCGATGGAGAAGTTTTTACATTTTCCATCGTTCATGATGCACCATCTCAGCTGGAGCTGCAGAAACCATATATCATGGCAATTATTGAAATGGCTGAAGGAGTACGCATAACTGCTCAAATTATAGATTGCGATCCTGCAGAGGTGCATATAGGGATGAAAGTAAGAGCCACGATGCGTAAAATCCGTGAAGAAGGAGCATCTGGTATAATCCATTATGGTTATAAATTCATACCTATTAATAAATAAGATATTTTATCCAAGGATGCCGACATAAACCGGCATCCAGAGATTTTTTTTATAATTTGATTACTTTGAAGTTCCAGACTCCAATATTGATACTATTGCAAACAATGTGAAACACACTGCTCCCAAACCTACCATAATGTGTGATGGAACAAAGAAGTTTGAATTGAGATATGAGGTCTCAAAGAGGAATGCTGAAAGGAACAGACACGTCAAAGCAGTTACAATGGGTATCAATGGAATACGGTTTGCCAGAGGTTCATTTCTGCGCCACACTGAAGCAAGGAGAATGACCTTGCTTGAGATGCTGTAACAAATCATTCCCAGGCCGATCAGTACAAACCCTGGAGCAACAGCCGCAGCACTGTACGGAATCATGATTGCAATTCCCCAGATTATGCATATCGATCCCATAATTCCAACAAATACCGACCATATCCAGCGTTCTTTTTTGCCAAACTTGTTTTGTATCTGGCGCAGAACCGTTCCAACGAGTGCTATAAGGCTTGCACACACGAGTCCTAATCCAACCATGACATGTCCTGCTACAAAGTCTGGAGGGGTATTTCTGCCGATAAGCACACTTGCATAAATCAAAGCGATTGCAGTAGCAACTATCGGGACGCTGAAATACGCATAGTATCTTGAATTTGAATATCTGTTAGATGGCACATCTTTATAAGTTAGATTTTCAGAATTTTGTGGAATCATTGTAAATTTAGCAGATGAAATTGCGACTGTAGCAACACAGCAAGCGATCAATCCAACTCCAAAAACAACATTTCCTGAAACTATATCATCCGTTGTTTTTCCAAAAATGAATAAATATATTCCACACAGACACGTAATTACTCCCGCTGTATATCCTAAAATCGGAAGGACAATTCGATCAGCTCTGCTGAACTTATTAATGAGCTGCCTTATGATTGTGGCCGCTGTGGAAAATAGAGCTATGCATATGGCAGTGAGTGCTATCAGAACATTTCCTGCAATAATATATCCGCTTCCAATACTCATCGTGCGGACGTACATCCCAAAAGCTAAGCAGATCACACCCATAGCCAAGGGAATTATGCGGAAAAGTATACTCATCTTGTAATTCAGTCAGATCACCGCTATTTCGTTTTGGAAACTTATGTGCATTTTCAGAGTCTTTCTATTAAAACCCTCTTTGTTAAAAAATCTAAAAATACATCAATTCCTACAGTTTTTCAATATGCATTATACATGTGAATGATCTTGCATTAATTCTGATGAATTGTAAGTTCTGCAAACTACCACACATCATCTAACAATAATTCTGCATTAGTTTTACTATAATATGTTCAGCTAATTTTAGCCGATTGATAGTTTAGCAAATTGCTTTTGGCAGCTTACCCGATGACTGTTGTTTTTTTGGGTCTGCATCAATTCTTCATTTTTTTAAAGCTGCAAATGCTACATGTTCCAAGATCAAATCATACTTTTTATTCTCAGGAACAGAATGCATTTCGGATTCATCTATCCCGAACCTCATCATTTTTTCTTCTGAGGGCTCTAGTAGTGAATCATCCTGTTTTAAATTTAATTTGGAAAGAACCTCTTCCATTTTCATATCAAATATCACTAATGCCACTGCATTGTTGGACTTAATTCCCATCTTGTCTGCGGCTTTTAATATCTGGTGCTCTCCCGATGCATAGAGCATGGTCTCCATAGCTAAAGTGCTGCATACATTTCTGTTTGATGAAAATGCTCTGACGGCGCAGTTGGCAGCCGAAATGAGATGATCTTTTCCACAGACCATTTCAGGATCTATACCTAGCACTCCCATTTCCTGAAGTTTCATTTTAAAATCTTCTATTTCAAACGAGCCGGTCGCGCCGATTACAGTTACCTCAGCCATCAGGAGTAGATGACAGATACAAGATATCAGGCTTTCGAAAGAAATCAGATTCTATGGTGATGCCAAGGATCTGCAGTTTTTCCATATTTATACCGCCATGGGTTCATTTGTGAAAGCTTAAAGTAGTCCATATTAATGAAGGCTCAGAGGCATAATCATGGAAAAAGTAAAGGTTGTCGCTCCGGCAACACTTTCCAACCTTGGATCCGGATTCGATGTGTTTGGAATGGCATTATCCGAACCATTTGATATTATCGAGGCCAGGAAAACCAGTGAACCTGGAGTTATCATAGAATCTGTTGAGGGATGGGGTGCCGAAGTTATAACTCTGGATGCAGCTCTAAACTCAACCGGGGTAGCAGCGGCCGAAGTTCTGAAAAAAAGCAATGCAGATTTTGGTATAGCATTCAACATCAAAAAGGGGTTCCGCCCTGGATCTGGGATAGGTTCTTCTGGGGCTTCTGCCGCCGGCGGCGCCGTAGCAGCAAACCTGCTTTTAAAAAATAAACTCCCTCCAAGAGATATTGTAGCCTGTGCTGCAGAATCTGAGAGAGTAACTTCTGGAAGTTTTCATGCGGATAACGTAGGTCCTTGCGTTTTAGGCGGATTCACGGTAATCCGCTGCTATGAGCCTCTTGAACTTAAGAAAATAACCCCACCTAAAAATCTGGGTGTTGTTGTAGTAATGCCATCCTTTACGGTAAAAACACTTGATGCACGAACAGTAATTCCCAAACAAGTCAAACTGAGTGACATGATTTATGAAGTCGGGAATGCTTCATCTTTAGTTTTGGGAATGTGCAGCGGGGACGTTGATTTAATTGGTAAGAGCATGACTGATATTGTTGTAGAACCTTCACGGTCTAAGCTCAATCCCGGGCTTATGGATGCTAAGAAAGCAGCCATTGAAGCAGGAGCAGCAGGCTCATTTTTGGGTGGATCCGGTCCCTGCG
Source organism: Candidatus Methanomassiliicoccus intestinalis Issoire-Mx1 (assembly GCF_000404225.1). Taxonomy (NCBI): domain Archaea; kingdom Methanobacteriati; phylum Thermoplasmatota; class Thermoplasmata; order Methanomassiliicoccales; family Methanomassiliicoccaceae; genus Methanomassiliicoccus; species Candidatus Methanomassiliicoccus intestinalis. The sequence continues at coordinate 1,524,118 of NC_021353.1, read as the reverse complement.
TTATAGCAATATTTGATAATTCACTAACTGATGGAAAACCTATTCTGGATGCAATGCTTGACAGCTATAAACGGGCAAACATTGCAGTTGATAAAACCTGGATCACCACGTGGGGTGAAGGGTGCAGGAGTTTATAATATGCATAAAATAAAATGTTTTGAGTGTGGATCGGAAATTACTGATCCATTTTTAGATGCCTGCCCTAAGTGCGGCGGAATTTTAACGATAGAAACAGATCTGGATGCAGTTGCAAATCTCAAACCAAAAGATCTGAGAGAGAAACCATTGAATGTCTGGAGATACGCTCCGTTCCTGCCTGTTAAGTGCAATGTTTCCCTGTTGGAAGGAGGAACTCCCCTTTATGACTGCAGGGCTCTGAGCAAACAGCTTGGTGTCAAAGAAGTATATGTGAAGTATGAGGGAGCGAATCCAACAGGTTCATTCAAAGATCGTGGTATGACCGTTGGTGTATCTAAGGCAATAGAACTTGGATGTCAGACCGTTGGATGCGCTTCAACAGGCAATACCTCTGCATCACTGGCCGCATACGCAGCCAAAGGCGGTTTGAATTGCGTAGTACTGCTTCCATCTGGAAAAGTTGCTGCCGGTAAATTAGCTCAGGCAATGTTCTACGGTGCGAAGGTTGTAATGGTCAATGGAAACTTTGACGATGCATTAAATGTTGTAAAATCCCTTGCAGACGAGCGCGTTTTGTACTTATTAAACAGCATAAACCCATACCGTCCGGAAGGCCAGAAAACATTAGCCTTTGAGATTGTAGATCAGCTGAACTTTGAGGTTCCAGACAGAATCATCATCCCTGTTGGAAACGCTGCTAATATCTGGGCTGTATACAAAGCACTGTCTGAATGGAAAGCATTAGGCTGGATCGACAAGATGCCTAAACTCACCGGTATTCAGGCAGAAGGAGCGGCCCCAGTTGCAAAGGCCTTTAAAGAAGGCTCTTCGGATTTTCAGCCTGAATTAAATCCCGAGACGATCGCTACTGCGATAAGAATCGGAAATCCTGCCAGTGGCAGAAAAGCTTTAAAGGCAATATATGACACAAAAGGCTACTCAACCACTGTAACCGATGCAGAAATTCTCGATGCCCAGAAGTTACTGGGACGTAAAGAAGGAGTTGGTGTCGAACCAGCATCTGCAGCATCCATTGCAGGATTGGTTAAACTCAGAAACGAAGGTGTCATCGATTCCGATGAACGCGTAGTGTGCGTCTGTACTGGCAATGTGCTGAAAGATCCTGACACAGTCATAAAATCCTGTGGAAATATCCTGAATGCAGAGCCAAACGTAACTGATGTCAAACGCGTTATAGCTTAAAAATCAAAAAGACTTTTTTGATGCGGAGGTGGAGGAACCTGTTTAACTGGTTCCTTCATTTCCACTTTCTCATTTTTAGATGACCACTGCGGATCAACTTGTCGTTTGATCCTCTCAGCCAGTTTAAGATTTATGCTGGGAATTCTTGCTAGTTTCTGCATTTCTGTGTTGCGGATATCTTCAAAACTTCGGATATTGTATGTATACATAGATCTGGCTCTAGCTCTGCCCACTCCTTTTAAGCGTACCAGCTCAAGAAGCTCTGGTTTGACACCATTTTTCAATCTTGCCATAAGTTCTGTGAGCATTGGGTAAGCATCCTTATTGAAAATGTTTGAAAGTTCCCTCGTAGCGTAGATCAGCCATTCTGCAGTATCTGCCTTGTTTCTCAAATCTCCGGGACCGATTCCAAACTCTGATAAAAGCTCATCTTCATCCTTTTCATCAATCCAGGATTCGATCATACATGCAGTCTTAATCTCAGTGAGGTAGAATTCATAATCCTCACTGAACTCATTAGGGGGTTCAAGAAGCAGTTCGCCGGATCTTCTAATTACAACTTCATCATATTTTATGTCCTCACCGACTTTCAGATAAAGCGGAAGCAGGTCTGGAGTAGAACATATTGCCTGCAGAAATCCAAATATGGTCTTTCCGTCTGTGTAATTTCGAAGGGCGTCTCTTAATTTTATTGCGCTGAGAGGGTCTATATACAAATCAGAAACCCTCTTTCCAAAAAATGTAGCCTTAATAACTTCATTGGATGTTTGTATCATCTCTTCCTGTTCTAAAAATTCCAGCACCTTATCCGCTGTGTCTTCTAACAGCGACATTGTTGTCTGATGTGCATAGAATGTAGAATTTAAGAAATCCATCAGGGTGTCTCTGGAATGCGCAGTCTCAGATGCAATGAGTGCTAAGATATGAGATCTTAAAACAGATTCATTGCCTAATTTTGAATAAATCTCTTCAGAATCTGCAAGGATGTAGTTATCAATCAAAAATGATTTCTTTTCTTCTGAATTTGCAAGAAGTATAGCTTCGCCGTAGGGATCGAATCTCGGTCTGCCGGCTCTTCCACACATCTGTTTGATCTCCATTACTGGGATCGAAACCTGTCCTCCAGGTCCAAATCTCTGAACATCTCTGATGATTACTCGTCTGGCCGGGAGATTTATGCCGGCGGCGAGGGTGGGAGTGGCAACAATGCATTTGATATGGCCATGTTTAAAATTCCTTTCCACATACTTTCGCTGGTCGTTTGTCAGGCCTGCATGGTGAAATGCAACTCCACGCTTCATGCATTCTTTAAGCAGTTTTGCCACCGAAGTCTGTTCGCCGTCTTCATTCTCCTCCGATTCCAATTCCGGAGAGTACTTCAAAGTAGCAGCAATCTTCTTTGCTTCAGTCTCTGTGGCTTTTCTCGTATTTACAAAAACCAGACACTGGCCGCCGTTCTCCACAGCATCGCAGACAAGGGATACCACTGGAGTTTTAAGATTCCGCACTTCATGCCTTGTGTTGTCTACAAAATATATCTTATTCTCTAGGTAGACACCCTCCTTCAATCTGGTTGGGCGCCATTCACTTTCTATCAGTTTGGCATCAAGCCATTCTGCAACGTCTTTTGCGTTTTGAATCGTGGCGGACAATGCGATTACTTGGATCGCCGGGTTTAACTTTTTCAGTTTAGCTAATGTTATCTCTAACGTAGGACCTCTTCCCGGGTCGTGTATGAGATGCACTTCGTCAGCTATTACAAGTGCGATGTTCTTGACCCAGTCGGTTCTGTGTCTTAACAATGAATCTGCTTTTTCAGAAGTAGCAACAATTATGTCATATCTGTCAAGCTGAGGATCAGGTGAATCAAAATCTCCGACAGAAACTCCGACTTTCAGTCCCAGTCTTTCAAATCGTTTCAAATCTTCATATTTCTCTGCGGCCAGCGCCCTTAATGGGACTATATATATGACTTTACCGTGATTTTCAAGTACTTGTTTAACCGCAGCCAGGTATGCTATCAAACTCTTTCCAGAAGCTGTCGGAATGGCTACCATGAGGTTTTTTCCATCTAATGCAGGGAATACTGCTTCTGCCTGGGGGGGATACAGCTCTTTAATGCCGTTTTTAATCAGAATTTCTGTAACCCCTTCGGGTAAATCCAAATCTTCCACTGATACATTCTTAGCCATTCATTTTCAACATTCTTTACTTGAATTAAAACCCTTCCTTTAATATGTTGGATTTTAACGGCATCGCTGAGATTTTCACATATATTGGTTGCCATACATTCATAAAGGTAAGGATAAACTTTAATTAAGGGCAGGGGCATGAGTTCATTTGAGTTGGAGAATATCTGATATGAGCAACGAACAATTCAGCTCTACAGGAAGGTCTTCTGATATCGACAACTGGTTAAATTCTCAGAACTTTAACACGACCGCTGATATTGAAATTCCTGAAAAGCTTGCCGATCAAGTTATCGGCCAAGATTCTGCTGTCGAGGTAATAAAAAAGGCTGCCGAGCAGAGGCGTCACGTGATGCTTATCGGTGAGCCTGGTACTGGAAAGTCTATGCTTGCCAGGTCGATGACAGAGTACCTTCCAAAGAGCGAGATGCAGGACATCATTGGGTATCATAATCAAGAGGATCCCAACGAACCCAAAATACGGGTGGTCCCTGCTGGAAAAGGAAAAGAGATCGTCGCTGCGCAAAAAAGGGAGGCCATGCAGAGGAAGCAGCAGAAAACAACAATGCTCACCATGATCATGGTGTTAGTTGGTATGATGTGTCTGGCGTGGTTTATAATCACAATGGACACAACAATCCTGTTTGTTGCACTGTTGTTTATCCTAGTTATTATGATGGCTATGCGCTACATAGGTGGTAACAAAGAGAATTATCTTGTTCCTAAGCTGTTAGTCGGGCATGATGATAATGAAATGCCGCCATTCGTGGATGCAACAGGTGCTCACGCAGGAGCATTACTGGGTGATGTCAAGCACGATCCTTTCCAAAGCGGAGGACTAGAGACACCAGCCCATGAGCGTTTAGAGGTAGGTGCAATCCACAAAGCTTCAAGAGGAGTTCTCTTCATAGACGAGATCAACCTCCTTAGAACAGAAAGCCAGCAAAGCCTGCTGACTGCTCTGCAGGAAGGAAAGTTCTCAATTACTGGACAGAGCGAAAGATCCTCCGGTGCTATGGTGAAATCTGAACCTGTACCCTGCGAATTCATCTTAGTCTGTGCTGGAAACCTCGATGCTATTCAAGGAATGCATCCCGCATTAAGATCTCGTATTCGTGGATATGGTTATGAAGTCTACATGCAGTCTACAATGCCCGATACCGATGAAAACAGGACAAAACTTGTAAGATTCGTAGCTCAGGAGATTGCTAAAGATAAGAAGATCCCCCACTTTGATAAAGCCGCAGTTGGGGAAATCCTTAAAGAGGCACAGCGCAGAGCCGGTAGATTTGGTCATCTCACACTCAGGCTTAGAGAACTGGGTGGATTAATCAGAGTTTCCGGTGATGTTGCAAGAGAAAGAGGTGCAGATCTCGTCACTGCTGATATCGTTGTAGACGCTAAGAGAATCGCCCGCAGTCTTGAACAACAGATTGCAGATAGATATCTGGAGTCTAAGAAAGAGTACAACACATTTGTTGTAGAGGGCGATGCAGTGGGAGTAGTCAATGGTCTTGCAGCTCTAAATGGTGAAAGTTCCATGTCTGAATATTCAGGTGTGGTACTGCCGATAGTGGCTGAAGTTACACCTCCACAGACCAGATCTGGCGGAAGAATAATCGCAACAGGTAAGCTTGGCGAAATTGCAAAAGAGGCTGTTGAAAATGTCTCTGCTCTCGTCAAAAAATACTCCGGCGAGGACATATCCAACCACGATGTACATATTCAGTTCATAGGAACCTATGAAGGAGTCGAAGGTGACTCTGCATCGGTAAGTGTAGCAACTGCCGTAATCTCTGCCTATGAAAACATCCCAATCGATCAGACAATAGCCATGACCGGTTCACTCTCAGTCAGAGGCCAGGTTCTGCCGGTTGGTGGAGTTACAGCTAAGATCGAAGCAGCTGCAGACTCTGGGATTAAAAAAGTAATCATTCCAAGATCTAATCTGGGTGACGTTGTCATAGAAGATCGTTACATGGATATGATTGAAATCGTCCCAGTCGACACCCTTGGAGATGTCTTAGAAAATGCACTGGTATCTTGCCCTGAAAAGGAAAGTCTGGTACATAAATTTACAAACATCGTCTCCAAAGGAACTGAAAAAATCAGACCTGTAAACATAAGGAGTAGCGGTCCTACTCCAAACTAATCTTTTATTTTTCTGCGGAGCAACCGCAGATATCTTTTTAATTCTTATTTGTGTATGGTGCTTCTGATGAGCGCTCTTATTATAGGGAGATTTCAGCCATTTCATAAGGGACATCTCAGTGTCATCAAGATGGTCGCTCAAAAGAGTGACAGCATTATTATTGGTATAGGGAGTGCTCAACTGTCGCACACCTTTGAAAATCCATTTACGGCAGGTGAAAGACACTTAATGATCTCTAGAGCTCTCCGTTATGAAGGTATTGATAACTGCTATCTAGTTCCAATTGTAGATATCAATCAGTATTCATTGTGGGTAGCTCATGTAGAGTCTATGGTGCCTCCGTTTGATACAGTGTACAGCAATAACCCATTAACCCGCAGGCTTTTTGAAGAGGCTGGTTATGAAGTGGATATAGCACCTATGTTTGATCGTCACATCTATTCTGGTACTGAGGTTAGGACTAGAATGCTGAATAACGGGGACTGGCAGTCTCTGGTACCAAAAGGCGTAGCAGAAACAATTTATGAAGTTAAGGGCGATGAACGGCTGCGTCAGCTTATGGGCGATTCCCAATGATCTCCGAAGCAGTAAAAAATCTATTAATCTCTAACAATCTCACACTAGCCGCAGCTGAGTCTTGCACCGGCGGCATGGTCTCAGAGATAATTACAAGTGTTCCTGGAGCTTCAAAATATTTTCTTGCGTCCTGCGTAACTTATTCATACGACTCTAAAACAAATCTTATTGGCGTAAGCAAAGAAACTTTAATGCAGCATGGTGCAGTAAGCATCGAAACCGCAGCCGAGATGGCATCTGGAATAAGAAAAGTCACCGGTGCTGACATTGGCATATCAACAACGGGTATAGCAGGGCCAGATGGAGGTACAGACTTAAAACCAGTTGGTACTGTATGTTTCGGTGTTGATTATAAAGGACGGATTATAACTAAAAAAGAGGTTTTTAAAGGAGATAGAGACAGCATTAGAAAGCAATCTTCTGCTTATGTGTTAGATCTCCTTATAAATGCTGTTGAAGATTAATCATTTATTGCTTTCAAAGCATTTTCTTTAACTCCGCTTTTGTTTAATACATATTTTACACCTGGAAGTGAAGATAGTTTAGACATGGTTTTCATAGATCCTCGTTTTGACTGTATGCGCATTAAAAATCTATCTTTTGATCCCAATCTATATTTATATTCTTCAGAACCAGCACCAAAATCAAATCGTGTAAATCCTGATTTTAAAGCTTCGCTCATGGCGTAGTATGATACTAAGTTTCCTGGAGACAACTGCGAAAATCTAGGCTGCATGCCGACCCGGTATGCTCTCATAACATCTCCATCTTCAAAACATATCATCTGTGATGCAAGCGTACCATCAATCCAGACTTCAAAAACTTCGCCATATCCTTCATTAGCAGCATATGTTGTAATATCTTTTAGAAAGGAGGCAATATCTTCATTTGAAAAGATGCTGCCACCCTTGTCTTCCCATCTTGATATGTGATGCAGTGCATAGAATTCTGCAGCTTCCTTCACTTCTTCTGGTATGTCTACTCTCCTGTATCTTATCCTGGAATCTTCTTCAAGGGACTGTAATGTTTTTCTGATCATTCGTCTGGTACGCGATGAAGCGTTATCCAGAGCATCTGAAATGGAATCTAACTCTACATATGGACATGGAATTTTTACTATTTCATCAGTATCCCAAAGCGAAGATATTTTTTCATAAAGCAATGTTGAAACATCATCTTCCCTTATGTCATGTATTTGTATGACATTCCAGTCCAGCTGATCTATGATCTCTGCAAGGGCATCAGCTATCTTTTCAGCCTCTCCGCACCAGAGAATGCTGAGATCGTATAGTTCGGTGGTACCTGTACCGTTTCCAATCATTGATAGTTTTTTGATTTTGATGCCTGCGGTTTTCTGTTCTGTAATTATAAACGGTGCAATAGCACATGTTCTGCCATTTTCTTTCAAAACAACTACATTAGGCTGCGTATGCGATCCAAATTTATCCAGCCACTCTAAAGCCCAGGCATGAGACGCATATATTGATGCATCGCAGCATTTTCTCAGAATTTCCCACTCTCTTTCTATGCCTTCTATCTCATCCTGCGAAGTCAGAATTTCATGCTCCATTATTGTCCCCCTTGCGTTTCATCATAAATCTAATAGCTCTCATCGGTGCAGTAATCGGATCTTTTGTAATTGATTTTAGATAAGAATTAATTGTTGCCTTACGCTTAGTTCTCTTCTCCATTGAAATGTACATCTTATTGGCATAACTTGATAATCCCTTATCCTGAATGGATGAGACGCTGAACGTTCCCATGTCTCCCCACCCTTCCAGATTCTCCGGAGGAGCAAATCCATTCTCAACAGCAGATTCAAAAAGTGCTGTCCCTGGATATGGCATATATGTTAAAAATTCAGTATATTCTGGTTTTATCGTGTCAAGCATATGCTCTGTACTTCTGATATCTTCTTTAGTCTCAGTAGGAAGGCCATTGATCACCATCGCATAGACTTCCATACCGGCTTCATGAATAAGATTTGATGCTTTGATTATGTCATCTGCTGTAATATCTTTTCTAACCATGGTCAGGAGTCTGTCTGAACCGGATTCCACACCTACTAAAATTTGCTTACATCCAGCACGTTTCATGATATCTAATAAAGATTCAGTTATCATGTCTGCTCTAATTTCACAGTTCCAGATGATATCAAGTTTTTTATTAATTATTAATGAGCAAATATCTTCAACTCTTTTTGGATCTGTAGCAAACAAGTCATCCATTATGATGAATCCCGTTATCCTCGGGTCTAGTGTCATAATGTTTTCTATCTCGCTCACAACTCTCTGTGGACTGAATGCATACCACTTGTAACCCCACATCATTTTTGAATAACAGAATGTACAATTTCCTGGGCATCCGCGGCTTGTAACAATTGATACAGCGTTTCTGCCGTACAGCGGAGTAAAATATCTTGAAAGATCTCCTAGTTTATTCCAGAGTGGTGATGGAAGTGAATCGAGATCTGTCATTCTTTCTCTTGGTGGAGTTCTTACATATTCTCCATTTTCTAAATAGGCTATACCGTTAACATCTCTTAGAGAAGACCCTTTTTCTAAACACTCCAGAAGTTCTGCAGCAGTAATTTCTCCTTCGCCTAGTACCAGATAATCAACAGGACCTTCCTTGAGCATAAGCTCTGGAATAACCATTGTTCCAGGACCACCCCATATTACCGGAATCTCCTTTACCTTAACCCATTTACTGATTTTAATGGCTCTCAGAAGTGCGGTCGAAATCTTCGTGTGTATCCCGACTATGTCTGGTTTAAAATTTATGAGCATTCTTCTTTTTTCATCATTCAGTTCTTCTCCGCTCCAATCGAACAGTGACACTTCGTGCCCTTTAGATTCAAGATATGCCCCAATGGTCATTATTCCATACGGCGGAGCGGGTCGTAAATCGCCTTCATTTGGCTCAAAACCAGAGTTTATCAACGCTACTCTCATATCATTGCCTCCACCACTGAAAAATACTGCTTCATGAAGGCTTCCGGACTATGTTCTTTCTCATACTTCATCAATGCATTGTGCGACATTTTACCCCTCAACTCGTTATTACTGTAAATCTGGATTAATGCAGACGCGAAATCATCATCATTAGGTTCTGAAATGATTCCGCAGTTTTCAGCAAGCTCAGGTAATCCTCCGTTGGGTGAGACAACTAACGGCACACCCACTGACAATGCTTCAATGCAGGACAGTGGAGAATTTTCACCACATATTGATGGTGCAGCCATACAGAGAGATGATGCAACTTCTGGAATTAATTTAGATCTTGGAAGAAATCCTAGATATTTTATTCCCTTGTCAGACATTTTTAAAATATTCTCTCTCAATGATCCGTCACCGAGAATATGCAATTCAGCATCTGATTTAGATTTCAAATATGCATTAATGAGTATCTCTAAACCCTTGTGTTTTTCAAGAACCCCAGTGTATATAAAATGAGAATTTCCCTCGAAGTTGACATTTTCAGTAGGATGGGGAACAAAATTTTTAATCAAAACAGATTCTGTTCCAAACATAGATAGCATATTCTGCATATATTTTGAAGGAGCGATTATAGCATTCACTCGTTTAATCTCAGACATGATTTGATTTGTACTGATTATTCTAACTGGTCTGTGCGATTTTATCGAACACTTTAGACAGTTTTGTTCATCGCAGATTCGCTCTCCAAATTTCATATAATCATTGCGCTGACAAAACGGCCAGTGATCATGACATGTGTATATTTTCTTGGATTTTCCTTTATTCAATACTCCGCATCCTAACATTGATATGTTATGATAATGAATCCAGTCTGGTTTTATCTCTGAGCATACTTTTTCTACAAGTCTGTCTGCGCTTCTGTTTTTACCGATTATGTAACTGCCAGCCGCAGAAATAGCTCCCAGTTCTGTTTTTAATCTGTAAATATGTTCAGAGTCAGCATCATTCTCATGCTTCTTTTCATTCTTTTTTAAATTATATGCATCTAAACTATGAATTACGTGTACTTCGTGACCTGCCTTAGACAGTTCATCGGCGAGGTACTTTACATGAATTGCATCTCCACCCAGATGATATGGCGGATAAAATGTTGAAACCATCAGTATCTTTGCAGTTTCCATATAATTCCTCAATGGGCGTCTTTCATTTTGTGAAAAACAAAATTGTTTACAATCTTCAACGCGTACCTGAATGCAAGATCAAGATCAGACGGCTCTGTAATCACGTGTTTTAGGTTTGATCCCCACCACCTGCCAGATGTATACAGCGCTCTGTACGCAGCTTCTCTGGCGTTGTTGAGATCGTCTGGAGTAAGTTCTGCGGTCCCAGTCACCGCACTGTCTTGATACAATTTTCTAAAATCTGTGTTTGGCACATCCTTTCCATAAGTGTCTTCGTACAGTTTTGTACCAGGATATGGGACTGCTACATTGAACTGAGCTGATGTTGGCAGCGTTTCTTTCACAAAACGCATAGTTTCAGATACGCTTTCCCAGTTTTCTCCAGGCAGACCCAGAATAAATGAACAAAATGTCTTAATCTTGGCTTCTTTGGCCCATTTTATTGCATTTTTAGCTTCATCTATCTTGATATTTTTCCCTACTGAATCCAGAATTCTTTGACTCCCTGATTCTATTCCGAATGATACTCCGCGGCAGCCAGCGGATCTCATCATTTCTAAAAGTTCCTTATCTACTAAATGCGCTCTTGTATTGCAGTACCATTTAATATCCAGATTTTCTTCTTTCAATAATCTGCAGACTTCTTCTGTTCTTTTTCTATTGAATGTAAATGTTTCATCAAAAAATGAAGCTGTGCGCAGGCTGTAATGTTCTTTAAGATATCTGAGCTCTTCAATTATCTTTTGTGAAGATTTCATCTTTAAGGGAGTACCAGCAACTGTGCAGAATGAACACTTGAATGGGCATCCTTTACTGGTGTATAATATGCTAAATGGCTGACCTGCTGGAGCAGTTACAAAATAAGGATCTAAATTAGGAAGCAGATCATACGCAGGAAGAGGCAGCGAATCATAATCTTTTATTGCCTCTACATTTCCTCCATATCCATGTTTTGTTATTGCACCGGGAGAGATGTTATCTCCGTTTTCCCAGGAATTAATTAATGCGGGAGATGCAACTTCATATTCATCGGTTATGTATGCATCAAGGTCAGGAGCTTCATTCATAACCTGTGATCCAAGAGTGTGAAGTGTCCAGCACAGTCCGCCTGTATGTATATCTGAATTCAATTCCTTAGCTATGCTGGCAGTTTTCATATCATGATCAAATGTGGTGGGAGTAAAACGAAACAAAACTGCATCTGGCTTAGTACGTTCTATCTTATCTTTGAGGGTATCATAACCCATATCCAATCCATTTAGATCTATGAATGATACATTGTGATTATCATTTCTCAGGAGCGAAGCTATCTGCAGAAGTGAATATGGCTCCAATACTGAATATCTTTCTGTGACTTCACATCTTTCTTCACGTATAACGGATACTCCATTATACCTAGGCGGATTTACAAGAAGAACTTTCATTTTGATTCTCCAATAGCTTTTATGTAAGCGTTTGCAGTGTTTCTTGCCATAGTTTCCACGTTGAATTTATCTAAAATTTTGTTACGTGAATTGATTTTAATATCATTTACAAAATTATCATTAACTAATATTCTGGATACAGCTTTAGCCAATTCTTGGCTGTTTCCAGCATTTATAAGCATGGCATCTTTTTCATTTTGAACAATCTCTGGAACTCCCCCGACATTTGAAGCAATCACTGGAACTCCACACGACATGGCTTCTAAGATTGTCAGTGGAAAGCTTTCTGAAAAAGAAGGAAGTATAAATGCAGAGGCTAACGAATATAGGTATGGCATTTCCTGATAAGCTACAGGTCCGAGGAATATGCACTCATTATCATCCAGACCGATTGTATGTGCGTAAGATATCCATCTCGATGCATCTCCATTCCCTGCAAAAACAAAACATGCCTTATCATCTAGATTTTTTTTGGCAAGTATCGCAGTTTCTATTCCTTTGAGAGCAATCATTCGTCCAGAAAACAAAACAATATTTTCGATACCATCCAATCGTGGAAAATGCTGTATTGCTTCACTATATTCTTTGTGTGAAAATACATCAGCGTCTATGCCATTGGGAATTACATTTGAATCGGTTCCTACACCTATTTTATCTATACACCAGTCTCGTATGTATTCTGAAACGAAAATAAGGTTAGGTGATCGTTTTAGATAGAATTTTTCGGTAGCAGACAGCAATGGATAGAGCGCATAAGTCATTCGTTCAGACTTTTCCAACCTCTCTACCGGAGCGGCTGAATTTTTAGTGCCAAGCCGTTGTGAGCCAATTGTGCTGTGTACAGTTGTTATTGATGGAACTCCGTTGCGGTTTAATTTCATCAGGATGTCTGGCATCTGGGCATGGTTTGCGTGTATGATATCAAATTTGTTCTCATTCTGTAGTTTTTTAAATGATCGCCACAGCCTGTATTGGAATTGTCCATTGCAGAAGAAAGTATCTTTTGATTCTCCTAAGCTGTGTACGTCTATATCACATAAGCAGTCACTGCCATTTAGGCAGATTAAATGCATTTCAAACTCATCTGGAAGATGTTTTGCAAGTTGCATCGTATAGCTCCCTATCCCTCCCCAGCTGAGAAATTCTGGAGTAACCATTGCAATTTTCATATAATCATCCAGAACGAATCGAATTTGCAGAATTATCGCTATGTTTTATTAGTCGAAATCCAAAACCACCACCGGCATTCCAAAATCTTCTTTTTATGATCATGGCAAGTATGGAGACTCCTGCTGCTATCGGAACCAGTTTAGTCTCTCCGCGCCTTGGCAAATATCTGATTGGAACTTCTCCCACATTCAATCCTTTCTTTATGGACTCAGCGAACAATTCTGCTTCAAGTTCAAAGTGTTTAGATTCCAGCTGCAGCACTTTTAATGCATCAGTCTTAAACCCCCACATTCCTGTGCAAATATCGCTGCATTTATGACTGTATAATAATGCAGCTAGAGCGCTCAGAATCTTATTTCCGATTCTATTCATTCCAGTCATTGCGCCTTCTTCAATTGTGCCTTTAAATCTAGACCCCATAACAACGTCCTCACCAGATTCAAGAGCGTCAATTATGTCTGGGATGTACTTTGGAGGGTATGTTCCATCTGCATCTAGCATTATTATATAATTAGTATCTAGAAGTGAAGAAATTTCCTGAACTTGATCACAGTTTCCGCATGCAAGAGATAACGTTCTATTTACTACATTTTTTGGAAAGCAAAGATCAATAGTCTGTCTTATTCCAACTCCTTTTCCTTTTCCTTTTTGAACTATTACGTTTGCACCTTTCTCTCTGGCAATTTCTACAGTTCGATCTGACGAGCGACCATCTATGATCTCCAGAAATAGGTTATACTCTGGATTTTGATAACCAACTTCTAGCACATTATCGATAACATCTGCTATGCTTTCTTCTTCATTCAATGCAGGTATGATAATTGCTACCTTTTTGGTCATTTCTGGCATCCTCATTCAGAGCGTACGCTGTATTATGCAGAAACTGCTTTTCAGAATCATATCTTATAGTCCAGCGTTTGCTTAGAATTGATCCTATTTTGTAAAGGAGAGCTACTTATAATTTCGGTTTTAATAGCAGTAGCTTCTTCTGAAACAATATCATATTCATCGGTTAATTTTATAAACACTCTGTTGAAATAGGATTCAAAGATGGGGAAATTCTTGAACAATGAATACCGGGTACGTCCACTACCCCTCTATCTTTTGACGTTGGTGGGATTAGCGATATGCATAGTCTCATCGTACGGATATTCAATACAGCATATTCCAGTCTCTGAGTCATTTGGGCTTTTTGGAATGCTCCCTGTTGGTTTCTGGATTGGAATCGGTGTGATGACACTGTCCCTTGTAATAGGTGCTTTCACAGCATCTGAACGGGTATTTTTCATTCAAGCAATGGCCGTCTTTGTTACATTATGGGGATCAACGGCATTGTTTCAGACATATCCTGCTGTATGGGACTCATATATGCATTACAATTCATCATTCGAAATAGTTTCAACTGGTTTTATACCCGATGATCCTGATTATTCTTATGCATATAACTATCCTGGATTCTTTGCATTTGCTGCAACTTTTTCAACCATTGCTGATCCAAATGTAATTGAATTTCTGCGATTTTATCCTGTATTTGCTGCAGCCTTTACATTGGTTGCAATATACCTGTTTATTAGAACATACGTACCAGCGACAGGATACCGGGTAGCGTTTTTGGTAGCCGCTTTTGTAAATGTGTGGCTGCAGTTTAATTTCTCTCCTCAGTCTGTAGGTCTGGCAATCGGGCTTTTGATCTTTGTGTGTCTCGAAAGACAGGGAACAGTCTGGAAAGGTACTGCTGTTGCATTATTTGCATTTTTGACAGTATCTCATCCGACTACGGTGCTTTTTGTGTTGAGTGCAGTTGTTGTAAAGGAAATACTCAGTAGGATATATCACAGAGTTAAGACTACAGCACCACCGGCAAATGGACACTGGCCGGCAGCGTTATTCTTGATAATCTGGATACTGTGGTCTTTAGTTGGAGCAGCTGAATTTACTTTAAATCTGACACAGTTTGTTCTCGGTCAAGTTCAATACCTTGGATTCATGGATCAAGCTGTTCAAAATCAGTATGAGATGAGGACAGGCACAGAGAATATATTTGGGACTCTTTACCCGCAAATCCGTACATTTACTATCCTGTTGTTTGGATTATTAACTCTCATTGGACTGTTAATATATGTATTTAATAGAAAGAAAATTTCTATTCCAAAGCACATACTGCCTCTATTATTCATTCCGGCATTAGCTATTCCATTGGATGCATTGTTCTTTAATGGTCAGATATACGACAGAGGGATATTGTATTTAATGTTGGTAGCACCACTGTTCTTTATCCCAACTCTCTTGAGAAAAAAGAAAATCACTGCTGCATTAACCACTATACTCGTAGCAGGTATAGTTGTTTCCTGTGCTTCAACGATGTTTTATCAACAGAGTTTGTATACCAGCAGTGCCGAAAGTATCGCAGCTTCCGATTATTTATCTGAGGAAGTACCGCAGACCTATGTAATTGGAGGTTATTATCCGTATAAAGACTGGGGCGATGGGGAATCATATCAAAGACTGCAGTTCAGTGCAACATATCCAACAACTGTGCTAGAAATGGCTTCAAGTTCTGGATCTGGTTCATACCTATTTGATGATACTACTGAGCTATGGTACAAACAATGGGGAATTGAAGACAGATATGATTTCTATTTAAATCAGGAAATAATGAACTCTAAGGTCTATGATAATGGGCGTTATCAGGTAATGTTTGTCAGGGGGACTTAATGTGAACATCGCCCTGGTAAACTTGATTACCAAAACTGCTGATCTGCCAAAAGGACGAACTGCAAAAAATCCAGTACCAGATTCAGACGATGATCTGAATATTACAAAACTAGCAAAGACTCTGGCATCCAAAGGTCATAACGTAACAATATACATCTCAGACGCCTATGAGCCAACTATAAAATGCTCTAGTGACGGTATAAACATCATATATGTGCCAACACGACTAACTTCAATCTTCCCTCCTGCAGTGTTTCCCTGCACACCGTCTTTGAAAACATATCTTAAACAGAATGGCTTTGACATAGTTCAATCTGGAGAAGTTTTCCAGATGGGAACTATCTACTCAAATTCTGCAGTTAAAAATTCACATTCAAAGTTATTTGTATGGCAGGAATTAGATGTTTTGATGCAGGGAATGGCAGGAACCATCCAAAAACAATTCTATAATACGTTGGGAAAACGGATAGCAAAAAATTGTAAAATAATTCCTCGTTCCAAATCAGCAGCCACTCATCTTATAAATTATGGATTCGACAGTGATCTGATAACACAAGTAGTTCATTCTGGTGTAGATTGTTCGGTATTCAGGCCTATGGACAAAGACGAGTCCCGCAGGGAATTTGGGCTGTCCACTGATCAAAATGTAGCGATTTCTGTTGGAAGGCTGCATTATAACAAAGGCATGGATATTCTGGTCAGAGCTGCTAAGATAATACGAGAAGAAGATCCAGATTTTAAGCTGATTCTTAAAGGAACAGGTCCGGAAGAAGAAAATTTAAGAGCACTTATCCAAAAATTAGGACTTGTAGATACAGTTTTCATTCACACTGACTATCTTGACAGTCATGGCTTGGCAGAACTCTACAACTGTGCAGATCTTTATATGCTGAGTAGCAGAAACGATCTATTTCCATTTACTGCTATAGAATCCATCTCCTGCGGAATACCTATCTTATCTTCATTTAGCCGAGGTATAGAATCAGATATAGTTGGTGAAGGCGCAGGGATTATGGCTCCACAAACGCCAGAGAACATTGCCGATTCAGCAATAATGCTCTTCAATGATCTAGGCAGGCTCAAATCAATGAGCTGTAAAGCCAGAGATCTGGCGGTTGGTGAATTTGATTTTGGTGTTTCTGCAGACAGACTGTGCTGCATTTACGAGGAATCTCAATGAACAAAATCATATTTGTTCCATATATAACTCCAAATCCTCAAAGCAGTGAGCGAACTCCAAAACTTATCCATATCCTGTCAGGATGGACTGAAATACTGCCCGTATCTACTGATGAACTTGATAACAGAGTATATGATCAGAATTATAATAAATTTCAAAGATATGGTTTATTTATTTTGAGTGAACTGAAAACTTTCTTCAATATACTGAAGATTGGAAGAAAAAACAGAGATTCAATCATATTCGCAGAAGGTTCGTACTATGCATTTGCTGGCGCGATGGCTTCCAAAATTCTGCAGATCCCTTCAGTTTGGGATAATCATGGAAATATCAAAGATTTTGGTGCGGCAGTTGGAAAGTCTAATGCATTTATAAAATCCAATCTGATGATGGAAAAAATAGTGGCAAGGGCTGCATCCAAAATAATTGTAGTATCTGAAAAAGATGAAGATGTTTACAAGAAGAGTGGTTTTGACAGATCAAAATTCATTGTAATTCCAACATGTGCAGATTTAAGCATGGTAACAATAACTCCAAAATCAGAAGCCAAATCTAAATTAGGAATACCAGCTAATAAGAAAGTCATCCTTTTCTTTGGATCTTTAAACTATTATCCAAATGAAGATGCAGTGCGGTATTTGATTGACAATGCCATTCCTGACCTAAGGAAACTGATTCCTGACGCAACGTTGTATGTTGCTGGCAGCGGAACTATTGAGAATACAGATGATGCAGTAATGCTGGGGTACGTACCGGATATATTTCTATGGATCTCAGCTGCAGACGTATGCGTAGCTCCGCTGTGGAAAGGTGTTGGTATTTTGACTAAAGTAATAGATGTCCTGTCTGTAGGCTGTCCCATTGTAGTAAGCAGCCTTGCAGTAGATGGGATTCCAGAACTAGTGGATGGGAAAAATTGTTTAATCGGAACTAAGGATAATTTTCATGAAAAAATCGCACAGATTCTGTGCAATCCAGAATTGGGAAATACGCTTGGAAATGAAGGCCGTAAACTGATCCTTGATAAGTACTCCTGGGAAGCGGTCGCTCCCAAATTAAAATCATGTCTGGAGGCATTATAATGAAGAACTTTGTTTTTGCAGGACCATCGAGACCTTTTGATCTGATACTTAATCTGGTCATTGTAGTTGTTGCGCTCTTTATGAGTCTTGCAGGCCTGTATGGGGTTGTTTTAGACATTATTGCATTTTACGCAGTATTTTTTTCTGTAGGATATGCTCTGGTTTCTGCATTATTTCCTGGAAACACAGCGCTGATGTCGCAGTCGTTTACACTGCCGAGAACAGAAAAAACTCACGAGATCACGATGCTTGAAAGAATTGCACTTTCTGTAGCGCTGAGTGCTGTAATCGTAGGTATAACTGGAACTTTCTTATCTAGAGGCATATTTGGAATAACTACAATAACCGCAACGTTTGAAATTCTTATCTTTACCGTAATTTTCACAATAATTGCAATAAGCAGGAGAATTTCATGGGCAAGAGATCCGTTTATACTAAATGTTAAAGTTGGAACTGGCATAAAGTACACGACTGCTGAGAAGTCGATGCTGATGATGGTTGTTGCAGCTTTAGTATTGTTTGCTGCCGTGTCTGCAGTTACTTTAGCCAAAGAACCTCAAAAAGAGAATTTTGCAGAATTTAGCATAAGTGGGCCTTCAGGCACTGTAGATACACTTCCCACCACAGTAACCGGAGTGTCAAACGTTGTAGTTAACATAAAATCTCACCTGTCCGAAGCAGAAAATCTGACGCTTATTGTCTCGGACGGGTTAGGGTACACGCATACGGTTTATTTTACACCTGGATCCGTAATCTCACTTGACGCTTCAACAGGGCAGTCTACAGTACTGTCACTCGATGAAGGTGAGGAATTGCACCTGAACATTTACTTTTCAGTTCCTTCACCAGGCAGTCATACTATCTTCTTTACATTAATCAGCAGTGAACAAACATTACAACTTTGGATGCCTGTCTATGTCCCCTCTAGTGAATGATCAAGACACTTATCAAATACCTCATACTACAAAAGTCAAAGTAGTGTATGGCTCTGAGAACGGACTGCTTGGAAGAACCCGAATACTCTCCGAATGGATGTCTGATGGAGAAACATACCTGGACGTTGGATGCTCAGACGGAGAAGTAGTAGGTTCTGTAGGCGGCCGCTGTTCAAAAGCTGTAGGCCTGGATGTGGATACAAGAACAATGGCTGAAGCCAAAAAGCGTTATCCCGATTTCGAATTTGTTCTTGGGAGTGCCGATAATCTGCCCTTTGAAGACGAATCATTCACTACTGTTTCAATGCTGGATGTCTTAGAGCACGTACCAAATCCTGAAAAGTCTCTGAGTGAAATAGATCGTGTTCTCCAGCCCGGAGGACATTTGATAATTTCCGTACCGCACAAAGGCTCATTTTGGTACATAGATGCTCAGCGTTCCAGAATCTTCGCTGCAGGCCGAAAGATACTCTTAGGAAAAAACGACTCAGTTTTGGAGCATAAACACTACAAGACAGATGAGTTGCTGGGAATGCTTCCCAGCTACACTGTTGTGAACAAACACTATGGAGGACTTTTATTGTATCCTTTATGTGGTTATGCATTAATGTTTACAGACAGCCTGGGCGTTAGCAGACTGTCGAGCGCGATAAGGCGAATTGAGGAATCTGATTTTCAAAGAGATTATGGCAACAGAAGCTGGCACTTAATGATGCAGCTTAGAAAAGGTGAGAAATAATGACTTCTGTCTCTATCATCGTATGTACCTATAATCGAATACAATGGCTTACAAAATGTCTCAGATCGATAGAATCACAGACGCCGAGACCTGATGAGATAATCGTTGTTGACGGACCATCTACCGATGGAACCAGAGATATGCTGGAGCTGCTGGCTACAAAGGGAGAACTTAAGCTCATTCGTCAGGAAACTCTGGGCGGGATATCTTCTGCAAGGAATCTTGGTTTGGCTGAAGCAACATCGGATGTAGTTTGTTTCATTGACGACGATGCCGTAGCACAGCCTGGGTGGTTGCAGTCTATTATTGACGAATATGATGACGATATGGTTGGGGGAGTAGGCGGTCCTGTTTTTGATATGAATGGAAATTTATCAATGGGCAAAAATGCAGTCGCTCCAGATGGAAGATGGTTTGATGAATCTCGTGAGGAATGCTTAGATGGTCTTTATCCAGTAATGGTTGGATGTAACATGTCTTTCAGAAGACAAATTTTAATCGATGCTGGCGGATTTGACCCTTATTTTAAATTTCATCAGGATGAAACGGATGCATGTCTTAAAGTTGTAAGGTCTGGGTATACAATAGCTTATTCAGATACTGCTGCTGTAAGGCATGAATGGTGCGAAGGATCTTATAGAAAAGACAGAGTTCGTTGGTATCTAAAACTCAGGTATTTATGGGGCAGAAATAATTCATATTTAGTACGTAAACATTTTAGTGAAGAAATGAGATTTAAACATTATGTAAACTGCAGAATGTCTAATTTCATTAACAAACGCGTTGCTCCAAAAGGTATTTTAGAAAAAGAGGAAACCGAGGGTAAACTGCCGATTTACATCGTTGTTGTTGGAACAATGTTTGAAGCAGTTGGCTTACTTAAAGGTTGGAAAGATGGAGCGAGTAGAAAACATCTCTAACTACGCGATTTCTTTCACCAACTCCATATACTCTTTTTTGAATCGTTCCATGGAAAATCGTCTGGCAATTTCGGAAGAAGGAACAAAGTTTGTTTTGATGACGTTCTCGATTCCCTTCATATACCCTTCTTCATTACCAATTTCAACTATTGCACCAACATCTTCTGCATCGATATCTTCAAGTATGCCTGTTTTTGAAGCCACTACCGGAATCCCACATTTAATCGCTTCCATCACTGAGTATCCCGATGATTCATATCTTGAAGGAAAAATTAAAAAGTCAGCAGCAGAATAATATTTGGGCATATCCTCGTATTCTACATTGGTTCTTATTATTATATTATCCGTACTTTGTAATCTATTAGGAGTAACACATATTATTTTTATACTTTTAGAAATTTTTGATACTATGTCAAAACCCTTAGTCCTGTCTGTACGTCCGACAAATATCCCCAGAGGCCCTGAATAATCAATATTAAGTTCTTCTCTAGCTTTTTCTTTAGGTATGTTATGAAATATATCAGGAACTGCATTTTCTATGACTTTGGATTCTGTTTTATAGTATCTTTTCAGTTCTCTTTGAACCTTTGCACTGACTGCAATATTGACACCCTTGTTCAAACAAAGTTTTTCAAAAAAAGGTGAGATGTATTTAGCCTGAAACCGACCTTTTGTTCCCTGCATGGCTTCCCGTGAAAAACCAGAATATGTAAAATGAAAAATATTAATCATTGGAGACCTAGTTTTGATATTCCAGCCTGCATAGGCATTTCTGAAGATGGCATCAAATTGATCATCGATTTCCAAAAATCTTTTCCCAGCTTTCCAAGATCGGTATTCATTTTGAAAACCTGCTTTTGCGAAGATCTGCCCTATATTCTGCGGTGCAGTTATAATTGTGGATTCAGGAAATACAGTATGCAGGTGTTTAGTAAATACTTCAGTACCTCCTTTGACCTGATTGTAATCATTCAGTGCAATGATTGCGGTTTTCAAGAGTATTCCTCCGGTTAATTTATTAAGGGAACCTTTCAGTATATTCAATGTGGGTATGCATAGTGCTTCATTGGAGCTAAAGTTCATAACTGAAAAGATCAGGAGACGATTTGGAGTAATGGACTCATTAGAGGGAACTACATGGGATCCGAAGGTTATGGAAGTCCCTCCTGGAAATCGATTTCTGGTGATCTCTCCGCATCCCGATGATGATGCGATAGGTTGCATGGGCACACTACTTAAACTTCGCGACAATGGATCGGAACTAAGAACACTTTATCCATCGATACAAAGCGGTAATTTTACTCAAGATGAGAGAATCTCTGAAATAAACGCAGCAATCAGGGAATGTGATATCCAAAACTGCAGACTGAATAAATCTTCGTTTCCTAATGCTGCAGATCTTAAGGACATGATCTCTGATGAAATCCTTACGTTCCAGCCAGATACTATTTTGGTACCGTCTCCTTTTGAAAATCACGATGAACACTTGAGAGCGTTTCATGCCGTTGCCGATCTTCTTGAAAACAACAATGAGATTAATGTGATGATGTATGAAGTCTGGGGAGCCCTGATGCCTAATCTGGTAATACCCATCTCAGAAACAATGGAAAAAAAACTTAGTGTAATCAGAATGCATGGCACGCAGATGGAAGATATTGATTATGTCAGAATGGTAAGGGGAATAAATGAATACAGAGCAGCAATGAATCGGTTAGAGGGCTATGCAGAGTCATTTATCTACATGCCAGGTAAAGATCTGAAAAAGATGTTTTAAGATGAAAGCTGTTCTTCTCTGAACCTTGACTCGACATTCCTCAGCATTCCTTTGTTGACAATTCTCATCGTAGATTGCATTCTGTCAATCGCATTAAATCTGTACTTATATCCTTCAGTGCCCCGCAGCATATCTACTTCTTTTATCTTATTCGAACAGCACTCTTGAATTATTTCAGATATTAGCACATATCCAGGAGACATTTTTGCATACTCTGGATTAAAACCTGAGAGATAGTACATATACCGTTTCTCATCCTCAAAACCCATTGCGATGGCTATTGGAGTATCGTCAATGTCTATTGAATGAAATACTGTGCCTCCCGACTCTCCATGAATTCTGGAAACCCTTTCAGCAAATTTCATCATATTGGGAAGCTTTAGGACATTATCACTTTCCCAGCGGGCATCGCTGAGTTCCTGCAGCATCCGCACTCCTTCTCTGCACTCTTCATCTCCCTTTCTGGAGGTAAATCGGCCGCCGGCTGCTTCAATCTTTCTTTTAGACCTTCCGATATTGTATCTCATATTCTTTGAAAGATTGGCCATATATTCCTGATATCCGTGTGATACATCGATATGCGGAGACAGACTCGTAACGTATTCCGCTTCCGGAAATGCCATCTTTGCATTTGTGAAAGTTGGGTTTGCATATACCATATCCCGAAGTTCGATTACATCCCATTTATTCGTTGATTTCAAGTAATTCCATATTGCCATGTGTATGTCGCTTCGTCCGTTCTTTGCAATAATTCCACATCTGTCTGATGGTCCAGTTCCTAAAAACAGAACCTTCCTCCAGGGAATGGCCCGACCTCTTGAAGAAACTGCGAACGGTCCCACACCAACAATCTCTCCGTCTTCTTCAACAGTTATGCATTTTAGTTTGTACTCAGACCCAAAAACATCCCACCAGGTTTTTAACCATGGTATGGAGAGAAAAAAAGAATCCTCTCTGCTTGATTTCAGCAGCTCATTCCATATCTCCTCAAGTGCCAGCATACCTGATAATGAATCAATTTCTTTAGCTTCAAGAGCCATTATCTTAAGTTTTTAGAGTATTAACAACATTATACTTTCGTAGAATCATGACTGACTGCAGATCTAACCCCATTAATGCTCCTGTTCTGAACTCAAAACTCAATTTTCCCGTCATCCAGGTTGCAGTTTAAACTGCGTTAGTCTGATGTTTTTTGCGAAATGTGTAGAGCATTGTTCAAGCTTATACAAAAACCTCATATACTGCCATAAATCTCCTCGCTTGGGGCGCTAGTGATGAACTTATTACGAACCGGCAAAGTAAAGGAAGTCTATGAAGTAGATAACGATACACTGGAATTTGTCTTTACTGACAATATCTCTGTGTTCGACAAGATTATACCGTCTAATGTTCCAGGCAAAGGCGAAACTCTCTGCAGAACTGCAGCGTTTTGGTTCCAAGTATGCCGCAAAGCAGGTATTAAGACTCATTTTACTGAGCTAATTCCTCCGAACCGCATGAGAGTAAAAAGAGTTGAAGTCATTGAAGATACAAACAGAATAAACACTTCGACTGTGAATTATCTGATTCCCTTGGAATTCATATCCAGACACTATGTAGCCGGATCTCTATTTGACAGAGTTCGTTCAGGTGAGATCACAGCTTCAGATCTAGGGTTTGAAAAAGATCATGAAGTTAAATATGGAGAAAAGCTCCCGACTCCGTATTATGAGACTACAACCAAACTTGAAAAAGTTGACAGGCTTCTTACGCGGAAAGAAGCTCTGGAACTATCTGGCTTAACTGAAAAAGAGTTAGATGGAGTGTTTGAACTTGTAGCAAAAATCGATGATGTCATCGCATCTGAAGTCGGTGAACGCATGCTCATTCATGTAGACGGAAAGAAAGAGTTTGCTATGGATTCTCAGCGCAACATCATGCTGATTGATACATTTGGAACTTCTGATGAGGACCGCTGGTGGGATGAGGATGCATATGCAGCCGGAGAATGCGTAGAGCTGTCCAAAGAAGCAGTAAGACAATATTACAGAGAAACTGGATATTTTGATAAATTAATGGCCGCAAGGAAAAACGGTCAGCCAGAACCAGATATTCCAGCACTCCCCAATGAATGGATAAGAAAGGTTCAGGATCTGTATATTGAAATGTTTGAACGTCTCACCGGAGAAAGTTTCCGGTGAAACATACAAACTCATTCTAAAATTACTTTTACCATCCTCTGCCCTGCGGGACAGTCAAGTTCCCCATCGGCAGAGATTATTTTAAAGCGCATTCCTTTGGTGACGCCTGTTGGATGACAAAGTCTGTAATTTTCACATCCAATCTGGCTGCATTCAGTCGGATTAAATGATAATGTAGACCCTTCAAGCGCATATTTTTTTGGAACTGCTCCATTAATATTCAGTTTCTCAACTTCTGCTGCGCGTACACCACCTTCGTGGATGCGGCATTCATGATGAACATCCCTCACTTCTTTTACACAATAGCGGCAGCCAGCGTCTAGATTGAAGCAGATTCCTTTCAATTTGCAGTCTCTGCATTCAGTTATTGGGCCGCGAAAGACAAAAGTTTTTCCAACTTCTGCAAAATCTTCTCCGATTAAGGTAACAACTACCATTTTAATCCCTCAAATGACCTTTGTGATTTTAGCCAGTCTCTCCGCAGCTTCGTACGTGAGACCTTGATGACCGAGTATCGTAAATCTATCGCGAATTTTATGAGCCATAGTCAGAGCTTCAAGAAGCTCTTCCTTTGTTATTCCCAGCTCTCTTGCTGTTGTGGGCGCCCCTAGTTTGATCAGAGCATCTCTTATTGCCATCCAGTTCCCCCCGTGCAGGTACATCATCATAATACAGCCTACTCCGCATTGTTCACCGTGGAGGGCTCTGCCGGGAGCGATCATATCTAATGCATGAGAAAACATATGCTCAGATCCGCTGGTTGGTCTGGATGAGCCAGCAACAGCCATTGAAACTCCCGATACGATGATTGGCTTCAGAGAGATCCAGACGCTCTCTTCAACACCGGGTTTTATTAAATCTGCGGATTCAATGATCGCTTCTGAAGTGTAAAGTGCCATAGCGCATGCAGATCTTGAGAATTCTTCGCCAAGGAGTCTTTCAGCATATTCCCAGTCTTTGATTGCGGTTATGTTTGAGATGACATCTGCGCAGCCGGCTACAAGCAGCCTGAACGGTGCTTTAACAATAATGCTCGTATCTGCGACTACTCCCAGAGGAGTCTTTGCTTCCATGGATATTGGCCCGTCAGGACCCTTAATGGAAGCTCTGCCGGATGCTATACCGTCATGAGATGCAGAGGTGGGTACGGAGATAAACTCAATACCTAACTCCTTAGCAGCCATTTTCGCGAGGTCTATCTTAGAACCGCCGCCAACACCTATTAAAAAATTCGCATGGCTGTCTTTTGCCAGATCCACCGTTTTGTGTAGATTCTCTCTGGTTGCAGCCCCTATGCTTATTGTAGTTACATTATAATTGCTTGATTTGAGAAGTGAGGATATCGAGTCTGCTGCAACGTCTTTTGTTTTATCACCTGTAATTATTGTTGCGGTTCCAGACAGATCGAAGTTTTTACACATTTCTGGAATGTCCTTTATTACACCATGTCCCATCAGTACATTCCTGGGAAAAAGAATCGAACGAACTTTACAAAAATTACCTTCATCCATTTAATCCACCCTAACTATAGACGTCTATTTGTATCTTCTCGGTGAAGTTTAACAACCATACATTAAACGATATGCCTGTCGGAAAGTAGTAAATCATCATAAGATATACTTCACCGCGATGCTTGTAATCGGGATATCTGGAAGTCCACGGGTTAATGGAAACACAAATTTGCTGCTGGATGCAGTATTGGAAGGTTCCAGATCTGAAAATGCTGAAGTTAAAAAATTCTATTTGGCAAACTCTGTACATTCGGGATGTCTTGGATGCGGCAGATGCGACACCGCCGGTTCATGTCACATCAAAGATGATATCTCAGAAATTTATGACTGCATAAAAGAAGCTGATGCGCTGGTCTTAGCTTCTCCAATCTATTTTGAAAATATCTCATCTTGGATGAAGACCTTTGTAGACCGAGGTCAGTTTTTATGGTCCAAGAATCTAGATGTGGATACTTCGAAGGCTGGTTTGTTCATTTCAGTCGCTGCCAGATTGAGCACGGATTTTGCCTGTGCTGAAAAGACCATTCGTATATTCTTTAAGACATTAGGGTTTCAGCAGAGTAAATCCCTGCTGTTTCCTGGATTTGAAGAGCCAGGTTCTATTTTGGATGCACCCTTCGCATTGGACGAATCAAGAGCGGCAGGCCGCAAACTTGTTGTAGAACGATTGCATTAATCTATCAGGTATAGTGGGAACAATGGTGGTAATCAGTGTATCTATCCCGGAAGAGGAGCTGCAGGAATTTGACAGCGCATCCAAAGATGCTGGTTTCTCGTCAAGATCTGATGCAATACGTGATGCTATCAGGGGTTTTATTTCCACTAAAAAATGCATTCCAGATTCTGGTGAAAATATAAGTTGCATCGTAACAATCATCTATTCTGACAAAAAGAAGCACCATGTTCATGACATAATCCATAACTACTCAGATGTTGTGCATTCTTCAATGCACACTCATGTCAATGGGCAGTGTGTGGAACAGATCGTGCTGGATGGTTCTTCTTCAGAGATAAAAGAACTCTTTTATCATTTATCCGCACAGAAAGATGTCAGGATCAATCTAAGTATACTTTAATTAAACTCTGGATCAAGTATTACTCCCCTGAGTTTCAGGTTTTTCAGATCTGTAACATCTTCTTCGCGTACTCCACCGCCGAAGATTATGCCGGAAAATGTTTCCGAGATCCTGGATGCATATGATTTGTCAGGGCCTTTATTTTTGCCAAGGCAATCTAAATCAATGATGATTATCTCCTCATATCCTATTCTTTTGAGACTTTCAATTACTCTGAACAAATCAGTTTCATTAGCGGATGATTTCCATTGAACTTTATCCCCGCATGTACAGATACAAGGCAGAATATGATCCGATAAGTCGAATGCTTCTTCATAGACTTGTACTGATGAAACGCAGATGCTGCTGCAGATCACTCTGCCTGCATCTAATGTAAATGCATCAAATATGTCCTCATCATTATGTATTCCGATATCCAGCCAGATGTTGTATTTGGGCTTTACAATATTTTTCAGTATCTTATAATTGGGATGTCTGGTTTTAATTCCTATCAAGTCTAGAATAATTGTGTTTGAGCATCTGTTATTCCGTATGGTACTCTTGTATTCTTCGAATATTGTTTGGTTATCAGTGGTGACATATTCATTGCCATCCCACTGTATTTCTGATACAATATTCTCCAGTTTAGTATTTGCAGTATCTACCGGAACCATAGCCACTTTGTAGAATCCGTCTTTATTTTCATTCTCAACCTTCGACTCATCTATAAGAAGCGGAACGGATTCCTGTCCACACGATCTGCAGAAGTATCGTTCGTTACCGGTAAGGCCTGGAACATACCCTACATTTCTGGACGGCTCAATGTCTCTGCTCCCGCAGTTGGAACACACTTTTACATACTCAACCATTGGCTTCTTTTCAGCTAACTCTTGGTTACTATTTTAATCAACCGTACTCTCAGCTGTACCTTTTGTGGAATCTTAGGAATTCTTTCCAGAACACCGGACTCAATATGACGAATACAGAGATAAACTCAAGACGACCGGCCCACATTGCAAACATCAGCACCAGCTTAGCAAGATCCGGAAGTCCTCCGTATGATGAGGCCACATCTCCCATGCCCAATCCTGCATTTGAAAGCGAAGCTATCGTAGAACACACAGAACCCATGGTGTCTACTCCCAGCATCATAAGTATGAATATGCACACTACTGCCGTACCAAAATAGCACACCAACAGCGCCATAAGGGAAGATACCGTTTTTTCTTCTACTGTTTTTTCATTGATTTTTATGGGGACTACTGCCTTGGGGTGAATCGTTCTATATAATGTGGCAGACAGGAATTTACGCAGTATAACAAACCTGACTATCTTTATACCACCTGCAGTAGAACCGGAAGACCCTCCAATTATCATTGCAATAATTAAAATCAAGCTGGCTATGTTTACAAGTCCACCGAGACTGATTGTGGTATATCCTGTGCTGGTCATGGCAGATATTATCTGAAACGTGGATGCGGTAAATCTGTCAAACGTGCTCATTCCAGCAACTTCTGGACCTAAAAATGCGAATAAAATCAAGCTTGCAATTATGACGATAAGTACATATGCTCTAAATTCGGAGTTTTTGATGAGTTCCTTATACCCGCCTCTGCTCATGGCGCGGAACTGCAGGAAAAAGTTCGTACCACCCAGGAACATGAATATAATCACAATCCACTCTACTATCCGGCTGTTGAAATGAGATATGCTGTCTGAATACGGTGAAAGCCCTCCTGTTGATATGGATGAGAGCGCAATAGTTGCAGAGTCATAGACGCCCAATCCTGTCAATAAGAGCATCACAATCATCAACAGCGTAAGGCTGAGATAGATGTAATGGAATTTTCTTGATTCTTCCTGCATCCTTTGTGTAATATTCTGAGTGTCTGTTCCTGCCAATTCTAACGTCACAAGGCTGCGGCCAGTGGCCCCCATCATTGGTAGGATCGTCACGAATATCATAATTATACCCGCGCCTCCCAGCCACTGCATCATGCTTCTCCACAACAGTATGCTTTTAGACCATTCTTCAATAGGAGCTACGCCGCCTCCACCCATAATTGTAGATCCAGTCGTTGTGAATCCGCTCATTGATTCAAAAAGTGCATCGATTACATCCATTCCAGACAGGATGAACGGAAGTGAACCGAATATTGTAACGAGAATCCATGATGTGGTGATTACAAACAGAGTTTCAGTAGAACGTGTATGCTCTGCTGATTTGAATCTCATAAGAAGTGGAATAGAGAAAAGGAAACAGATCAGCATGGTAATGATCCATGGATCATATGGATCATTGAAGATGTATGAGCAGATCAAAGGAACGATCAATGCCAAGCCCACATAGAATACCAGCGTCCCAAATAGGTACAGCACGGTATTCTCTCTTCTTGAGACTTTTTTTGTTATAGTATATTTGTCAACACCATGTCGTTTGAAAAATGATTTTTTCTTAACTGGTGCTATTTGACTATTTTGGGATGGTTTGGTCAGTTCCATGCAGTGCCTCTTAAGGTGTTATAGGTATAGTCGTTCCAAACAGTTTTTCCAACGCATGAATATCCATCTTATCAGCGTAAACCAGAAGAGTATCTCCTTCTTTGATTACAGCCTCTGGTCCTGGTATTATGATATCGGTTCCAGTTATAATCAGAGCGATGTTGGTCCTATCTGGCAGATTGGCTTCGATAAGCATTTTGTCTTTTATGCGGCAGCGTGGCCCTACAGTGAGTCCAATAAACTCTTCCGTTGTACTCTCCATGGTCATTAAGACTTCATATTCCGGAACTGTCTGGCGAATGGCTTCGTTCGCAACCACGCCATAATATCCGATTGCCGCATCGATACCTGCCATTCTAAAAATATCTCTGTAATCTCCCTTAGTGTATACTGTAACAGTCTTGCTGACTCCTAGATGCTTTCCTACAAGGCAGGACAGCAGGTTACCGTCTTCATTATTGGTGGTGCATACTAAAACATCTGTATTCTTGGCGTCTTGGCTACGCAGAACTAGTGGATCTGTACCGTTGTCATTGATGATTATTGCATCATCGAACATCTTAGACAGCTCTTGACAGCGATTCTCGTCTTTTTCAATGAGTCTGACACTGACCTTTTCTTCGGACAGCATTTCTAGCAGGTATTCTGCCAATATGCTGCCTCCAATCATTAGAATATCGCGATGTTTTTTATGGGGGCTGAGGAACTTATCAAACTCACGAAGCGATTCCCGGTCTCCAATGACAACTGCTTCATCGCCAACAATAAAATAATCATCATCTGTGGGCACTATGCTTTCCATTCCTTTCTGGCTCATCCGATGGATCATGATGATCTTACATTTTTTAGGCAGTGGAAGGTGCTTCAAAGCTATTCCCTGAATACCGTGACGGTTATCCGGTCCAATACGGAACTTTGCAAGGCTTAATCCAACAGCTTCAATATCTTCAAAATCAATCGCATTATCCATCATTGCGATTTCTTTCATTTTGGATGCTACAATATACTCTGGAGAAATTATGCAGTCCACACTAAGATAGTTTTCCAGCTGGTCCCCAAATGTATACTCTCTGTCTCTCATTCTAGCAAGCGTTGTTACATTGGGGTTTAGACGTTTGGCAGTCATACAGGCGAATATATTGGCCTCGTCACTTTCTGTAACTGCCATAAGCAAGTCTGTTTTTTCATTTAGGAGTTGATTAAGAATTCTTGGGCTGGCACCATTGGCATTGATTCCGCCGACGTTCAACGAATTGATAACGTAATCGAATCGCTTTTTGTCTCTTTCAACTACTGTCACTGAATGTTGTTTTGAAAGTATTTGTGCCAATAGGTATCCAACATTACCAGCTCCTATGATGACGATATTCATGATCGTTCCTGCCTACTTTCAGCTGAGGAGTATGCATGGAACAATAAAAGGATATCCCTCTCTTGAGAGATATCTACTTATTTATTGGTAATTAGTTTTTATCATCTGTTTTTTTCCGGATCTCCTCTTTCATTTCTCCCATTTTTGGCGACTCAGACGACATATTTTTCTGATCCATGCTGCCACGGACATTGTCTTTCGTATCAGAAGCTGATGATTTTTCATCTCCCATGCTCTCGTGAACCTTATCTTTCATGTTATCCATCTTTGAAGATGTTGCCGAAGATGTATTGCTTACTGCGTTCTGCATTTTATCTTTCATATCGTTCATCTTGGAGGATCCAGCAGACATTGTTTTATCTCCCATGTCCTTCATTTTATCCTTCATGCCCTGCATTTTCTGAGAGCTGGTAGACATGGCTTTATCCATCATTCCTCCTTTTGGAACCATCTTCACATCTCCGCCCTGTGGAACATCCGTATCTATCAAATCTCCTTTGACATCCTTTGGCATCAGCACAGCATCTATCACATGTACGAGCCCATTGCGGCATTCAATGTCTGCTTCAGTAACTGAAGCGTTTCCTACTTTGAATCCATTGCATGTTTCTAAGTCAAGAACTTCCCCATCAAGAGCCATCGCATTTTTGGCAGATATTGCATCCGAGGAAGATATCTGATCTGCAATGACATGATGTTTTATCACTTCGGCCATCCTGGCCTTGTCCATCATCAGAGTATCCATCAATCCCGCTGGCAGATTTGCGAATGCTTCATCTGTCGGAGCAAATAACGTAAATGGTCCGCTGCCATTGAGCTCTTCTTCCAGTCCACTTAAATCTACAGCATCGGCGAGACTCTGAAATCCTCCCTTGTTTTCAAGTGTTTTCAAAATCTTTCTTTCCATGCTCAATAAGTGATGTTTGCGCTCCATAAAATTGAGGCATATTGCATTTTATATGCAATCTCTCCAAGCATAATGCGGTTTATCACTGCTAGTCCGCATTTTTTGAAAAGTAGAAACTGTAATAACATCAACATGCTTTGTGGTAGTGGAGACACACAATGTCCAATGGGGATTTAAAAAAAGCTATTGTCGATGCAGCATTGGAGTTATTTGCCGAGAGGGGCTTATCAAATGTTGACATGAATGATATATCCAAACGTTCTGGAGTTTCGATTGATAATATCTTGCAATATTATGAGATTCCTGGTGACATTTTGCATGAATCATTTAAGAAAGGCCAGAGAAAAATGGAAGAGATCTTTAGAGATCCAGTTATGGGAAACATGGATAATTATCTAGAAGTAATGTTTGACGGTCTCGAAGCTGCCATAAGTCCATGGGGTCCAGAACTTTATTTCAATACTCTTTATCTATCCACTAAAGACAAAGTTTTAAAAGATGCTTTTCTAAGATCATCGAGAAGTATGGGATTTGCTGTAAAATCATTCTTGGCTCAGATGGTTGCCATGTCAATCGTTGACGAGATTGAAAATGTGGAAATAGTCAACAGCAATCTGGTAAGTTCATTTATTGAAAATCTTGCAAAGTCTTTAGAAGGTGTGAGCATGAATGATATAAAATCTAATTGGGTGAAGAATGCTTCCAAGATGCTCGTCCAATCATCATCCACTCATGTTGAATGAATAGGCAAACATTCTATATCTGAACCACCCAAAACTATCTTGGGTGAATTATGAACAACGAAAATCAAAAATGTTGTAAACCTCAGAATAATGCTATCGAAGATATTGGAAAAGCAATGGATAGCATTAAACTCACGGTAGGCGGGATGGTTCAGTCAGCGGGCAATATGATAGCTCCTCACTTTCCAGCTGTGGATATCATAGATAATTTTGACGGGTACATTATAAATATAGATTTACCTGGAATATCTAAAGAAAACGTATCTCTGGAATGTTCAGATCATGCACTTGTAATCAAAGCAACCAGAATCGATGAGGAAGAGACTAAAAGTGCTGGTTACATAAAAAGGGAACGTGGTGTTTCAACAGCATATCGGAGAATAGAACTGCCAGAAGATGCAGATCGAGACAACCTTGAGGCTGAATTGGTAAATGGAGTTCTGCGCATTGATATACCTAAAAAGGAAATGAGTGTCAGAAAAATTGATTTAAAATAAATAAGCCGCTAGTGCGGCTGTTAATTTCATGCGATTTTGTTTCCAGCATTCGGACTGGCACCCTGGTCGAATACTTCGGCAGGCTCTACAATCCAGACGCCTGCTGCACGAAGGTGTATTGCAGCAAGGTGCTCATTCATTCCATCTACAACAGGACCTGATGTCTGATAATCCTTGATGGAGGCGCTGATGGAATATGATTCTTTTCCGCCTGATACGAGAATGGACATTTTCTTGCCGTTTGCTTTCATGTTCTCTAAGTTCTTTCCAGTGGTTTTCATCAGGACTGCTCCGAATACGATTGTATTTGCATCTGGAGCTGAAAGACTTCCAACCTGAATTGCATGCGCATTTCCCTGAGCGTCAGCAGTAGCTAAAATCTTGACTGCAGACGGATCATTTACGAGTTTCATAACATTTTCCGGTAATGATACCATATTAACACCTACGTTCTAAATTGAAGAAGTAATACATAAATATTTAGAATGTATACAATTTTATACCTATGACCGATGAGATACTCAATGAGATCCGGGAACTGCGGGATGAAATGACTGCTCTCAGCGATAAATTAGCGAGTCTTCGTTATTCCGATTTTAAAAATCTATGTACCGAATACATGAGGCCAGTTATTGCAGACGAAGGAAGGAGAGTTTTCGAAAACGATCGCAGGGATGCTGAAAGCTCTTCCGTATGTGAACTGCGCAGTAGTTGTACAACTACTCTGAAAACTATAGTTGACCGCTCTGCAAAGGAATTTGAAAATGGTAATTTCGAAGAAGCTTCACGCATTCTTTCTGATGCAAAGGATCTCGTCTGCTGCAATTCAGAGTCATGTCAAGACAAAGAATGTTCTCGCAAAACTGTTGAAATGCTGCATAAAATCGACTCTGTTCAGAATACTTATTTTCGAATAATGAATATGATGGGTACAAGCGCCGGTCTGCCGGTTCAAACAGCAATATTTACAGAAGAAGAAGTTGAAACTTATCTGGCCCCTTTATCCAATGCCAAACGAATCGGGATTATGAGAAGTCTTACAGGCGGTCCCAAAAATCTATCCGGACTCTGCAGAGAATTCGATATGCCAACAGGCCACATAACGTTCCATCTCAATGCCCTCAGAGATTCTGGATACGTTATTAAAGACACAAAAACAAAATTATACTCATTAACTACAAAAGGATCAGTGGCCTTGAATGAACTAAACTTCCTGGTTCAGAAATTGAAGGGTGTTATAGGTTAAGTATTTATAGAAGAACTGACCTATATCATCTATACAACTGTAAGTTAACTACTCTAAGATGTAAGTATAAGGGGGCACTATATGAAAAATGATGATAAAGTGTTGAAGGTGGCTGAAGCACGCTCCAAGGATGCCGGCCGCGGAATAGCACGTATTGACTCTGCAGTAATGGATATTTTAGGTATAACCGCAGGAGACGTAATTCAAATCGAGGGAAAGAAAAGAACTGCAGCTATAGCTTGGCCAGGACTACCCGAAGATACTAACAAAGGAATCGTAAGGATCGATGGAACATTAAGGAGAAATGCCGACACTGGTATTGACGATCGCATTTCCATTCGCAAAATCTCAGCCAAAGAAGCTACAAAAATTACTGTAGCGCCTACCAAAGCTCTAAGAATCGTAGGCGGAGAAGAATACCTCCGTCAGATACTGAACGGGAGAGTAATCGTCAAAGGGGATATTGTTGAAGTCAACACTCTAGAAGGACGCATTGATCTGGTCGTGACCAACTGCAGCCCGGTAGCAGATGCCTTAATTGTCAAATCCTCCACCGAATTTACGATAAGTGAAAAGCCAGCGAGCGAGACACCGTCAGTCCCAAGGATTTCCTACGAAGATATTGGAGGTTTAGGCGACGAAGTCAAAAAAGTAAGGGAAATGATCGAACTGCCGCTTAGGCATCCAGAGTTATTTGAAAGGCTTGGAATTGAAGCTCCTAAAGGAGTCCTTCTGCATGGTCCTCCTGGAACAGGCAAAACGCTGCTGGCTAAAGCAGTAGCATCAGAGACCAATGCCAATTTCATGACAATCGGCGGACCTGAGATCATGTCAAAATATCATGGGGAAAGCGAAGAGCATCTTCGTGAAATTTTCAAGCAGGCTCAGGAAAATGCGCCGACCATTATATTCATAGATGAAATTGATTCCATAGCGCCAAAGCGTGAAGAAGTTACAGGGGAAACAGAAAGAAGGGTAGTAGCCCAGATGCTGTCTTTGATGGATGGTCTGGAATCCCGCGGTAAGGTGGTAGTCATCGGAGCTACCAACAGACCAAACGCACTCGATCCCGCTCTTAGGCGTCCAGGCAGATTTGACCGTGAGATCGAAATCGGAGTTCCAGATAAAGCAGGCCGCCTAGAGATTCTGCAGATTCATACGAGAGGTATGCCTTTAGAAGATGGAATCGATCTTGATAAGTTTGCAAATCTTACTCATGGATACGTGGGAGCTGATCTCTCTGCATTGTGTAAAGAGGCAGCAATGAGATCTCTTCGCAGAATCCTTCCAGAGCTTAATCTCGAAGACGATATCATTCCGATTGAGATCCTAAATAAAATCACAGTCTCTGAAGATGACTTCATGGGCGCGCTTATGGAAATGCAGCCATCTTCCATGAGGGAAGTGCTCGTTGAGCGTCCGAATGTCCACTGGGTAGATATCGGCGGGTTAGAGGATGCTAAACGCCAGTTGAGAGAAGCTGTGGAATGGCCACTTAAGTATGGAAAAGTCTTCAGAAAAATGAATGCAGCCCCACCTAAAGGGATCTTGATGTACGGCCCTCCAGGTACAGGTAAGACCATGCTTGCAAAAGCAGTTGCTACAGAGTCTGAAGCAAACTTCATCTCCATAAAAGGTCCGGAGTTTCTTAGCAAGTGGGTGGGTGAATCCGAAAAGGCCGTGAGAGAAACTTTCCGTAAAGCCAGGCAGGCGTCTCCATGTGTAATATTCATGGATGAAATCGACTCCATCGCTACATCTCGTGGGAGCGGTGACGATTCACACGTTACTGAACGTGTGATCTCACAGCTGCTCACAGAGCTGGATGGTCTTGAAGGACTTCAGGATGTCGTAGTAATTGCCGCAACCAACCGTCCAGACATGATCGATCCAGCTTTACTGCGTCCAGGCAGATTTGACCGCATGGTGGAAATAGGCCTACCTGATTTAGAGAGCCGTAAGAGCATCTTAGCCATACAGACCGCAAATACACCATTGGCAGATGATGTCGACCTCACAGCAGTTGCGGATAAAACAGAGGGATACACAGGAGCCGATTTGTCTGCTGTTGTTAATGAGGCGATTATGGATGCCGTAAGAGAGCTTGTCAAGAGTGATGACATATCAGATGAGCGCCTGAACGAGGCTAAAGTTTCAATGTCTTCATTCCTCTCTGCTATAGAAAAATTAAACCCTGCAAACAGAAAAGCTGAAAACTATCTGTGAAGGCAAAACGCTAATATCCCTACTCAATTAGGGGCAGCATATGGGAAACAGAATATCTTTCCTGATCGGCAACATTGAGTTTGAGGCTGAGCTCAACGATTCAGACACTGCTAATGCAGTATGGCTTGCTGCTCCTTTCACCTCATACACTAACATATGGGGTGGAGAGATATATTTTGAGATACCAGTTAAGACTCGGCTTGAAAACGGCAGGAGGATTATGACCCCTGGTGAGATTGCTTATTGGCCCGAGGGACAGGCATTATGCATATTTTTTGGTCCAACTCCTGTGGGAAAGGGAGATAAGCCAGTTGCAATTTCAGATGTAACTCCGATCGGGAAAGTAGACGGCCCTATAGAAATTCTTGAGAGTGTTGGTGATCGTACTAAAGTTACGGTGAGGATTGCTTAATATGGCCTCAAAGAAGTATCTACTCAATAAGGGAGATTATTACATTTACTCTGCTACCGGAAAACTCGGAGACAAAGATGTAAAAGGTGTTCTGGCAGTAAAGGTAATATCTGCCACTGATAAAGGATTCAAAGTAGCCGTTTTGCCAAAAGATATCCCATTTATGAATCCTGCAAAACTGGACTTTCCATGGTCTAATAATGATCTATCAAACTTAGGTGGAATTGTAGCTGGATGGTCTGTAGTATTTGATGGTATAAGAATTGGAAAGGAAACAGTTCCCACGCCGTTTGGGGATAAGGAACTGGAAAAATACATGAGAATTGAAGAAAAAGAAAACGGCACCTTAAAGGTAGAACAATTTGTGGATCCAGCCAATAACTTCCCGTATGGTGCACTGCTTTCTGGAAAAAGCGGAGAGGTTTTATTTGGGATAATTAAGACAAACATCCCTTGGATTTTGTCTTAAGCTATCTTCACATCATCGAGTTCTTTCTTTGCATGTGTAAGTACTTCACATCCATTTTTTGTTACCAGTATATCATCTTCAATTCGAACCCCGCCCCATCCGGGTATGTATATTCCTGGTTCTACCGTCATCACCATGTTTTCTTCAAGTATAATCTGCGATTTTGGAGAGAATGAGCCCCCATCATGAACGTCAAGGCCTAGTCCATGTCCTAACGAGTGTATCATTTTTCCTTTGAATTCTGAGATCGAATCAATGTGATCTCTTGCTACTTTATCGACATCCGCAGAACAAATTCCTGGCTGTATCTTTTCGATAGCTAGATATTGAGCTTTAAGTACAGTTTCGTATACTTTTTTGAAAAGGTCTGAACATTCAACTGGTGCA
Organism: Candidatus Methanomassiliicoccus intestinalis Issoire-Mx1; assembly: GCF_000404225.1. NCBI lineage: Archaea > Methanobacteriati > Thermoplasmatota > Thermoplasmata > Methanomassiliicoccales > Methanomassiliicoccaceae > Methanomassiliicoccus > Candidatus Methanomassiliicoccus intestinalis. Next base: position 1,486,294 of record NC_021353.1, on the reverse strand, counting down.
AATGTCCTCGTGATGTCCGAACAGTATCTAGATACTCTGCATCCGAAATCAAACAGTCCCATGTCTTCCTTCTGCAGCTTGTATTTCCCTGGACTATGGTGAGGTTCAGCAGCACTTTTTCCAAATGCAGCTATTGTATCGAATGAAGTAGAAGATGCTCCTATCTTCTGCATTCTATATCCGATCTCTGCAGCCAGTTCATACTCTGTTTTACCGCATGATAAGACTTCTGGAATACTGTCAGCTACAGATGATGCTATTTTGCATGCGGAACGTATCTTTTCAATTTCATCCGAATCTTTAATCATCCTGGCTTTTAATAATGCATTTCCAGCATTGATAAATTCAATATTGTCTATTATTTTCCTCAGATACTGCGTAGAAGAATAGGTGATTCCGCGGTTGTTTATACCTATCTTATTTGATTTTTTAAGTACATTCTTAATAGCATCGTCTCTTTCTTTTTGAGTGGAATATGTGATTATCTCTGCAGATGAATTCTTAGCTGCACTCTCTTCAAGCTGGGATGTTACTAATGTAGATCGGCCATCCGGCTGCAGTATGGCAACACATTCTTCAAAGAGGCCAGAGTCTATTCCGCAGGCATAGTAAAATGAAGCATCGAGCATTGGTTCTTGGCCATTCATTAGAACAATGGCATCGCATTCTTCCTCCATTTTGGAGAATATCTTATTCACCCTTTCTTTCATAACTCGATCTATAATTAATAACCGCTATTTCGTGTTTGTTATTTTGCTTAATGATTTGTTTAAAAACTGATATTTAATATATCTGAATTACTTTAGAGGGATTAAAAATGGTGAACGAAATGGTTACACTAGGCACAGCTTTTGGAGACATTGAAGACGAGCTTGAGAGTATGTTGGACATAGTTTCAGAAGCTCTGGATCTTATGGACGACAATAAGGATGATGAAGCAGCAAAATTGTTGCTGGATCTAGAAAATAAATTGCTTGATTTCTTAGATTATGAAGAAGTAGACGAATCCTCGGAGGATATAGTCTTAGCCGAGACCATTCAGGCAAAGGCCCCTTCAAAGCAGCAGTCCAATAAGCCTAAAAGTTCATCAAAACCAAAATCTAATCCAAAACCAAAAGCTGCTGCAAAGGCCCCTTCGAAACAACAATCAAAGCAGTCCAATAAATCAAAAGGTTCTTCAAAACCAAAGTCAAAAAGATGATACTGAAACTTGAGATTGATGAGTAGATGGGTGATAAACACCCTCCTCATCAAAATTATATTCCTATCCAGACATTTCCTAGTATTCTTTTGATTGAAGAAGCTGCCGAAAGCGCAGCCAGATAGCTAGTGGCTGGATTCATAGGTGATGGTACATTATTCACTTCGCACCTCATTTCTCCAAAATCACCTTTAGCAATTACTACATGGGAATTTTTATTGGTGTTAGGATCACAGATAATTGTGACTCTTGTTTTGTCAAATCCTATGCCGAGGAGGGATAAAGTAGCAGCTACGTTTATGTTTTTAGGAAATTTATCGACTGCATCTTTAGCCGTACCATCAAACACAATAGTTGAGTCAGTCAAAGAATCAAGATCAATTCCCGATTCGATTATTCCAGGTGCTCCTTTCAGACTTTTGGGGTTCTTAGTTGTTATCAAGCGGACTTCATCAAATGTACCTGATGCCGCTGCGTGAATTCCATCAGTTCCGCACACTGCACCAGACGGAACATATATCCTGGCATGATTATTTTTTGCTAATTCAAAGCATTCATCTTTGAATTTTTCATCTGAAAATGCGCCAACACTCATCATCATCACATCAGTTCCCTTTCTTAGAACCTGTGGTATGTATGTTTTAGCAGCAGTCTGGCTTGCGGCTTCTACTACAAGATCTACTTCAGTCATTATGCTATCGATCTCTACTAAACTAACAAAGCTTGTTTTATTCAACCGCTCAATAAGGTGAATTGAAAGATCCTTCTTTTGGTCTGTGATGTAAATACGGTCCACTTCTGGAATCTCATGAACCGTTTCAGCGAGTATTGATCCTATCGAACCGCAGCCGATGATTAGTATGCGCATGACTCTGTATCCTTTGACTTACATATAATCCTTAGGAAACATTTTCATATGTTCAGTGCATGTGCAATCCGTATGAGGTACGAACGGCTTGAACACACAGCTGACGTTTTGATAAAAGCCTTCGGTAACTCGATCGAAGAATGTTTTGGAAATGCAGCATATGCTATGCTGGATACTGTTCTAGATATATCTACGGTCGAATCTCTAGAAACGGTATGCTTTTCAGTGGATGGAGACAATCTCTATGATAAACTTTATAACTTTTTATCAGAACTCTTGTATCTTTTTGATGCTGAACATTTTGTTCCAGCAGAATTCAATATTTCACTCAGCCAGAGCACTCTTCGATGCGAATCAAGGGGAGAACGGTACAATCCATTGAAGCATGATCCGAAAACAGAAATAAAAGCGGTTACATACCATAAAATGAATATTGATTTAGACGAGCCGTCAATTACTGTTTTATTCGATGTGTAGTTCAAAATCCGGATTTTAAATGATAATTATATATTCTCTTTCATAGTGGGGATAGATATGGATTTGCTCGGTGTCGGCTCAGTGTATTATGAAATCATGTATGATCTTCCTAAAAATTCAAACATATCTTTAGAAGAAATTCGCATGGATTCCTCGAAGCCAGATCAACTCCTAGAAAAACTTCAAAATGCTTGTCCGCCGCTGTATCACGGAATTGGTGGTAGCAGTGCGAACACAATATACGCGCTATCGCGTTTGGGGTACCGTGTGGGATATTTGGGAGTTGTGGGCAACGACAAATATTCAAAAGAGACCTTATCCTTTTTTAAAGACGTTGATTCTAGATTAGTCCGACGGTATGGAGAATCTGGAATTTCTATTCGCGTCTTTGATGAAAAAGAAACTCTCCATCTGAAATTTCCAAATTCAAACAATTATCTCTCATTTATTGAAGACGACCTGTCAATCATAAATTCATCGAATTACATATATCTTGGTCCAATCGAGGCTGGAAATCCAGTCAACTCCTACAAGCAGCTTTTAAATTTCATAGATGATTCAATCTATATATTTTATGCACCTGGAATTGAATGCGCATCTCTTGGACTTCAGAAGCTCGGAGACCTCATATCTAAAGCTCGTATTGTTTTTGTCACAAAAACTGAACTTGAACTCTTAACTTCATCAGATCTGAGTGATGGCTGTAAAGCTATGATTGATGAAGGTGCAAGGGTTGTAGTATGCATTAATGATAGCGATGCCACTATTGTTTCTAAGCATTCCAATTACACATTGCCTTTCAAAAAGACAGTCTTAAAAGATAATACAGATTTCCTGGATGCATACATAGCAGGATTTTTATCGGCGTATGTTGAGGGATCTGACCTTAATATATGTGGTAATGCAGGCGCAACCGTTGCTGCATTAACCAGTACTTCGTATGGCAGGAAGTCATACCCTGATTCGAAGTTTCTAAAAAATATTTTACCATGATTATTTGGAGAGGTCTTTATGGATTTTGAACCAATGGATAATGCATCATATGATGGCTGGAAATTTTTCATAGTATGTGGAGAAGGCACGATATTTCCAAAAAATGTAACCAGAGAGTTATGCTTGAATAAAATTCCCAATGGCTCTAAATTGTATGATGTCTTGTACAGCTATGCATCATTTTCATTAATTTCAATGGAACGACCCGCATATCGCAAAGAAGACACTCTTAGGCTAATTCTGCCATTCTTAAGATCATATGGGCTATCCAACACATCTCTAAAACAGTACTTTAAAACAAATCTTAACTTAACACCAGGATCTCGTCGTACGATGCGATTTGCACAGGAGATCACTCTTCCATTCCTGATATCTTCTTTATATGAACATTACGTTTGCGAAGCATGTGAAGTAGTAGACATTCCAGTCGAAAATACTTACTCAATGAGCCTAGATTTGGATTATTGGGACATATCGAAAGATGAAGAATCAACTGTCAAAAAACTTGGAGATGAAATTGCATCAATGCCGATCATAAACAGGCCATCCGATGAAAGCACAATGGATGACATTTCTGAAACAGATAAAAACACTCTGTCAAGGCTTGATGAAATTTTTGAGGATGAATTGATCGGGCTTCAGTCATTCAGGCTGCTTTCGTCTTCATCTCCGCTGGGTGGGGAAGAAAAAGCCTCTTCATTTTTAGACATTCGGAGGAAGACCGCGCTAAATGCTGATGATGTCATGCTGGTATGCTCATCCGATTCCGACTCTCTGCTTGCTCACATGATTAGAGAAGCTGGAGGTCTTGTAGTAGCGTTTAATGCTACACCATTAACACTTATAAGTTCGGACATCGCCGTAGTTTCTGAAGACACTACAATTCTTTCATTCCTTGCAGATGTATTCCAAAGCTCTGGTAAAGGACACGTGGAAGAATTAGTGGAAAACTGGTCTACAGAGGCTATTCGTGAGTCTCCAGCAAATAAATATCTAATAAATGATCTTTTGAAGTCCAGTGCGCTTAGTGCTCCACTGGTAACCAATGTAAATCATAAAACACCTATGCTGGATTTAAATGAGAGGTTTCTCCAATAACCTCTCATCTGCAACAAGCAGTCTTTAACATGGGCTCATTTGGTCTGGACATTAAGTGCACAATTGTGCGATAGTATGTGTAAAATAGTGCTCTTGTCGGGATTTGAACCCGAGTCGAAGCCTCGAGAGGGCTTCATGATTGGCCGCTACACTACAAGAGCGTGATAGGGTGCAAAATAGCGTAGGATATATTAATCTTTCCATCATCCTACATTCACTTTCTTGCACCTGCAATCATCAATCATATTTTTAATATGTTTGTATTTAATATCATTTTATGACTATAATCACTCTCTCCAATCGCATCCAATTGTTCTGATTCCAAGTTTTGGAATCAAAGGTGTCTTTCTTTTATGGGTTGAAGATTTGTACCTATCCCATATTGAATCGATTACATCCATATCGATACCTGTATCGTCATGAATCTCATCTGCACTTTTCATTTGTTCAAAGCCATATAGAATTTCATCTAGGTCGCAATAACGAACCCCTAGATCCTCTTCATCCGTCTGTCCTAACCTAAGCCCAGCACTTGGTGATTTTGATATTATATGTTCTGGAATATGGATCAATTTTGCAAGTTCTCTAACCTCTGTTTTGTATAAATCTCCAATAGGTGATATGTCCACTCCGCCGTCTCCATATTTAGTGAAATATCCAGTTAAAAGTTCACTTTTATTGCCAGTTCCAATTACCAGTCCATTCATAGAGTGAGCATAGTTGTATAGAATAATCATTCGGCTGCGTGCCATTATGTTTCCTTTTAATATTGGATTTTCGGCATTTAGAACTTGGGTAAATGCATTTGTAATTGTATCTAGATGTATCATTGTATAACTCATACCAAACTTATTGCACAAGTCCTGCGCATCATTGATATCCTCTGCTGAAGAAACACCAGATGGCATAATAACATTGAATACTCTTTCAGGTCCCAATGCATCGCAGCATAATTTGGATACAACGGCAGAATCAATCCCACCACTTAAGCCAATGACTGCGTAATCTTTCTGTTCAGTCTGGCATTTTATAAATTCGATTATGGATTGATATGCATATTCCTTAAGATGGGGTTTCATCAGTCAGAGATATTCATGTTAAATATCAATTCTTTGGATGATTGAAAAATAAAGCGCGAAGGGAGGGATTTGAACCCCCGAGTCCTTGCGGACATTGGATTAGCAATCCAACGCCTTGCCGGGCTGGGCCACCTCCGCTTAGCTCCTCACAATACAATGCGGGATTTAAAGCTTTTGTGAATGTGGTCGATATTATAGACAATTCGCGAAATACATTCTGCCCGCATCGTTTTTAATATTGTCCGGTGCTATTGACCCAACAAAACATGAGAAATCTGCTTAAAACCTTGTCTAATATATCATATTTTTCTCTTTGTGGAGAAAACATCTCAAAATGTACGAAGGTTTTAAATACAACTTGTGTTTTAGACGGAAATACTGAGGCATGTGGGAACATATGTGTACACTCCCTCAGAGAACGCAAAAATTGAGGCTTCGGGACTTGTTTCGAAACCTTTATATACCTCTCCTGCTTTGGAGGGAAAGCTGCGTTCAACAGCAACCAACGCTGCGAAACGGAACAGAGCCAAGATCGGAAGATCAGCTGTGAAGTATTCGTATCCAAAGCGATTGGACAAAACATGGAGGACTAAGATCTCCGCAATCATGCGTGCACTCTTGGTTCTGACGTTCGATGCAAAATGTAACCCAAATCAAAGTTATAACGTGAGTACAAGAATATCAGCGTGGTTACGCTGGTGAAACTTGGTATCCTGCCAATCTTAAATTAAGTGTGTCCTGCAACGACTCTTTGTTGTTTGTGGAATAATGGATTCCGGTTGATCCTGCCGGCGGCCACCGCTATTGGAATGCGATTAAGACATGCGAGTCGAGAGACATTTGGTCTCGGCGGACCGCTCAGTAACACGTGGACAACATGCCCTAAGGTGGGGGATAATCTCGGGAAACTGAGGATAATACCCCATAGGTCTAATCTGCTGGAATGCTTTTAGGCCGAAAACTCCGGTGCCTTAGGATTGGTCTGCGGTCTATCAGGTTGTAGTGGGTGTAATGGACCCACTAGCCCGTGACGGATATGGGCCTTGAGAGAGGGAGCCCAGAGATGGACTCTGAGACATGAGTCCAGGCCCTACGGGGCGCAGCAGTCGCGAAAACTTCGCAATGGGGGAAACCCCGACGAGGGAATTCCAAGTGCCAGCATTTAATGTTGGCTGTTCTTTTGTCTAAAAAACATGAGAAGTAAGGGGCGGGTAAGACGGGTGCCAGCCGCCGCGGTAATACCCGCGCCCCAAGTGGTGGTCGATATTATTGAGCCTAAAACGTCCGTAGCCGGTTTTCTAAATCCTTGGGTAAATCGGGCAGCTTAACTGTCCGAATTCCGGGGAGACTGGGAGACTTGGGACCGGGAGAGGTCAGAGGTACTTCTGGGGTAGGGGTAAAATCCTGTAATCCTGGAAGGACCACCGGTGGCGAAGGCGTCTGACTAGAACGGATCCGACGGTGAGGGACGAAGCCCTGGGGCGCAAACGGGATTAGATACCCCGGTAGTCCAGGGTGTAAACGCTGCGGGCTTGGTGTTGGGGGTCCTTAGTGGGCGCCCAGTGCCGGAGAGAAGTTGTTAAGCCTGCTGCTTGGGGAGTATGTCCGCAAGGATGAAACTTAAAGGAATTGGCGGGGGAGCACCGCAACGGGAGGAGCGTGCGGTTCAATTGGATTCAACGCCGAAAAACTCACCAGGAGCGACGGATATATGAAGGTCAAGCCGATGACTTTACCTGATTTTCCGAGAGGTGGTGCATGGCCGTCGTCAGTTCGTACCGTAAGGCGTTCTCTTAAGTGAGATAACGAACGAGACCCTCACCATTAATTGCTAATCCTTTCTCCGGAGGGGATGCACATTAATGGGACCGCTGGCGCTAAGTCAGAGGAAGGAGAGGTCAACGGTAGGTCCGTATGCCCCGAATCTCCTGGGCAACACGCGCGCTACAAAGGACGGGACAATGGGCTTCAACACCGAAAGGTGAAGACAATCCTGAAACCCGTCCATAGTTCGGATTGGGGGCTGTAACTCGCCCCCATGAAGCTGGATTCCGTAGTAATCGCTTGTCAACATCAAGCGGTGAATATGCCCCTGCTCCTTGCACACACCGCCCGTCAAACCACCCGAGTTGGGTTTCAGTGAGGATGTTTCTAATTGGGGCTTTCGAACTGAGATTCAGCAAGGAGGGTTAAGTCGTAACAAGGTATCTGTAGGGGAACCTGCAGATGGATCACCTCCTACGTAACAAATTAAGCAAGGAGAGGCCCCGTGCCTTTCTCTGCCCAATTCCAAGTGGGATTCCAAGCACCAAAAATTTGCATCGAACGTCAATGTTTGTTTTTTTATTGTTTTTAATATCTCTATTCTAAGCTAACTTTAAATATCATGTTATCTTCATCTCAAAATCCCATGCAGATGATGAAATATATATTCGTCACTGGTGGAGTTATTTCTGGTTTAGGAAAAGGCATAACGGCTTCATCAATGGGACGTCTTTTAAAATCACGTGGATTAAAAGTTACTGCTATTAAGATCGATCCATACTTGAATATCGATGCTGGAACCATGAACCCATTCGAACATGGTGAAGTCTATGTACTCGATGATGGCGGAGAAGTAGATCTTGATCTTGGCAACTATGAACGATTTCTTGATATTAGCCTAAGCAGTGATCACAACATCACAACCGGAAAAGTTTACAAGACCGTGATCGAAAAAGAGCGGGCTGGTGATTTTCTTGGCAAAACTGTACAGATCATTCCACATATTACTAATGAAATCAAGCGGAGAATCAAGTCAGTAGCTGAATGCACTGGTGCTGACGTATGCATTGTGGAACTCGGTGGAACCGTTGGTGATATCGAGTCTATGCCTTTTTTGGAGGCAGCTAGGCAGATGGGAAGTGAATTGGGAAAAGGAACTAACTGTATTTTCGTTCATACCACGCTTGTTCCAGTTATGGGATCTGTCGGAGAGCAGAAAACAAAACCAACTCAGCATTCTGTCAAAGAATTACGCTCTATCGGCATACAGCCCGATATTATCGTTGCGAGAGCCAAAGAACCTCTTGATTACTCAATCCGAAAAAAGATTTCTTTATTTTGTGATGTTCCAATCGAAGCAGTTGTTTCAGCGGCCGATGCCGCTTCAATCTATGAAATTCCGATTGTGCTTGAAGAACAGGGAATCACAGACTACCTTCTGAAAAAAATGGGTATCGAAGCTACAACTAAAGATCTCACTTCCTGGAGAGAATACTTAGACCGCATTCATTATCCAACGAATACTGTAAAAATCGCGTTAGTTGGAAAATACACGAACTTGGCGGATAGTTATCTATCTCATCTGGAAGCATTCCACCATGCATCTGCAGAATTTGGCACTCAGGTAGAGTGTGTATTCTTCGACTCAGAAAAAATTGAGCAAACGGGAATACCGAAAGATCTGGCAAGTGTCGATGGAATTCTCATTCCAGGCGGTTTCGGAAATAGGGGAGTAAATGGAAAGATTCTAACTGCTAAATTTGCAAGAGAGAATTACATTCCATTTTTAGGAGTTTGTCTTGGATTTCAGGTTGCAACCATGGAAATTGCTAGGAATCTTGCAAACCTTGATGGTGCTAACAGCACAGAATTTGATCCAGATACAAAATACCCAGTAGTGGATTTGTTGCCCGATCAGGTAAACATTACAGATATGGGAGCAACAATGCGTCTGGGCGCTCAAAAAGTAATCATTTCTGAAGGATCAAACGCGCATGAATTGTACGGAGCTCTGGAGATAAGCGAGCGTCACCGCCATAGATATGAAGTTAATCCAGAGTTTATTGATAAATTAGAATCAGTGGGATGGAAATTTACTGGGAAATCTGAAGACGGGATCAAAATGGAAATTGCAGAACTGGAAGATCACCCATATTTTATGGCATCTCAATTCCACCCCGAGTTCAAATCTCGTCCTGGAAAACCATCCCCGCTGCATTTAGGACTTGTGAAGGCAGCAGTTGCCCGCAGGCAGCGGCTTGTGGATAGAAATCTCCATCTTCCATCAGACTGATATAAACAACCTGGGTGAAAACTGTGAAGGTATACGTTGAGAGCTATGGATGCACTATGAATCACGGCGAGGGCGAAAAAATAGAAACGACAATGTCTTTGCTTGGGCACGAAATCGTTTCAGACCCATCCGATGCGGATTTGATAGTTCTCAACACCTGCACAGTAATTACGGAAACTCAAAACAGGATGTTGAAACGTGCAAAAGAGATTTCAGAAGATGGTAAAAAATTAATCATTTCAGGCTGCATGGCATCCATACAGCCGGAGGATCTAATTTCTGTAGCGCCGAATGCTCAAATAATCGATCCAAAAAACTATCATAAGCTGCCATCGCTTGTTGGAAATGGTGATGGGCTGCCTGTAATTAAAAATCCTACAATTACCTCCATTTTACCAATTGCGCAAGGATGCCTGGGATCATGTACATATTGCATTACGAGATTTGCAAGAGGTACACTGTGCAGTTATCCACTTCAAGATCTGGTCTCAGAAGCTAAAAGTCTAATCCAAACTGGAACAAAGGAACTTTTAGTGACTGCGCAGGATACTGCGTGCTATGGATTTGATACAGGCTCAACATTGACTGATCTGATAACCTCGTTGACTAGTCTCGACGGCAGATTTATGATACGGATCGGCATGATGAATCCAAATAATCTCTTGAAAATCTTAAAAGAGTTTATGCCGGCATGGATGAATCCTAAAGTCTATAAGTTCATACACATACCAGTTCAAAGCGGCAGTCCAGAGATCCTCAAATCCATGCAGCGTTCGTACTCGCCGGAAGAGTTTAAAAATTTAGTCTTTGAACTTCGCTCTTATTGTCCAGAAATCTCAATTTCAACAGATGTAATCACCGGATTTCCTGGAGAAACCGATGTCGATCATAAACTCACCATGGAATTAATTGAAGATATCATGCCAGACACTGTTAATGTCACTCGGTATTCAGCAAGGCCCAACACTCCTGCTGCATCATTCAGCCATCAAGTTCCTGGCTGGATATCTAAAGATCGCTCCAGAGAGCTAACAAAATTAAGATTTAAAATCAGTGAATCAAAGAACAATTCACAGATTGGTAAGGATTTTTCAGGAATTGTATCAGAACTTGGAAAACCTGGCACGATGATTGTTCGTACGAACTCCTATCGGCCAGTTGTGATTTGTGAGAAGCTCCCGCTTGGATCAGAGGTTCGTGTTAGGATAACGGATTCCAAATCCACGTACCTCATCGGCGAGATAATCTCTTCATAATTGCACAAAGTTTTGTATGAATTTCTCATAGCTCAGTTTATCATCAGGTACGTTTATATCTCCAGACAATATTTTTTCTTTTATCTGCATTATATCTTTGTATTGATTATCTGTCAGATTTCCTTGAACTATTCCTTCAGCGCCATTTGAAAAATCAAATACGACATTTTGTACCGCTAATTTTTCATCGTTTACCAATTGTTCATTGACTAGAGCTGTTGCTTTTGTAATCTCTTTAATGACAGACGTCAACACGTTATCTGGAGCTAAATATTCTTGATCAGAATCTGACCCAATTACCCATTTGTCGTATACCTTAGCCTCTTCTATAACTCCAATTCCTGTGACGCCAGCAGCTTGGAATATTACATCGCATCCCCCTTCATACAATTCCTGGGCTATTGTTCTGCCTTTGTCTTTATCGGTGAAACTGTCAGCATATTGAGATATTGTCTCTACATTTTTTCCAAGAATCTTACTGGCATAGTCAACGCCAGCTTTGTATCCATATTCAAATGCCTCAATAACTTCTGATTCCTGTCCTCCTACAAATCCTACTACATTGGTCTCAGTAAGCATCGCCGCGGCACACCCACCTAAGAATGAAGATTCGTTCGAATTAAATGAAATTGTAATCAAGTTATCTAACTTTTCTTCAGATTGAAAATCAACCATCACATACAGGATATCTGGATTTGCTTTTGCTGAATCAATTACCTCTTTGTTTGTTTTGGATGGGACTGTCCATATTATATCAGGGGTTTGGGACGTGGCCTTATCTAACTTATCTTTCATACTCTCGCTTCCGGCGATATATGAAACGTTTGCTTCAGCCGATGCAGATTTTATCCCTTTGAACACTAGATCGTTATAACTGCCATCACCAATTGCTTCTTCTTCTATGACCAATATTACAGTTTTTCTCTCTTCTTTTTCATCTGTAATAATGTATGCTGCAGATGCGATAATGGCTACTACCAAAACCAGTGCAATTACGATTGAGACGATAACTCGATTATTCATCTTTTTCATCCCTCTCATCGATATTTTTAATTCGTATATATTTTGCTCTCTGTGTTGTTTGAAGTCTTAGAAAGAAAATATGTATATGAGAAGTGTAATGCAAGTTTGAAAGTCCTGTAGTGTAGTGGTCAATCATCCCGGCCTTTGGAGCCGGGGACAGCAGTTCGAATCTGCTCAGGACTATCTCCTTTCTAGATTTTTCAGATCAATGGTTCTGCAGACGCATGCTGGATGCGGTTAAAGTTGATATTTAAAGCAAGAGTCTAAACGATTATTTGTTTGAATCTGAGAGAAAGTTTATAATATGCTTATGACATCCGAATTTCATGGCTCAGAAAAGAAAAAAGAAAGAGCTGGAAGAAGAATATGTCTGGGTACCTCCAGAATTTGACGAGAAAGCGTTCCTTAAAAAGGATATTCTGAGCACTAAGCTTCTAGCAATAGCAGCGGTTATTGCTATTGTTTTTGGTATAATCTCTGCATTAATCGGCAGAGGACTGGGAAACAATGCATATGGTTTCATTGGGTGGATCATCGGTGCAATCGTAATGACTCGCGCATATAGACTGGCCGGTCTTAAAAAGGAAGAAGTCGAAAAAATGAGCCTGGTTGGTAATATCCTACTTTATGCTTTACTGGCACTCGGTGTATGGATTTTACTGATAAACGAACCGTTTATCTAAACTACTTCCCAACTCATTCTTTTATCAATCATTTTTGATAGGATTACTGCATTATCTTCGCATATTGCATCTTTACCGCTTGTAATTTTCATGCCTTTCAGTTCTCTAAAATCCTTTCCCAGCGCAGATGACTTCAGGTTTTTGTTGAGATATGATACAACATTTGTATCATCACGGCGGATTATAACCTTCCACAGTCCATTTTCAACATATGGTTCAAATGTATTAGATTTCCATTTGTTTATAAATGAAGGAGCGTTTTCACTCCAAACTGGTGGACCGTAATGCTGTTTAATTGATGGTAATTCTAGCGTTTCTATTTCTATCGCAAATTTTACGGACGTCTCTTTCACTTCATAATCTGAATCTATTGCAGAGATATTCTCTTTTTGCAGTGTGGTGATAACCCCTTCCAGAGTTTTTCTAATTTGCGGGTATAGATTATCATCGATCAAGTTTGGTTTATCTAGTTCGATTATGATAACCTCAGTATTTCTTTTTGAGATATAGTGTTGGATGCCATCTAGCGAATATGTAGTTCTCACATTTGGAAAGAAAAACCGCTCCGATGGGTTTTTTAGATATTCCTTAGCTGCGTATATGAATTTAGAAAAAGATTGGATAGATACTGCGGAAGCTACATTTCGATTGGAATCAACCGGGTCATGAACAATCAGTGGGTCCCCTTTGAATTTTTTTTCATTGTTTGGAAACACCACTTGTCCCAGGTTCCATCTAGATGCCGCTTCAATGACTTTATTAAAATTGCCATACCGGATGATTAGAAGTTCCGTCAAGTATCCAGATATTCCTTCTGTTTTGGACTCTGCCCCATATACCCCAATGCCTTTTGCAAATTGTTTGAGCAGCCTGACTTGATCTTTCATCTCAGAGTCCATGTTTGTCTTTATGTATTTTGTATGAAACGGAGTCCTATCAACTGCACATTTAATATTTTCAGTTGATTCCAGCTTATAGCATGGTACAATATCCATCTCATATCCACCTCTGGTACCATGCGTATACGGATGTTCGGCATATCGCTCTTCATATGTTGGTAAGTGTTTTTTACCAATTTCCAATCCAATTTTCTGTAGATGAGATCTATCGGTTGATGTTGGAAATAAGATGAATATGTCGATATCTGGATTGCTTAGAAACGTACCTTTGGCCACCGACCCTACCAGCATGATTTCTGCATTGTATTCTTTTACCAGATTATCATCTTTGATTTCCTCAACTACTTCTTGAGCGCACGTTTTCAAACGTTCAACATCACATGCAGATGGTAATATTCGGTCCAGAATGGTGGTTTCTAAAGACATCACATTGAAATCTCGTTTTATATCAAAATCTTTGCTATGAATCCGGAGCGGGGCAGTGGGGATTCTTAGAACTGTCGCTTAGGAGGAAAAGTCGGGCCCCGCTTCCAGATGTTATGATTGTGCATCGCCTCTTATATCATCATTTTTTGTTCGAAGAGCGGTAATTCCTTATTCATTTGAGTTTAAAGCGATTGCTTAATATGGACCATATGGATACCTATTCGGTATACCATAAGGCTTCATTTATTTATACTCAAAGGACCATATTTGTCATAGATACTTTGTAATCATATACGCATACGGAGCATGATACTATCGTTAAAAGACACGCAGTGATCTCGATATCGGCACTTTTGTTGCTTGCTTTTTGTTTAATTGCTATATGTCCAGACGCACAACCCTCTGTGGGGGGGGGGTATCAACATGAAGCTTTACAAAATATTTCAAATTATGAATTATTAGGTGAAGATAATTCAATCGATGTAATATATCATTCGAATGATTCGCAAAACCTAGAAGAATGCATCTCCGAACCCTTGTACAAAAACATTATCCTTATTGATAAAACTCCAGCGAAGTTAGGATGGTCAGATGATGATTTGTCCTTTATTGGTTGGTGTTCAAATCCGCTGGGCGGCACATACATATATCATTCAGGAACATACACAATTGATCCAGATAATCTAGGCAATATTCCAGAGAGCTTAGACTTATATGCTATCTGGGAGCCATATTTCGTGACGGTTTCATTTGAAACATTTGGCGGCACATCAATAGCTCCTAGAGAAGTTAGATATCATGAGGTATTAACACTTCCAGGTGATCCTGAACGGTATAATAGCACATTTATTGGATGGTATGCGGATAAAGAATATGGTGTTCTTTATTCTGCAAATGATCCCGTTATCGAAAATTTTACGTTGTACGCTAAGTGGTACACATATTCAGTAGACTATCAAGTTCAGTATGATGGCAATTATAACACTGGAGGTAAAGTCCCTATTACTTCATATTTTGAATCTGGAGATCGGTTTAAGGTACCGGGTCCAGGAAATTTAACAAAAGATGGTTATACATTTGCAGGTTGGCATTATGGCGATATCACATACTCTGAAGGCGCCATGTTCAAGATGCCATCCAAATCAGTACATTTTGTTGCAGTATGGGAAAAAATACCTGAATGTGTGGTATCATTTTTAGTGGATGGTGTTCAAATTTCATCAGTCAATGTTGAATCTGGACAAGTGGTTGAAGTACCAGATGAGCCTACAAAAGATGGATATAAATTCTCTCATTGGAGTCTAAATGATGAGGAATACGATTTTACTTCAGCAATAACTGGTGATGTGACTCTTGTTGCTGAATGGGAAAAACTGGCAGATTCCACCGATGATACACAAAGGAGCAGTCAACCAAATTGGTTCTACACTGCAATCGCAATAATCTGTAGCATCGTGGCAATATTAGTCTATCTGTTATACAAAAATAAGATTTAATGGATAACTAATATTTTTAAACCATTTTTAACCATTTTTTTGTTAACTATGCAGCAGAAGCTTTATTCTGTATTGAATCGTTCAAGGTTCATGACTGTGAATTGCAAAATTGAACTGGAATACGCATCTGATGAAGAGGCTAATGTGGTGATGGAGTCAATATCTCCTGACAATTTCAATTACGTCAATGCGTACATGGAAGGTAAAAAAGTAATCGTAAGTTCTTCTTCAGATACGCCTATGCAGATGCTGCACACAATGGAAGATTTACTGGCGTGCATCAAAATTGCAGAAATGACATTTGATGCAGCCAGTGGAGAATGAACCACCAAGATCGATAGTTCTAAGCTTCTTTTATTCCTTCTCTTACTTTAACTGCTATTCCAGTTTGGAATGACAACATCTCTTCCCTGATCATCATTGCGCGGCCTATTGCTATTAGATTGTCAGATGAATCAACTACCATGATCTCATCCATCAGTTTGATGTCCTTATCGCAGTCTTCAACAAATGAGCAGAATACATTTTTTCCTTCTCTGTTGAATGGAATTGCGTCATCATTCACAACAACTCTTAGTTTTGGGGCCGGAAATGTCTTCATGAGGATATGTGCCCCTTCTGGCCTGAGAGTAAAGAAACCATCATTAGCGCGCATAGACAAGATATGCTGGCCGTTTAGAAGCACATTTCTGATCTTACCAGTGCTTTTTGATTTTATAATTGAAACTTCACCGTCTAAGAATGCATTTCCTGCACCGGTCCCGAATTGATAATCTGAAACTGCTTTCACCCTAGCTCTATCCATATCGAACTTAGGTGTTTCTTGGCACATCATATCCAATGCGTCCAGTGTACTGTTTTCATCCCACATCATGGTTAATGCATAGGGATGTTTATGGGACATGTGTTCCATCTGCGCACGAGAATATTCTTTTGTCTCCATATCCTCTGGATCAGGGAACAGGGATTGAGCAATCGGATATATCTCATCTAATTCAATGGGAACGGGTCCAAACGGTGTATGTACCATAAAATGAGCATCATATTTTTCAGATATCTTGTTGATTTCTCCTTCTCTATATCTGTGATATGGTTTACCCGTGCTGTCTTCGAATACCACCAGAGCCTCAGACGCAGGATATTCATATCTTGAAAAGAATCTTTTTGAATAACGGAGGAATGAAGGTCTGTTGAGTGTTTCAATTCCTGTATATAGCAGTGAATTATCTCTGCTCAGCGGTTCGTACTGTTCTAAGAAATCCTTATGTTTTTCGAGAGTTCTTAGCGCACTAAGAAGTGCTGGATGAGCACGACATCTTCTTTCTGCCAATTCCCAGATGTCGCCTTCTAGTATTGCTCTTTTTACTCTTTCAATCTCGCATTTCGAGGCCCATAAATTATGTCTTGCAATAAGAGCAGTTCTTTCAGCAGGTTTCATTTTTGTAATTTCATCATAGCTGTGGCCGCTGCATGCAGGACAATTGCAATGCAGGCCTTTCATATCCTGCAGCCCTGCGGTACCTTCTGGGAACATAAAGCGGTCAGTTCTAGCAAACTTTGCATAGGATGCAGAGTCGAACATGTCGCATCCAAGAAGTGCAGCCAATGCGAATACCATAGGATGACCGGCTCCAAAAAGGTGAACGGGCCTGCTGGGATCCAAACCTTTTTTAGATGAAATAATTACATTAACCAGATCTGAAAAACGATACTGTTCCATCAACGGAACAACTCCTCCAATGGGATGAACATCAACATCCAAAAGTGCCATGCGTTTAGCGCAGTTTTCTCTAAGGTTCTGATATATGGAACCCTGAACTACGCCGGCAAGCAGCATATCTCCTTTGAGTTTAGCTGCTTCACCCGTACGGTCGATTGTTACATCCACTGCATGAGATGTCTTATCCTCGCTCCATTCCGGTTCTGTAAATATATCAAGAACAGTTCCAATATCGGAGCCAATTTCTCTTTGAAAATTAACAATATCCTCATTTTTAACTTCAACTTCTCCATACATGTGAGATTGAAAAGTTCCGGAATCTGTCATGATTACACTAGGATAGTCAAGCATCTGGT
This sequence comes from Candidatus Methanomassiliicoccus intestinalis Issoire-Mx1, assembly GCF_000404225.1. Classification (NCBI taxonomy): domain Archaea; kingdom Methanobacteriati; phylum Thermoplasmatota; class Thermoplasmata; order Methanomassiliicoccales; family Methanomassiliicoccaceae; genus Methanomassiliicoccus; species Candidatus Methanomassiliicoccus intestinalis. Next base: position 1,468,662 of record NC_021353.1, on the reverse strand, counting down.
GCAAACCTTCATTCAACGCCCTTTCTTTTAGTTTTTCATCGCTTCTGATGATATATGAATTAGTAATTATCGCTTTAAATCCAAAAATGTCATACAACTCTCTCGGTGGTACAGTACTGAGTTTTGGATTTACCACAGGTAGTAACGCAGGAGTTTCAAGGATTCCATGAGGTGTAGATAGCTTTCCAGTTCTTGCTAACCCATCCCTACGGATTAATTCAAACATGCATGGAGGACACAATACTGATTAATTAAATTATTTGCACTTTGCCGACTTCATAATACTGAATATTAATATAGCTTTCAATATTCTCACGGCTCATGGAATACAAAATGGTAATAGCCATGAGGAAAGACATAAAACTCTCTCCAGGTAAAATGGCCGCACAAGCTGCACACGCTGCAGTTTCATGCTCTTTCGCATCTAAAAAGAAAAATCCATTAGTATTCGAAAAATGGTATGCAGAAGGTCAAAGAAAAATAGTTGTGAAAGTTGACACATTAAGAGAACTTTATGAACTCAAAGCTTCTGCGGAGTCGATGGGGGTCGTCTCTTCAACTGTTATTGATGCAGGATTAACCGAAGTGCCTCCCGGTACAGTAACGTGTATAGGATTTGGCCCAGGGTCTAATGAGGTCTTAGACAAACTCACGGGGCACCTAAAACTGATGTAATGCTGTAATATTCATTACTATAATATTACAAGATCATTCAGGAAACATTCTGTTTTTGTACATACAGTGAACTCTGTGTTGACTGGATAATTGAAAATTGTGAATTCTGAATTCACCGACTGCAGCAGTCAATGACTTAGAATCCTGCAAACTAACACGAGTCCAGCCGATCTGTTGAATTGAAGTGTGTAATATCCTACCACTCGTTCATATTCCAGCCGCAAGACTATTAGATAATCTAATATAGGTAAGCTATCTTCCAAGCTTATCAAGTCGTGAAGCGAAATAATCACAATTCAAGCAGAATCATGCAATTCAGCAGGTTCTTGACCCTTAACTATTAAATATAGCTACCATTATGGGGAACCGCTTCTGACATAAGAAGGTGAAACATTGGCTAGAGGTCTATATACTGCTAGTAAGCTGAAACACGATCATCAGAAATCAAGATGGTCTGACGGCAAATACAAGCGGAGGATGTTGAAATTAAGGGAGAAGTCTGACCCATTAGAAGGTGCAGCTCAAGCCCGCGGTATCGTTTTGGAAAAAGTCGGTATCGAAGCAAAACAGCCTAACTCCGCTATCAGGAAATGCGTAAAGATTCAACTCATCAAGAACGGACGTCAAATTACTGCTTTTGCAGTAGGAGACGGTGCTATCAACTTCATTGATGAACACGATGAAGTTATGGTTGAAGGCATCGGTGGCAGAATGGGAAGATCATATGGAGATATTCCTGGTGTCCGTTATAAAGTCATCTTAGTAAACAACGTTTCCCTTAACGAACTTGTAAGAGGTCGTAAGGAGAAGCCGGTTAGGTGAAAACTGTGGACGGAGAAACTCAGATTCAGAGCAATATTTTGCTCTTTGGTAAGTATGATATGACTGACATCGCCATCAGGGACGGCGGATTAGCTAAATACATAGACCTCTCCCCCATCACCGTGCCACATTCTGGTGGAAAGCATGCCAACAAGTCATTTGCAAAGTCTAAGATGAGTGTTGTTGAGAGATTAGTCAACAATCTCATGAGGACCGAAGTATATACTGGCAAGAAGGTAAAGTCTATCAAAGTCGTACAGGGTGCCTTTGAGATTATTGAAAAGAAAACTGGAAATAATCCTCTTCAGGTACTCGTAGAGGCTATTGAAAATGCTGCACCTCGCGAAGAGATTACAAGGCTGCAATTTGGTGGAATTTCCGTACCTAAGGCTGTGGATATCTCTCCAGCTAGAAGATTGGACATCGCTCTCAGAAATATTGCTAAGGGTTCAGTTGATGCTTCTTTTAAAAGCAAAAAGTCAGCAGATGACTGTCTCGCTGATGAATTAATGCTGGCTTCCAAGGGAGATATGACCTCTTTTGCCGTAGCTAAGAAAGAAGAACTCGAACGTGTAGCTGCATCTGCAAGGTAATCAGGGTGAAAACACATGGGACGTAAGGAAGAAAATGTTGCTAGGGCACAGGCCGTAGCTAAAAACCCTGAATTCATAAGGAATATCGGTACAGCTGCTCACATTGACCATGGAAAAACTACACTAAGCGATAACTTAATCGCTGGTGCTGGTATGATGTCAGAAGATCTTGCTGGTCAACAGCGTATGTTAGATTTTGATGAGCAGGAGCAGGCCAGAGGAATCACGATTAATGCAGCCAATGCATCCATGGTTCACAAATACAATGGACAAGAGTATCTTATCAACTTGATTGATACGCCCGGTCACGTGGACTTTGGTGGAGATGTTACCAGAGCCATGAGAGCTCTTGATGGTGTAATTATCCTAGTTTGTGCTGTTGAAGGTATAATGCCACAAACAGAAACTGTGATAAGGCAAGCCATCAAAGAGCGTGTCAGGCCATTGTTATTTATTAACAAAGTCGACAGGCTGATCAATGAGCTTAAAGTAACCCCAGAAGAGATGCAGAAGAGATTCACATCAATTATTACTGATGTAAACCGCCGTATTGCAGCACAGTTACCAGAACCTCTGAATAAAGAGTGGCAGGTCAACCCCGCAGATGGTAGTGTTGCCTTTGGAAGTGCATTCCATAACTGGGCTGTAAATGTGCCATTCATGCAGAAGAGTGGCATCAATTTCAAAGATGTCTATGAATTCTGTAAAAATGAAGACCAGAAGACACTGGCTAAAAAATCTCCAGTTCATGAAGTCCTTCTCAACATGGCAATCGAACATGTTCCTAACCCACTTGAGGCTCAGAAACTTCGTATCCCTGTAATCTGGAAGGGAGACATGGAGTCTGAAATTGGAAAGTCCATGATGAAATGCGACCCCAATGGTCCAGTGGCCTTGATGGTTACAAAAATTGTAATCGATCCCCATGCTGGTGAAGTAGCACTTGGAAGATTATTCTCTGGAACTCTATCAAGAGGACAAGAACTGTGGATTGCAGGCATGCCGAATATGCAGCGCTCTCAAACTGTATCTCTGAGTGTTGGTGCGGATCGTATTCCCGTAGATGCAATGACTGCAGGGAATATTGTGGCAGTAGCCGGTCTAAAAGATGCTATTGCAGGTTCAACTGTGACATCAATTAAAGATGCCGAACCGTTTGAAAAGATCAGCCACTATACAGAACCAGTAGTTACAGTTGCGTTAGAAGCAAAGCATATGAAGGATTTACCAAAGCTCGTAGAAGTTTTAAGAACTGTAGCAAAAGCAGATCCTTCTATTCAAGTTGAAATTAACAATGAAACTGGAGAACACTTACTATCTGGTATGGGTGAACTTCACTTGGAAATCACGACATACCGTATCGTAAATGATTTCAAGATTGAGATCAACCAGTCTCCGCCAATCGTTGTATATAGGGAATCTGTAAAAGGCAAGAGTGAAACTTTCGAAGGAAAATCTCCGAACAAACACAACCGTTTCTTCGTAGAAGTATCTCCGCTCGAACAGCCTATCATCGATGCAATCAAAACTGGTGAAATCTCAGTAGATGGTAAGATCAAGGATACTAAAGAACTCGCAAAGAAGCTCCAGGACCTTGGAATGGATCGTGAAGAAGCAAAAGGCGTTGTGATGTTCAAAGATAACAATGTCTTTATCGATGGAACAAAAGGTATCCAGTACCTCAATGAAACTATTGAACTATGTAAACAAGGTTTCGAAGAGGCCATGAGTCTTGGGCCTTTAGCTCAAGAAAAAACAATGGGCCTGAAAGTTAAGCTCATGGATGCTAAGCTTCACGAAGATTCTATTCACAGGGGACCAGCTCAGGTCATTCCCGCTTTCCGTTCTGCTGTTTATGGAGCAATGTGCTTAGGAAAGAGGGTTCTGATGGAACCGCTGACTAAGATCTACATTAACTGTCCAGAATCTGTAATGGGTGATGCCCTGCGTGAATTGCAGCAGAGAAGAGGTGTAATTGACGAGATATCTCAGGAAGGAGAAGCAACAACTATCGTTGCAAGAGCACCTGTAGCTGAGATGTTTGGATTTGCATCTACGATTCGTGGAGCTACTCAGGGACGTGCATTATGGTCTACAGAGAATGCTGGATTTGTTCCAGTTCCGCCAGAATTGCAAACCAAAGTGGTAGAACAAATTAGAACAAGAAAAGGTCTGAAACCAGAACCTTATGATGCAGCTTATTACTCCGCATGATGGTGAATAAGCGTTATATACAACTAACATAATGAAGTGAAACCAATTCCGATATAATATACTCAGGAGACATAGAAATGGCAGAGAAACCACACATGAATTTAGTCTTCATCGGTCACGTCGATCACGGTAAATCTACATCCGTAGGTCGTATGCTCGCCGATACTGGAAACGTGGATGCATATTTGATTGAAAAATATAGAAAGATGGCTGAAGAGACTGGAAAAGCCACTTTTGAATTTGCATGGGTTATGGACTCTCTAAAGGAAGAGAGGGACAGGGGTGTGACAATCGATGTTGCTCACAAGAAATTCAATACTGATAAGTATTATTTCACCGTCATCGATGCACCTGGTCACCGTGACTTCGTTAAAAACATGATCACCGGTACCTCTCAGGCAGATGCAGCAGTATTAGTCGTATCTGCAGTTGAAGGACCTCAGGCACAGACAAGAGAACACTTATTCCTTGCATTCACACTTGGTGTAAGGCAGCTCATCATTGGTCTTAACAAAATGGATGCTGTAAAGTGGTCTGAAGAGAAATATAATGAAGCAAAAGGCGAAGTTGAGAAGCTTCTTAAACTCACCGGTTACAAAGATGTACCAGTTATTCCGTACTCTGCATACACTGGTGACAACGCTACCAAGCGCTCTGAAAACATGCCTTGGTATAAAGGACCTACAATCTTGGAAGCTCTTAATAACTTGAAAGAACCAGCAAAGGCCACCGAGTTACCACTCAGGCTTCCTGTTCAGGATGTTTATACTATCACAGGTATCGGAACAGTTCCAGTAGGACGTGTGGAATGTGGTGTACTGAAACCAGATACAAAGGTTATCTTTGAACCATCACACGTTGTCGGTGAAGTAAAGAGTATCGAAATGCACCATGAACAGTTACCTCAGGCAATTCCAGGTGATAACGTTGGTTTCAACGTCCGTGGTATCGCCAAGAATGATGTACGCAGAGGAGATGTTGCTGGTCCAGTCGACAATCCACCAACCGTTGCAAAATCATTCAAAGCTCAGGTAATGGTTCTTAACCACCCATCTGTCATCACCGTTGGATACACACCAGTATTCCACTGCCACACCATGCAGATAGCTTGTACCTTTGTAGAGCTCCTGGCTAAACTCGATCCAGCTACCGGTTCAGTCAAAGAAGAGAACCCACAGTTCTTAAAGACTGGAGATGCAGCAATCGTAAGAATTCAGCCTTCCAGGCCTATGGTCATTGAGAAAGCTAAAGAATTCCCACAGCTTGGCAGGTTTGCTATCCGTGATATGGGTCAGACTGTAGCTGCTGGTGTCTGTTTAGACGTTGAGAAGAAGGTGCAGTAATCTTCTTCCCCTCCCAATTTTTTTGGGGCGAATGTCTATGGCACAGAGAGCAAGAATATCATTAAGCGGTACAGATCCCAAGAAAGTAGATAGCGTCTGTGGTCAGATTAAATCTATTTCTCAAAGAACTGGGGTTGCGATCCGTGGACCCATTCCACTTCCGACTAAGAGATTAGTTGTTCCAGTCAGGAAATGTCCTGATGGAGAAGGTTCTGAAACATGGGACCGTTGGGAAATGCGTATCCACAAGCGTCTGATCGATCTTGATGCTGATGAGCGTGCATTAAGGCAGCTCATGAGAATTCAGGTTCCTGATGGCGTAAATATTGAGATCGTATTGAGATCTTAAACCAACACATTCTAAACTCCTTCCCATTTATCTATTTTTTATTAGTTCTTTTCGAATATTATTAAAGCATCATAGGATAATTATTTTTACATGTCATGTTATCGTAAACTCAATGAGAAGCGATCAGATAAAGTCAGGACTTGAAAAAGCACCAAGCCGTAGTTTGCTACGTGCAACTGGTTTGACTGATGAACAGATGAAAAAACCTTTTGTTGGTATTGCAAATTCTTGGAATGAGATCGTTCCTGGACATATACATCTGAATCGTCTTGTTGATGAGATTAAAAAAGGAATAGTTGAAGCAGGGGGTGTCCCCTTTGTTTTTGGAGTACCAGCAGTTTGTGATGGCATTGCAATGGGCCACAAGGGCATGAGGTACTCATTGGTTTCCAGGGAAACAATTGCGGACTGTTGCGAAATTATGGTAGAAGCTCATGCTTTAGATGGATGGGTAGGAGTAACAAATTGCGATAAAGTTACACCGGGTATGCTAATTGCGGCTGGGAGAATGAATATTCCTACAATGATGCTGACCGGTGGCGCGATGGAGGTCGGCGTTAAAGATGGAAAAAACTTAGATCTTCAATCCATTTTTGAAGCTATTGGGGAATACCAAGCAGGCAAGGTTGACGAATCTTATGTAACTGGTATCGAATGTGCCGCCTGCCCAGGTGAAGGAAGTTGTTCAGGTTTATTTACTGCAAATACTATGGCTTGTCTTACGGAAGTACTTGGTTTAAGCCTAACTGGATGTGGAACTTCCCTAGCTGTTGATGATAAAAAGCTAAAAATTGCAAGAGAAACCGGGCATAAAATTGTAGAATTGATAAAGAAGAATATCACTTCTCATGACATTATAGACCTAAAATCCTTTAGAAATGCGATAAAAGTTGATATGGCCATAGGCGGATCTACAAACACTGCGTTGCACATTCCTGCAATTGCAAAGTCATTTGGTTATTCAATTTCTCTGGATGAGTTTGATTCAATCTCTAAGCAGATTTCACACATAACTAGTCTAAGGCCAAGTGGGCCATACAGCATAAGAGATCTCGATAATGCAGGTGGCGTACCTGCAATCCTGTATCGATTGAAAGATCATCTGGAGGATACTCCGACGGTAAATGGTAGATCATTGATGGATATTGCAGCCAAATCCAGTGTGCTTGATGACGCAGTGATCAGATCTTTGGACAATCCGTTTCATTCTGAAGGTGGCATAGCTGTTTTAAAAGGAAATCTTGCACCAAAAGGTGCGATAGTTAAACAAGCAGCCGTTAGTGAAAAAATGATGAAATTCAAGGGTGCTGCTATTGTTTTTGATTCTGAGCAGGATGCTATTGATTCAATAACTGCAGGAAATGTAAAAGCGGGTTCCGTTGTAGTTATTCGATACGAAGGTCCGAAAGGCGCGCCAGGGATGCCAGAAATGCTTTCACCAACAAGTTTGATTGCAGGTATGGGACTTGGTGATTCCGTTGCACTCATTACAGATGGCAGATTTTCTGGTGCTACACGTGGAGGTAGTATTGGTCACGTATCTCCAGAGGCTTTTAACTGTGGTCCGATAGCTGCAGTGAATAATGGAGATATAATTGAGATCAATATTCCAGAACGAAAATTAACTCTTTGCATATCTGATGAGGAGTTGACTGAACGTATGAAACACATTACTGTCTTGGATCGCAAGCCTATAGGTGTTTTGAAAAAGTATAGAGAACTAGTTCAGGATGCCTCCGAAGGAGCATACTTGGAGTGAAATAATGACTGAGTATAAAATGCTCAATCATAAATCGATATATTCCATGTATATTGGGTATATCATATCTTTCATATTTTTAATTATTGTATTTTATGTAATTTATTACTTAATGAATACTCATAACTATGAATATCTGGAGTATGTAAAATATTCAATGGGCATCTTGATAATTATTTCACTCATTTATATCATTATAGCACCACACATATATTATCATCATTATCGATATCTAGTTACTAATGAAAAAATCGACATCAAGCGCGGAATAATTATCCTGAGGCGTATCTTAGTTCCTGTTGAAAGAATTCATCAGGTTGAGATAACAAAAGGACCGATAAATAATATATTTGGTCTTGCAGATATAGAAATCACAACTGCAGGCGGTAAGGTCAGATTAGAATTTTTAGACAGTCAAGATGCAGAACAAATTGCTGAACTGTTAAATGAATTCGTTAGGTCAATGATTGCGAATCGAGGTAGTTCTATTGAACAGCAATGATGGATTTAGACATCATCCTTCCATTATACTGGAACAATTACTTGGAGCCTTGTTTACATTAGCAATTTTGTTTGCTGTAATCTATGGGACAACTTCGTATGCCAAGTATATTTTTTTGTTAATGGTAGCCGCTGTTGTAATATCATATGTCTGGTGGAAAAGAACATTAATTTATTTTAAAGACGATGAATTGGTAATCGAAAGGAATTTAGTATCAAAAATGAAAAAGACCATACCCTATAGTAAAATCGCATCTATAAATATAGAACGTAAAGTCTTGAATAGAATATTTGGTACCTCTGCCATTAAAATAAATATTAACTCTGGCGTTAATGCTTTAAATGCAGAAGCAACGTTGGTATTTAGTGAAGACTTAGCTGTAAAAATCAAATCAGAACTCTCATCAAAGGTATTCAATAACACAGACTGCATAGAAGATGACGTTGTCAAACCATTAATCAACTTTACATTTAAGGACATCTTAATTCACAGTATCTTTGGAATGCCAACTGGTCAGTCTATCTTAGCACTGATTTTTCTGATGTGGACAATTATCTCCATCTTCTTGCAAGGTTCAGGGATAACCATTCCATTGATTCTCTTCATATTGGTAGAAATATTCCCTTCACTGGGTGGAGTAATTAAATTCTACAATTTTAAAATGTATCGTACTGGAGACACAATCCATGTACAACATGGGATGCTTCAGACATACAAATCATCATTCAAAATTTCGAGAATAAATGCAGTATGCATAAAGCAGCCACTTTTAGCCAGATTGCTGCATAAGTCTTTAATTGAACTAGAGGTTGTTGGATTAAGTGATTCAGATGGTAAAAAACCTACAATCTGTCTTCTTGCAAATAATAATCTCATACCTGTAGTCATGAGTGAAGTTTTACCAGAATTTATTTACGATCATTTCTCATTGAAACAACCAGCAGCTGCTAGATACCCAATCTTGTTTGAATACTCTATAGCAGTTATCATCTCTGTCTTGATTATTTCGATCATTGGGTATGCATCCATGTCATACTTTGATGATTCTGCGATTTCATCATATGTCTTATATGTCTTTCTTATCATGGCAGTCTTAACAGTCTTTTCATTATTCATTTGTGCTTACTATTCATATTCAATAATGGAATTCGATATGGGAAACGATCTGTTTACCTTTGTAAATGGAGTATTGGATAGAGAGATGTCTATTGTTTCATATGATCGCGTCCAGATTATTGAAATACGGGCTTCTCACATAGCAAGACATTTTGATCTTGCAAAATGTAAAATCTCGTTATTGTCTTCAGTAGGTGAACGTAATATCAGTTCTGGATATTTTTATGAAGCTGATCTCTCAAAAATATCTGATCGGATATTAGAAAGACTGTGTGACGGAGAGTATGATTATAAATTCAGCGGAGCTTAATCATCACTCTTTCTTTTTTTGCATTTTCCATATTTGAATTAACTTATCTGCATATAATTGGTAGGTTCGAACCAGGGAATATATATGTCCGTGTCCTTCAATTGATAAACAATTGCCAGGCATGTTTTCCACTTTAGTTCTTCTTTTGGTGTATGCGGTTATATCTATATCCAATAAATGGAGGACGATCTGTGCCATTTTATTTTTCTTTTATTGACTTCGCTTTGTATGATGTTGAATTTGCACATTGGGAATCGTCAACGTTAATATCAGATTCCAAAAGAATCGAGTTCAAATATCCTGGGTGATCGTACGGATGAAATTTTTTTGACGATAGCCCAACCAACAGTTCACAGTCTATTCTGTTGAATTGGGTTAACGCCGAGCTTATTAATCTTGCCAGGCTGTGTTTTCATTATCTAATGACTCTGATGAGCCAGATCTATACTTTATAAAGTAGTAAAAAAGTGGACTGAGCGGGACTTGAACCCGCGGCCTCATGATTGCAAATCATGCGATCTACCGCTGATCTATCAGCCCTATATTTCCCTGTATTATACACTTACATATATAGACTTCGATTCAAAACCCTAAAATCTAGCATATTTGCAATAATTCGCTTTATAATATACACTATTAAGTACCAAAATCTCATCATTATCTAAGCTATATTCTCACAATCGCCTAGATTTATCCTATCTTTGTGCGGTTGATGTGGGATTTTTAGAAATATTTATATAGTAGTTGTGTATAGCATGGGATACCTGAGTAAGTCGGTAAGACTTCAGGGACATAGGATAGCCTCCTATGGTAAGCTATAAATACTCCTTCAGATATGGAGGGGAGCTGCGATCGAATAGAAATATTCGGACGCAATCACAGTAACGTTTAATGTGCACCCGAGAAATGTATTTCCCGGGGAAGAGATGGAGGACAACAGTGGTTTGGAAGATAACATTGTTGTTCAGTGAATTCGATCATATGCAATTCGGACGTGTGTTAAGTCGACACAAGTAGCGGCATATGCTACGTTATATAGGGAATGGCTCGGCTCAAGCGCCGATGAAGGTCGTGTCAAGCAGCGATATGCGCCGGGTAGACGCAAGAAGTCTATGATCCGGTGACCGCCGAATGGGACTTCCTATTCTTCGGAATGTTCAGTAATGAACGGGAACGCGGGGGATTGAAACATCTTAGTACCCGCAGGAAAAGAAATCACCGAGATGCCGTCAGTAAAGGCGATCGAACGCGGCACAGAGCAAACCGAATCCCTTGTAGAAATATGAGGGAGATGTGGTGTAGTGGACCCAGATACGTCTTAACCAACTAACCTGAAGTCGTCTGGAAAGACGCGCCATAGTGGGTGATAGCCCTTTAGGGGTAAGTTGGAAAGATGAGTTTTGGTGCTCCGGAGTAACGTGCGTTGGATATCGCGCGTGAAGCTAGGGAACATTCATCTCTAACTCTAAATACGTCTTGAGACCGATAGCGCAGTAGTAGCGTGAGTGAAAACTGAAAAGCACCCTTGACGGGAGGTTAAAAGAGCCTGAAACTATATAACTATAAACTGATGTGGCGTGGAAGCTAAGAAACCTTTATGGTGGAGCAGCGTTGCATCATCCGTTTTGAATAACGGGCCAGCGAGTTCTGATCAGTGGCGAGATTAAAATATTGAATATTGGAATCAAAGGGAAACCAACAAGCACGCAACCTTCGGGTGAGGTGCGAGGTGTGCTCGCCTGGAGTCACTGGTGGGATACCCGAAGCCAGTTGATCTATGCGTGGGCAGGATGAAGCCCTTCGAAAGGGGGGTGGAGGTCCGAACAGGTGATGATGTGCAAATCTTTCTGATGACCTGCGTATAGGGGTGAAAGGCCAATCTAAACTGGAAATAGCTGGTTCCTCTCGAAACTTGTCGCAGCAAGACCTCAGCCGAGGTAGATTGTGGGGTAGAGCGACCAATTAGGGATTTAGGCCGAGAAATCGGTCGGTCTCTTGTTAAACTCCGAACCTGCGATCGCCGAAGACGCTGGGATTGAGGGCCTCTGGGGTAAGCTTGGGGTCCATAAGGAAATGAATCCAGCCTGAGGTTAAGGTCCCTAAATACCGGCTAAGTGAAACATGAAACCGAGTCCGTAGTCTAAAACAACCGGGAGGTGGGCTTAGAAGCAGCCACCCTTTAAAGAAAGCGTAACAGCTCACCGGTCGAGATTATGGGCCGGGAAGAGAGACGGGTCTAAAGCCGGTTACCGATACCTCAGAGCACCGCAAGGTGATCTGGTAGAGAGGTGACGTGCATGGGTGGAAGTTTGGCCGTGAGGTCAAGTGGACCGTGCTCGTATATGGATGCTGGTAGGAGTAGCAGCAAAGAATGGTGAGAATCCATTCCGCCGCAGGGGCCAGGGTTCCTCGGCAATGTTCGTCAGCCGAGGGTTAGCCGATCCTAAGACAACTCTTAATCGAAGTTGCCGAAAGGGAAACAGGTTAATATTCCTGTGCTATAATAGTCATCGCCTAATATGAAACATATCCGGATAAGCTGAGCAGGGGTGTCAATCTGTTCAAGCGTCGAAGCCTTTGGAGTACCGTAATGGTGAGAATTAGGTGAATGCGCGAGTAGGCAAGCGAAGGCTTGCTTCAGCTGATTCCAGGTATCAATGAAAATTGTATTAGTTTAGTCTGTTATGTTCGTACCAAGAACTGACACAGGTGCCCCTAGGTGAGAAGCCTAAGGCGTGTCGGCGTAATCGTAGCGAGGGAATTCGGCAAAATAGCCCCGTACCTTTGGTAGAAGGGGTGCCAGCCATGAAGATGGCTGGTCTCAGTAACAAGGGAGCTCCGACTGTTTAACAAAAACATAGGTCACAGCTAGTTCGAAAGGATGTGTATTGTGGCTGAAGCCTGCCCAGTGACGGTATCTGAAACTCGGGTTCAACTGAGCGAAGGACCGTTAAACGGCGGGGGTAACTATGACCCTCTTAAGGTAGCGTAATACCTTGTCGCTTAATTGGCGACTTGCATGAAGGCACAACGAGAGCTCTACTGTCCCCGCTTCGAAGCCGGTGAAACTGATAGTACCGGCGCACAATCCGGTATCTTCCACCTGAAAGCGAAGACCCCATGGAGCTTTACTACAACCTGTTGTTGTGATACGAGCCCTAATGTGTAGCGTAGGCAGGAGTCGTTATCAGGGCTTGCCGCCAGGCAAGTTCCGAGACATCAATGAAACACTGCCCTTTAGGACTCGTACCACTTACTCTTTCTGAGAGGACAGCTATAGGTGGGCAGTTTGGGTGGGGCGCCACGCGCTCAAAAAGATAACAAGCGCGCCCAATGGTCAGCTCAGGCAGGTCAGAAATCTGCCGTTGAATGCAAAGGTAAAAGCTGGCTTGACGTCGGTTGGGACAATAACAATCGGCGATACGAAAGTAGGGCTTAGCGAACCACTCAGCCTTCTGAATGGGGGCGAGTGATAACAGAAAAGTTACCCTGGGGATAACTGAGTCGTCGCTAGCAAGAGTTCATATCGACCTAGCGGTTTGCTACTTCGCTGTCGGCTCTCCCTATCCTGGTGGTGCAGCAGCTACCAAGGGTGGGGTTGTTCGCCCATTAAAAGGGATCGTGAGCTGGGTTCAGACCGTCGTGAGACAGGTTTGTTGCTTTTTGGTGGAAGTGTATTGATGCCTGACGGGAAGGATCCTTTAGTACGAGAGGAACGGGGATTCGTAGCCTCTAGTTCATCAGTTGTCTGGCAAGGCACTGCTGAGCAGCCACGCTGTAAGGGATAAGAGCTGAAAGCATCTAAGCTCGAAACTCCCCCGGAAAAGAGGCATCTTAGAACGCTCATAAATGATGAGTTTGATAGGACTGGGGTGTAAGTATCAAGGTTTTCCGAGATATTCAGCCCGCAGTTACTAACGTTTGCTTCGTCGCGAACGTGTCGACTTGACAGTCAATCGAGTTGCGTATGATCTTCTTCCATCCCTTAATTGGATTTTTGATAAGTTATTTTACTGTAATTTGACTTTAGTAGTTTAATTTAGATTTTTTTGTAAAATACATGGATCAGGTTTAATGATCTACTCAAATCAATAAATTAAGGGATCTGGGGTTATACACCCCTCGATCATATAAAAAAATATTAGAGTGCTGATGACTCTAATGTTTTAGGGCAGTTGCATTTTTCTCGTTTAACTGGTATTTTTGGTATAATTGCCCCTAATAAATTCCTGATTTTTTCAGAATTTTCTTCCATAACTTTTGATACAGTCATTGCATCTACAGTTTCTTCAGACCACGCATCGTAGTCTGTAATTGTTGCCAGTGACATGTAACACATATTCATTTCCCTAGCTAATTGGCATTCGGGAACAATGGTCATGCTGATAATATCAGCAAATTGTCTAAACATCTTAGATTCTGCGCGAGTTGAGAATCTGGGTCCTTCTATGCATACACATGTTCCATTATTGTGTGAGTTTATCTTTAGATTCTTGCACTCAATTTCTGCAATCTGATTTAATTCAGGACAGAATGGATCAGGTATTGCAATGTGCTCTGTTTTAGGACCATCAAAAAATGTATATTTTCTTGACTTTGTAAAATCGATAAATTGATCGACAATGACCATGTCGCCAGGTTTATACTCTTCCTTGAGTGATCCTACTGCGCAAGGTGATATTATTCTCTCAATTCCAAGTTGTTTTAATGCATATATGTTGGCTCTATAATTGATCATATGTGGTGGAATGGTATGATTTTTTCCATGACGTGGGAGAAATGCTACTTCTATTCCATTCATAACGCCAATTGCTATTGAGCTGGATGGAGATCCATATGGTGTATGAATATCTATTTCGTTTACTATCTCTAATTTGTCCGGGTACACTCCTGTACCCCCAATGATGCCGATTTTTGGCTGCATATCATTAAGATGCATTGTTAATATATTTTAGTTTATGAGCTCGATCCTATCTTTAATTGTAAATATCAATATTGTTAACTTTCTTGAATTATTTTCAAGAAGTCTAAATAATCTTTTCTGATAACACTCTAGTACTATACTTGAATTATTTTAATCGTGTGTATAGTTTCGAGTGTCACCAGATTATGCATGCTTACAATTCTTTGATGCCAAGGCCATCTAACAGATCTATAATGCTCATCAGTTCTGTACAATTTCTTCGTCCCATCTTTATTTTCATATTATTTTTGAGTACGAATGTTAGGTGTATAGGAAGGTTTTGGATGCCATTTTCTGTTTGAAGATTCATTCTTTTTACTTTAATCCCCCTTAAATCATCTGAAGTCATGAATGATTTTTTCCCCAATGCCTTTTCAAAGCTAGTCGTATACACCAAAACTCCATTTTTATAGACTCTTATCGGTCTAATCACTCTCTGAGCGTCTGGACTTATTACTTCTGTTATGTAAAATATCAGCAGAGCTCCGATCAGAAAGATAACTGGATAAACTATCTCCAAGCCATAAATTGCAGACAAAATTGCCATAAATATAAGAAATACTCCAACAAACCTCCCTAGATTTTCGAGGATGTTCCATTTTTTACCTCTCATCCATTTTCTTGGCATGAGGCTCAAGGGTATTTTTTCAGTATAGATAGGTTTTTCTTCTTCAATTGTGTTGCCACGTCTGCGTCTTGCCATCGAACAGTGATCAAATTTGTAGAATAAATGTTTTGGTCATATATCTTTAATTATCCGTGAATATCTTCCAAGTACTTTCACAAATGCAGCTTTTTTGTTTAATTCTGCCGTTGCTTTTGAGGCGCGCTCGCTCCAATCCATGTCTGCATAGAATACATATTCCCAAGGATGATTCTTTCTTGGCCTTGATTCTAGCCTGGTAAGATTAACATTGTTCTCTGCAAAATATTTCAAGGCTTCGCATAATGAGCCGGGAGCATCTTTTACAGCAAATGCTATTGAAAAACGATCTCCTTCTTGTTTTTCAGGATTCTTTTCTATAACAAAAAATCTGGTGTAATTCAGAGGTTCATTTTGTATATTCTCTGCTGCAATTTTCATGTTATATTCTTCTGCCGCGCGTCTTGATGCTATCGCGGCTTCTTCTTCAGAACCGTCATCCGCAATCATTTTTACTGACCCTGCTGTATCGTATGCAGACATTATTTCCCACGGCATTTCGTTAAGGTATTTGCTGCATTGCCCCAATGCCTGTGGGTGAGAATACACTCTTTTAATTTTAGATAAGTCTGAATCAGGTTGTATTATCAGACAATGCTTAATCTGAACGACAGTCTCTTTAGTAACTGTAAGATCATTTTCCAGTAAAAGATCATTTACTTGTGTAACGCTGCCATGAAGTGAATTTTCTACAGGAACTACGCCGTGGGTAGCATCTCCGCAGGCTACTTTTGAAAACAGCTCATAAAAATCATGGCAGGGTAACGTTTCAGAGTCGCCGAACAGCTTATTGCATGCATCTTCGCTGTATGCCCCTTTGATTCCTTGAAATGCAATCCGAAGGTTCATATCAATTTCCTTACCAAACTCTTAGGAATATCATATACACATTTTTCAGCTTCTGAATTGCTAAGACCTGCCCCCATTGCAATCTGAATCGCTCTCTCTTCTGTGATCAAGTCTTTAGGTGAGTGGGTATCTGTATCAACTACCATGTTTGCGCCATATTTTTTTGCTACAGCAGCGACATGCCCGTTCGTCAATGCATGAGATGGTCGAGACGTAATCTCTAAAGCGATGCCATTGTCTGCAGCTAATTTAGCATCGTCTTCAGTAATGAATCCTGGGTGAGCTAAAATATCAACATACTCGCACACAACAGATGCATGGTTTGTTCCTGGTGCTACTGGTTCAGATATGGTTTCTCCATGTATAACTACAATTTTTGCCCCCATCTTTTTAGCTTTTTCAGAAACTTCTGAAATTTTAGACGGCGGGACATGTGTAATTTCCACTCCAGGAAGAACCTTTAATCCATATTCTTCAGCAAGAATTGCATCCTTTGTACATTTTGAAATTATGTCTTCTAGATTGCTCAGCGATGCATGATCTGTAAATGCTATTGCTTCATGGTTCATTACCGCTGCTCTTCTTGCTAATTCTATTGGTAAAAGCTCTCCGTCACTGAGAAATGTATGCATATGCAAGTCAATTCTCATTCTTTTGAACCCCCATGTCGGCGAGTTAATTTCCCAAAGACTTCATCCATTGGAAGTCCTAAATATTCATACATCACAAGTTGGTGATAGATTAGATCAGCAGCTTCCCAAATCTGTGCATCTCTGTCTTTGCCTTTGCCTGCGATTGCTACCTCACCTGCTTCCTCTATGACCTTTTTTAGAACCTTATCCTCATCATTGAGAAGAGCATTTGTGTAGCTGCCTTCTTTTGGATTTTCTTTTCTGTCATGAATGACTCTAACGAGCTCAGGTATTATCGCTGCTGTTTTTTCGGTGCTTCCATATAGCACTTCATCAAAGCAAGATGGTTTATCAAGATGGCATGCATTGCCAGTCTGTTTTACCTTTACAAGCAGTGTGTCAGCATCACAGTCTGTCTGAATGGAGACTATGTTCTGTACGTTTCCAGATGTTTCTCCTTTCATCCATAATTTTTGTCGGGATCTCGACCAGAAGTGTGTTTTTCCAGTGGTGAGCATCTTTTCATATGCTTCTTCATTCGCCCAAGCCACCATTAAAACTTCATTGGTCAGATAATCTTGAACAACTACTGGTATTAACCCATTAGAATCATAAGTCAATTTCATCTCACGAGCACTCCTTTATCGCGAAGGTATGCTTTCACATCATTTACAGTATATGTGCCGTAATGGAATATGGAAGCTGCCAGTGCTGCGGAGGCATTGGTCTGTGAAAATACTTCGTAAATATGTTCCAATGTGCCACAGCCACCAGATGCTATGACTGGTATGTTTACTTGATCCGCTATTTTTTCTGTTAATTCCAAATCATATCCATTTGTTGTTCCATCTGCATCCATACTAGTCAATAGTATTTCTCCGGCACCAAGATCTTCAACTTTTTGAGCCCACTCTAAACAGTCTAGATCTACTTTATTTCTGCCGCCGTGTGTGTAAACATTCCACGACTCTCCATCTTTTTTAGCATCAATGGCAACTACCACGCATTGGCTTCCGAATTCTTCAGCACATTCAGATATGATGTCTGGATTCTGAACTGCGGCACTGTTCATTGACACTTTATCTGCTCCTGCTTTTAGCGCAGCGCGCATATCCTCCTTAGACCGGATTCCGCCGCCGACAGTCAGTGGAACAAAAATCTTTTCTGCGGTTTTTTCTACTATATTTAGAAGTGTTTCTCTTGCATCTGATGTAGCAGTAATATCTAAAAATGTGATCTCATCAGCACCCTGCTGTTCATACATGTGAGCAAGATCTGGCGGGTATCCGATTCCCTTGAGATTCTGGAATTTAACTCCTTTCACAACCTTTCCATCTGTAACATCTAGGCATGGTATTATTCTCTTAGTAAGCAATCAGTCACTCTCCATAATTACTTTACTTTTAGTGCTCAATAGGTCCTTTCTAACAACTACTGCATTTTTCAGGGCTTTACCCAGTGCTTTGAATGACGCTTCGATGATGTGATGATCATCGAAACCACGATAAACCAATATGTGCAGCGTTATCCCCGAAGCCATTGAAAATGAGCGGAAGAAATGTAAGTATAAATCGTCTGGACAATCAGCATCACACCATGGTCTGTCCACTATATCGACAGATGCCATGACTAGGGCATCATCCATTGGTAGTGTGAAAAATGAAACACGCTCCACTGGTTCCTCTCCCAGCGCTGATTTAAAAGCTCTGCCCAACGCTATAGCAACATCTTCAATTAGATGATGCGTATTATCTCCAGTTGCAGTTATATTGAGATCGAATGAACTGTATCTGCTGAATGTTTCAAGCATATGTTTGAAAAACTGATCATCTACGCATACTGCAGATGCGCCTGTGCCATCAAGGTCAATTTTTATAGAAATATCAGTCTCTTTAGTTTTTCTTTTTAAACTTGCCGCCCTCATTTTTGTTTCCTCCATATATCTTCTGGCATTATGGCGCCTGTGTATATCGCCATTCCAACCACTGCAAATTCTATGCCGATCTTTTCTAACAGGGCTATATCCGACTTGCTTGAAATGCCGCCAGATTCGATGATTGGATGAGGGCACATAGCTCTAAAACTCTCAGTCTCTTCTACATTTATGCCCTTGTTCTGACCCTCTACATCAACATTAGTGTGCAGTACACCTTTTAACGGCAGCTCTGACGTGTTTCTGAGAATACTTTCTAATGATTCTGGTGAGGATTCTTTCCACCCTTTTACCTGGATCATTCCTTTCTTAACGTCCAATGCCAGAATGACGCGGTATGGGTATGAATCTGCTAGATCTTTCAGCCATTTAATGTCCATAACTGCGCGGGTTCCAACTACGATATCAACGCCTAGTTCTAGCAGCGACTCTGCTTTTTCTGTAGTTCTTATGCCCCCGCCGACTTCGATCTGTACATTTGTATGATCAACTATTGATGAAATCGCAGATAGGTTATCGCCGTTGCTCATAGCAGCATCCAAGTCTACAACATGCAGACGTTCTGCTCCCTTATCTTCCCAGGATTTTGCGACACTCCACGGATCAGGCAGACTGATTTTTTCTGTTCCTGGTTTCCCGCCTACCAATTGGACAGCTCTTCCTCCGAGGATATCAACTGCTGGGATTACAATCATAATTTTTCCTCAATGAACTTTACAAAATTTTTTAGAAATATAGCACCAGAAGCTCCGCTCTTTTCTGGATGAAACTGTACAGCTACAGTGTTCTTCTTTCTCATTATTGATGGAAACGTTTCATAATATTCAGTAGTTCCTTTGATGATATCTTCTTCTGGATTGGCCCTATATGAATGTGCAAAATAGAAATATGGTGATTCTACATCTGTGAAATATTTGTCTTCTGTTGTTACTTTATTCCATCCCATGTGAGGAATTTTTTCACCATGAATCTTCTCTACTCTGCCTTTCATAAATCCTATCCCAGGTATTGATCCTTCTTCACTTTCTTCGAATAATATATGGGTCCCGATGCAGATTCCTAAACAGGGTGTACCAGCGTTCAATCTGTCTAATATTATTTCTCTGTATGGTTCTAGCTTCGCGGCTGCAGGATCAAACGCTCCAACACCCGGAAAGATCATCACTTCTGAATCCAAAAGATTTCTAACATTTGATTCTATAACAGGTCTTGCACCAGCTAATTCAAGTGCTTTTCTTATTGAATGCAGATTTCCAACCCCATAGTCAACAATGGACACTTTTACCTTCGGCCTTTGGCCGATTCTATATGAGTCATTGGATTCGGGATATTTTACTGAACGGCGAATCTCTACCACTCTTCGTTCACCTCTTTTATTTTACTCAAGAGCAGTTCATTCAATTCTTCTGTTCCGATTGTGGTCCGTACACAGTTTTCAAGCATTCTGCGTTTTCCAAAGTCACGAATCAAAATCCCCTTTGCAGCCAGTCTTGACACAAACTCATCAGAAGGTACTTTAACTCTAAACATAATGAAGTTCCCATCAGACGGGAATACTTCAAATCCGAGTTCTCTTAGTCCGTTGGATAGTTTTTCGCGCTGTTCCTTTACAATCTTCTGACCTTTTTCTAAATATTCTGTGTTCTGAAGTGCTGCGATCGCCACGGCTTCGCTTATCTTATTCAATGAATATGGAATTTTTACCTTTTGCATCATGGTTGCCAATTTCTTATTGGCTGCAAGATATCCGATTCTCATGCCAGCAAGCCCGTATGCTTTTGAAAAAGTTCTGGTTACTATCAGGTTATCAAATTCATTTACGTATGAGAGATACTCTTCTGAAGTGTACTCGGTATATGCTTCATCCACGATTATCGGGCGATCATATTCTTCGATCAGTCTTTTCACATCAGCTCTTTTGAAACAATTGGATGTTGGATTATTTGGAGTACACAGAATAATCATTTTACTCTTCTTTTCTAGCATTCCATCTACGTCCAGTTGGAATCCCGGGAGTAAGTCAACAGTTTCGAAACATCCTCCGTTTATCTTTACGAAGAAGCTGTGCAGTACATATGACGGGTGTGGGGCGACAACAACGTCACCGGATTCTAAAAATGATTTAAATGATACATCCAGAAGTTCATCAGATCCATTTCCTACAACGAAATTGTCTGCCTCTAAATTATATCTTTCAGCCAATGCTTTACGCAGATCATCAGAGTATGGAGACGGGTATTGATTAACTTCCATGTCCATACACTCTTCAAGTACTTTTTTCACTGCCGGGTTGGGTCCAACTACATTTACTGATGTATCCATCCTGATGGCTTTTACCTTTGGATTATAATATAATTCTAGATCTCTTACAGTGCTTCGACGCAATTCTTCCATTACGGCACCATCCTGTCAATTGGTACGAT
The DNA here is from genome assembly GCF_000404225.1 of Candidatus Methanomassiliicoccus intestinalis Issoire-Mx1. Classification (NCBI taxonomy): domain Archaea; kingdom Methanobacteriati; phylum Thermoplasmatota; class Thermoplasmata; order Methanomassiliicoccales; family Methanomassiliicoccaceae; genus Methanomassiliicoccus; species Candidatus Methanomassiliicoccus intestinalis. Next base: position 1,447,476 of record NC_021353.1, on the reverse strand, counting down.
TAATATGCCTGAAGCTCCAAGCTTTTTGAGTTTGTTTACTGTATTATATATCTGTGATTTATCAATAACAACATGAATTGCCACAACATCATCTCTCCCTGCGATATTCATGACGGTTGGGCCGTCTATTCCGGGTAAAAATGTTCTCACCTCGTCCAATACAGCCACCGGCACGTCTGCCATCAGGTACTTTTTATGTTCAGCAATTTCTACACTTTCAAGCGCGTTGGCAAGCTCTTCCAGTTCCTTCATTTTTTCAGAGTGTAGGTTTTTAGATGCTATCAAAACGGCCTGAGAATCTGAGATAACTGCTAGTTCTCTGAGATTGTTGCTTTTTAAAGTGCTCCCGCTTGATACCAAATCTGTAATAAAATCAGCCACACCCATGCGTGGCATTACTTCAGCAGCTCCGGAGATGACTGCGATTTCTACTTTTTTACCTATACTTTCGAAGAACTGTTTCGTCATATTGGGAAATGAAGTCGCAACCCTGGAACCATCGGCAATGTCTTCAAGAGAGTTAATTCCTGAGGACTCGGGAACAGCTACTGAAAGCCTGCATTTTCCGAACCCCATTTCCCTTACAAGTTCTACCCCATTGCCGTTTTCTAGAACAAGATCCCAACCAGTAATGCCTGCATCGACCGCACCGGTTTGCACAAACCGCACTATATCTTGAGCTCTTAGAAATAGAACAGAGAAATTTCCATTTTTAACAGATGCAAAGAGAAGTCTGTCTCCCCCGTTTTCTATCTCTAACCCAGCACGCTTCAGCATCTCTAATGAGCGCTCATTTAATCGTCCTTTGTTTGGTACAGCCAGTTTGATGGGCATCTGATTCACCAGTATATATGTGGGGGCAATCATTGCTCCCATATATTAAGAATCTTGCCTAGCTGGTTACAGCTGTATTTTCATCATAAATACGGATAGTATACGGCATTGTTCTGTTGAGTATTTCTCAGTCAATGATCTTTCCAGATGATGTGTAGCTGTAAGCTCCAGAGATATCTATCCTAACGACCTCTTCTGAATATGTGTTCAATCTTTCTAATGCTTCTTCGTGCGGATGCCCATATGAATTATCCTTGCCACATGATATTACGGATATGGATGGTGTAACAGCCTGTAGGAAATCACTGGAACTTGATGATTTAGATCCGTGATGGCCCACTTTAAGTATGTCAGTATCAAGTTCATCCGAATAGCTCTGCAGCATCTCCATTTCAACATTATCTGGAGCATCACCGGTAAATAAGAATGAATGCGATTCGCAACTCATTCGTATGACGATGCTTGCTGAATTAGCATCATTCTTTGTTTTGCTGTCTACAGATAACACTCTGAAATTTTCAGTGGTACTTAAATTTAAATAATCCCCAGCTGAAAAATCTCCTATGTGCTTTTCACAGCCTTCTTGATCTATTGCGCTTAGCAGATTGGTATATGTTGCACTCTTAGCTGTTTTTTTGCACATGTATACACTCAAAACATCATACTCATCTAAAACTGCTTCTGCACCCGCAATGTGATCGTAATCCGGATGCGTCAGTATCATGGCATCTATCTTTTCTACGTGGTAATTTTTTAACTGCTCAATAAGCTTTGGAGCATATTCTGTTTTCTTATTCAAAGGGACTCCAGCATCAATCAGGATTGTTTTGTTGTCTGATGTGAATATTAATGCGGAATCGGCCTGCCCAACGTCTAGGAAATTAACTCTTACATTTTCAGGATAGCTTTCTTCACCATTCTCGAATATGTGAAAATGGAATTGGTTATTTCCGTTTTTATAATTCTCATAATCCAATTCAATATTCCATATTCCGGCAGTTAACCCATTGTCTGCTTCAAATGTCAGTTTTTCATTGGAATCCATTAATCCATCATTATCTGTGTCCTGAAAGCTTACCCGCACATTATCAAATGACAGTGTATATTCAGATCCGCCAAGTGATCCTCTGCACTGTTTTCCAGTTTCAGGGTCATACACAATCACCGTGACTTCTTCTACCTTTGGAATTGGGTATAGATCTCCCAAGACTATCTCTACTGTCTTGTCATCTATCTTGTATGACTGACTTGATGTAGAAGTAAATCCGGTTCTGTCATTCTCTTCTTCGATTGTCCAAACTGCGAATACTGTAATATCTTTATTGATCTGAGTGTCTGAGGTTACATTATTGCCAGATCCGTCAGTTTTAGTATTCCATCCTACAAAGATCATACCGTTTTCGGATGAAGGTGCACTTGGCATATTGTTCCCGATTGTTGGGTGAGCAGGATCAATATTTATCCTAAAATATTCGGCATTTCCATTGATAAATGTAACTTCATACTCTTTTGATCCCTCGTTATCTGATACCTCATCAGATAGTGCTGGGTACACCAATATGCAAATTACTAGTAAAATTATGATTATCGCAATTATTCCTTTTGCAGATTTGGACATCTGTCGTGTATATGTTTCGTATCTTTATAGTTTTTTTACTAAAATTCAATTTTAGTTATTGACGATTCATCAAAGCGAACTCTGCACAATTGTGGAAGAACTCCCTTCATTGCGATTTTTGAATTTACTGCTACAAAGGCGCCATCGACTCCATCAATGCTGCATACTATATCCATTGCTTTTTTTATCACATCTTCTTCATCGGATGTTACTAAATTTCCTAATCTTGTAGCGCATGCATCAGCAAGACACACATCATTCGATATGACCACTGATGCATCCGATACGCCGAATGATATGGACGGCCCTATGCTGGCAGAGGATGTACACATTCCTAAGATCTGATTTACTGGATCGATGTGAAAGCCCACATCCTTAAGCGCAGGTGCGAATATTCCGATATTTACTGGTTTTTCTAAAACCATTGCAATGTCGCCGCCATTCTCAACTATGCAGTGTCTTGACCCTTCATCCATTGCGGTCTGAACCGCTTTCTCTGCAATTGCACCCGCCACGGCGGCCATTGGCCCAACCCCTGCTTTTTTTGCGGCTTTGCACATTTTTATAATAATCTCTTCACCGCTAACTTCCAAAGGCTCTAGTGACCACTGGAACTCAGGAAAATCCATTATGCATTGTTTGATTATTTCTCTAGAATCAAAAATTGAATTTTGAATGGATGAGACATATTCTTCATCACAGATGATCGTAACAGCAGTCTCTTCCACTTCAAAATGTTTATGAATTATCATATTTTTAGAACCATTGCGTTCAGGGGGCAGGCTTCAACACACAGAAAGCAGCCTATGCATTTTTCGGTGTTGAATTTGACAACCCAGGTATCTCTGTCCATATCTATTGCTTCAGCAGGACAGATCGAAACGCATAATCCACAGTTTGTACATTTCATTTCATCTTTGGACACGAAGTCGCATACTTCTTTCACAGAAACTCCGCGGTCGCGAAGGTATTTTAGGCCGGCACCAATGCATTTTTCTTCTCCTTCTATTTCTAAGAGAAGTTTTCCTCCGCCGTCTATTATTTTAGCCTGAAGTATGTTGAATCTCAAATTGTAATCTTTCACAAGAACGTATGTAATGGGCTCATTAGCTTGTCCCGGTACAAATTTTAGCTTAACTTTCTTTTTAACCATTATTTAGCCACCTCGTCTTTTGTGCAGATATTCAATGGTTTTTGTTTGCGTTCTTCTGGAAGTTTTTCAACAGGTTGTGTAAGCAGAAATTCTCCATTGGCTATCATATTTTTCAGCTTATCTGCGATCACGCGGGCCTTGTTATATGAGGATAAAGATGAAGTTTTAATGCTCTTTCCCAGGATCTCTACGCTGCCGCTTTTAAGTTCTGCATAGCTTACTTCACCTATTGGACGTCTGTCTCTCGATTGTTCTGAATAGTCCAATACTGGTGCATAGATATCCTTATCTGCAGTAACTGCAGTTTTCATCAGATTTTCATCCAATATCGGTATTGGAACTCCTATACCAACACCAAGTGAAACGCCATACCCATGAATGCTCATTCCTCTCAGGAATTCACTACTCATTCCTTTCAAATCTCCGATCACTGCCAGTGTACGTGCAGATGCTGATGGTACGCCATTTCTTATGGGTACATTAGTTTTGTATTGTGTACCCTCCCACGCTACATATCCGATCCCGCCGCCCAGAAATATCCTTGTACCTATTCCTATTGTACGCAGAGTTGGATCTTTGAGCAGTGGTGAAAGCTGTCCAGCACTGCTGTATGTCATGTTTCCATATTGTGGAAGCAGTTTTCCCATGTACGTAAACAAAGTCTTCTCTGAAGAATTTGTAGCAACTGCATAGTTTTGATACATGTTCCTTGGATTGTATAAGTATGCTTGATTTAGAGTTTTTAGTGATATGTATGTATCTATTTCCTTTCTTGGATAGCAGTCTGTCCCAGGGGCGGTTGCTTTAAGATGTACAGCCTCTCCATTTACGAGCGACTCTATTACGTGAGCTCCGCCATATCCGTGTTCTGAATCGGGACGTTCATCGGTAGCACCTATGTATGCATCTACTGCAGCTAAACCAGCACATACAGGAACCCCGTTTAATGTAACATTTGACATACGAATCGGTGGTTCCGAGTGTCCAAAATTTACAAACGCTCCTGATGAACACATAGCTCCAAATGTGCCTGTAGTCACGACGTCTACTTCTTCCGTTGCCTTTTCAATGCCCTTGCTCTCAGCGAGTGCAATGGCTTCTTCAGCTGTCATGACAACTGCGTCGCCACTTTTTATTTTGGCGTTTATTTCATCGTATGTCCTTTTCATTGTATTAGCCTCACATCATCTTTTTTGCTACAGCTAATTCGGCATTAAGCACAGATCCACCTGCCCCACCGCGCAGAGTGTTATGTGATAGTACGAACATCTTGAAATAATTGTCTTTTTCGCGGATTCTTCCAACTGTACATGCCATTCCACGTGCTCTAGCAGGTGTCCCGGCAAAAGCATCGCATGCAGGCTGCGGGCGGTCTGGTTCATCGCGTACGATAATCGGCGCAATCGGTGCAGACGGTAGCTGTAGTTTTTGAGGTTCTGCTGTGAATGAACGTATCACTCCAGCCAGTTTATCTACGTCAGCATCTTTGGACAGATTGAATACCAGCGATTCAAGATGGCCGTCTATTACAGGTACGCGGACGCAGTTGGAAAGTACATTTACATTTGCGTCTATGAATCTTGAACCATTATAGTCTCCCAGTATCTTTGCTAATTCCATCTCCATTTTTTCTTCTTCATTTTTAATATATGGCACTACATTGCATAATATGTCTAATGATGGAACTCCTGGATACCCAGCACCGGAAACTGCCTGATATGTGGATATGCATACCATTTTTAGTCCAAATGACGTATCAATTGCTTTCAGAGGCACAGCAATGCCGGTTGTTGAACAATTGGCATTTGTAACTATATATCCACCGTTGCTGTATGTTTTCTGCTGTTTAATCGCTTCCAAGTGAGATGAATTGCATTCGGGAATAAGCAGAGGAACGTCATCCCTCATCCTGTGGTTAGCCGCATTTGAAAAAACAGCTACGCCCAAATCTGCCAGATCACTCTCGATTGGACCGGCGATATCTGAAGGAAGACCAGAAAATGCAATTCTATTCAGCTCTGAGATCTTTTTTGTTTCAAGACGCTCAATCGTCATATCCAGCGTTTCATCATTGAAGCTGTGATCTCTGACTTTGAGTACATCTTTGAGTTTTTTACCTTCTGAGCGTTCAGATGCGTATAATCCTCCGATTTCGAACCAGGGGTGATTTTCTAGAAGTTGTATGAACCGCTGACCAATCATCCCCGTAGCTCCCAGAACTGCTACATTTATTTTTGACATTTAATTGCCTCCAAAGTATTCTTTCCCTTCATTCATCATTTTGGTGAAGGCGTCTTTGTTATTTTTACGAGCTGCATCTTTTATTGTGTTTACTGAATCTACAAGACTACTAAGAACTTCTTGTTCGTAAGGGTTGAGATTTTGAATTTCGTAGTATAGCTGTGCATTATCGGATACTACATTGTGAGAGGTCTCTACCTGATCTTTAAATGTGGTGGATGCCACTCTTGACAATTCTGAATAACTTTTACCACTTCTATTCAATGTCTCAAAGAATGCAATGTTTGTGGCGTGGCTGAGTCCTAAAACATATGCCATTAGCTTATCATGCTCATCCAGATCAGTCTTAGTTATATTGGCACCGTCAAATAACTCTTCAGCTTTGTCGACGGCGCTGTATGATCCGCAGTTACATATGACAACATTTTCATCAATAATTGAATTAGTTTCAGGTCCAAACATTGGGTGCACTGAACAGACTTCTGCAATCTTACCGCCTTTCTTCAGAATCTCTGCAGACGGGGTCTTAACAGAAGAAACATCAAATATCAGTGCTGATGTGTTATATGACAGAACCTCTTCCAAAATCATTGGTGTATATGAAATAGGTACAGCAATAATTACAACTTCAGCCTCTAGAACTCCCTGCTTCAAATCTTTCTCGCAAGGATATTTTATATTTTCAGTCGTATCGTAGATCTTTATTTTGTGGCCTCGTGAAGCAAAGAATCTGCACAACCACTGCCCCATTTTTCCATTTCCTCCGATGATCAGCATTCTTTTTGATTTTGCTGGACGGGGAATTAGTCCTTGCTGCTCTATTGATTCATGAATGAGTAGTCTGGCTATTGTAGATGCCGAATCCTCGGACATTCCAAATTCTTTAGCTTTACTAACATATCTCCCAATGACTTTTTCTTCTACATCTGGAGCACGTAAAGGTAGAGAATCCGAGGCTTTTCTTTTACCCATTTCAACAGCGGCGGCCGTTCTGTTGGCCATCATGCGCAGTATTTCATTATCTATCTTCTCTATGCGCTTTCTAATGTCTTCTATATCTTCACGCAATAAAATCTCCCCTTAAACACAAATCAGTCAGTACTATCGCTGTTGCAGCCTCTACCGGGGCAACTGCTCTTGGAACTATACAGGGATCATGCCTTCCTTCAATCAGAAGTGTTTCTTTCTCCATCTTCCCAAGATTTACACTTTTCTGCTCTTTGAATATGGATGCTGTAGGTTTAAATGCAACTTTAAAATCCAGCGGCATGCCATTTGAAAGACCACCCAGTACACCGCCGGCATTGTTCGTATCAGTCTTAATCAGATAATCATCTACAACTGAATATGGATCATTATGAATGGATCCTCTCATCTTGGTAGCTTTGAATCCTGCTCCGAACTCTATTCCTTTTACACCGGGAATTGCAAACATCATTTTTGCAATCTCGCCATCTAATGTATCAAAAAACGGTTCTCCTACACCAACAGGCAATCCTTCAGTCAGGCATCGAACTATCCCGCCCACACTATCTCCATCATCTTTAGCGGTCAATATTTCATTCAGCATGTCTAGTGCAATTTCTGGATCAGCGGCATGAACTGGATTTTCTTTCGTTTCCCTTTTGATTTCTTTGAACGTGTGCTCTGCAGGATCATCTATCGATCCTATGCTCTGTGTGTAAGCGGCAATCTTAACGTCTATGCCAAGCAGCATTTCCTTTGCTATTGCACCAGCGGCGGTCAGCGGAGCAGTCATTCTTCCTGAGAATTGTCCGCCGCCGCGTATGTCATGGGCTGGACCATATTTCTCAAATGCAGGAAAATCTGCATGTCCTGGCCTGGGTATAATTTTAAACTTTTCATATTTTGAAGAGTCTGTATTGGAATTTTTAATCTGGATGACTAATGGAATTCCCGTTGTAACTTCGTCTTTTAATCCTGCAAGTACTTCCACTTTGTCTTCTTCTTTTCTTGGCGTGCCGATGAGTGCCACTGGTTTTCTACAGTCCACTTCTTTCTGGATATAATCTAGATCCAATTCTATTCCTGCAGGGATGCCGTCAATTACGCAGCCGATGCAAGTATCATGGCTTGCACCGAAAATTGTAACGCGGAATCTTGTTCCGATTGTGTTCACTTAACTTCCTCCAGATCCGCACCTAGAGTATTAAAATCCTTAATAAATGCTGGATATGATACATCATAGCAGCCGCCGTCTGTTATAATGGTCTTCCCGCTTGCTGACATTGCGGCAACCACAGCTGCCATTAATATGCGATGGTCTCCGTTTGGATTTACTGTACATCCAGTTAGATTGCATTTACCTCTTATGATGCAACCATCATCAGTCTCATCTATGTCGGCACCCATATTTCTTAAGAATGTGACTACTGCGGCTATCCTGTCGCTTTCTTTATGTTTCAGATGAGCTGCATTGTATAATGTAGTCACTCCTTCAGCCTGCGTTCCTATGACTGCTAAAATTGGAAATAGATCTGGGCAGTTCCCTATGTCGGCATTTATTCCCTCTAACTCTGATTTTACAACGGTCACAGAATCTCCAGATATGCTGATGTCTGCACCAAACTCTCTTAAAAAATCGATTATTAACCGGTCTCCTTGAACATCATTTGGATCCAATCCAGTTACTGTCACCTTTCCAGATATTGCACCAGCTCCAAGTGCGAATGCAGCAGATGAATAGTCTCCTGGGATGACATATTCTCTGGGCCTGTATGATTGTCCACCCATAACTCTGTAACCATCTTTAGTCTCACTGCATCTGACTCCAAATTGAGCCATCATGCTTGTTGTGATATCTATATATGGTTTTGATACAAGGGGCGATGTGATCACGATGTCCGTGTCTCTTGGTTTTAATGCAGAAGAGATCAACAATGATGATATGAACTGAGAAGAGACATCTCCTCTTATATGGGTCCACCTCCCATTATTTGGACCTCTAATCGTTATCCCCTTCGAAGTTGATACGCAGTAGACTCCCATTTCTGTAAACGCATTCAGCAATGGTTTCATAGGTCTTCCTTTTAAAGACTCATCTCCTGTAAGTGTGATATTATTGTCCATGAGGGAAGCTATTCCGCTGCACAATCTGAGGGTTGTTCCGGAATTGAGACAATCAATTGGTTCAATGGGGGCTTTCAGTCTTCCACCACGAATGCTCAGCTTATCATTGTCTTCTTTAATTGTTGCTCCAAATGCTTCCATTGCCTGTATTGTAGCTGTTGTATCTTTGCAAATCAGAGCTTTTTCTATTTTTGAAGTACCCTTAGCTAAGGAGGCTAGTACTATTGCCCGGTGTGTACAGCTTTTTGATGGGGGTGCAATAATCGTGCCACTTATTTCGGATGGTTTAACTTGAAGTTTCATTAAAATCCCCGTTATTTACATTAGCGACAATTAATCGATGCTCACCCATATTTTCTATGAATTTATCTAATTTATCCTTATTAACTACCATTATTGTTGCAGGCCCTGATCCTGTTAAACCCGAGGCGAGTGCACCGTTACATAATCCGCGTATTGATATTTCCTGATCAAGGTTGAATGCTGCTGAATAGCACATCCCATTAAGAGTCAAGGCTTCCCAATACTTTCCCTCGCTTGCTTTATCAAAAGCTATTCTTGCTATCGGAGTTACCGCTTTAATTCTGCTGCGGTCGAGGGATGGTTTTCTTATCTGGTACTCTGGAATATCGATTACAACTGCTACATCTTCTTCAAGATGTCTTCTTTTTATTAAATCATTTGAATTGTTATTTGTCAGTACAACTCCACCTAACATGGATGCGCAAGCATCATCAAAAGCTCCAGTTAGTGATACTCCGCAATCAATCGAAGCGGCAGTACCGATTCTTATTAGATCTAGGATATCGCAATCTATCGACAATGTATTTTTCATTGCCATCAGCACAGCATTGCACGCTGCACTGCTGCTTTTAAGCCCACGTGATACTGGTATATTTGAATTTAATTCCGCACATACTCTATATTCTTCACCGGGTGCAAATTTGTCTAAAAATCTTTCAATGCACAGGGTCACAAGCTGTGGAGATTCATCAACATCTGTTTTTATATAGATACCTTGACCAGAACTGATCGTAATTTCAGCTTCTGTTTTTAAGTCTATGCCGAATGCTGCACCATATCCAGTAGCCATGGCATTCACTATAGTTGCAGCACTGTATGCTGTTCCAGTCCCTTTCATCTTGTTTCACCATATGCCTTGGACATAACCGAATAGTCAGGCTTAAGCCCGGTCCAAGTTTCAAACGCATCCATGGCCTGATAGATTAACATTTCTCTTCCAGAAATTATATGCGCTCCGCATTCTTTGGCCTTTTCTAGAAACTTAGTAATTTCTGGAACCGGAACTGCATCCATCACTGTTTGATTTTTGTTAAACAAGCACTCCTGAAAAATAGATTCTTTCTCAAAACCTTCCATTCCTATTGGAGTGCAATTTATAATAATATCTGAGTCTGTATCTGCAGAATCAACCACTGTGCCATTAAACTCTTTTGCAAGTTTCTCTGCTTTTTCTTTTGTGCGGTTAGTGATCTTTATCTCTGAGTGCTCTTCTGAAAGGAATGCTGCGCATGCTCTAGCAGCACCTCCCGCTCCGATTATTAAAGAATTTTTATCCCGTACACAGACTCCAGCTGCCTTAAAAGACTCTCTAAATCCAGCTATATCAGTATTCATTCCTTTCAGCTGGTTCCCTTCATTCATTATGCAGTTTACAGCACCCGCATCTTCAGCCGTTTTGTCCACTTCATCAATATACTCCATTATTTTTTGTTTATAGGGTATAGTTACATTCATGCCCTTCATGCCGAGCACTCTGATGATATGTACGATCTTCTCCAGCTCATTCTCTTCACATCTAAATCTAAAATAATGTCCATTTATACCTAAGGATCTAAAAGCTGCATTATGCATGTCTGGAGACCTAGAATGACTAACTGGATTTCCGATTATGCCAGTCAAGCAGCAGCCTTTGCCAAGCTTTTTTAGTGACTTGACATCAATCTGTCCTGCGGCAGTTTCTTTGCCGATGCATGGTGATGCATATGTTATCTCAGATCCCAGGGTATCATAACATATTCTAGTCAACTCTCCCAATTCACCCATTCCGATCAGAATATAACTGCCAGTAAGATGCTGAGATGCAGTTATGATTTCATATAGATCCGTAACCGATCTCACATAGAACGCAGCTTTTGCAATGCATGCTTTTTTTTGTAGATTAGTTATAATCTTTTCAATAATCTCTGCGGGCGGAGTTTTTAAAAAGTCATGATATGAAACAATCTTTTTACAATTATCAAATTGCATATCTGATAGCTTAGAATCATATTCAATATCGATGTACTCAAAATATTTTGAGCATTCTCTAAAAAAATCCAAACGCTCCTCATCGAAATTGCATTTTCCACCTTGTGATAATGTTCTAAATGTAGCTATCTTCGGTACAGGTATTTTTTGGAATACACTCAGGTCCTGAGGTATTTCCTGTATGGAGTCAAATCTTACTTCTACAAGATCCGCCCCAATTGATGCTGAGTCAATGCCGACATTCACGGCATCCTCAGCAGATTGTTCTGATATAGCTGCACAGATCATTATAATTCCACGATCGTTTCATCGATAACTTGTCCAAAGTGGCGGCCGCCTTCTTCAATTCTAGCTAAAACGCAATCACCCACTTTCAGATCAGAAACTGATACCGTGCTATTTTTTGTGCAAAGGCGTATTGTTTCTGCATTTTGAAGAATTACGCTATGTTTTTTATTTTTGCATTCACCTTCGATTAAGACCAGTGGACGTTTTTCGACTTTAGCCCTTCCCACGTTAACCTTTCTTGCAACACCATCACTCTTTACTGCAAGAAGCTCATCTCCAGATCCAATTTCTGACAGATACTTTGTACGTCCAGATGATGTCATGACATATGCATGTACAGCACCAGCATTGACTCTAAATGGCCTTGAAGCTACATACTCACTTTCTAGGCTTTCAGATGCAATCAAAAACAAGCAGGATGATTGAGACCCTACAAGCATTCCTTCTCCTACTTCTAATATGGAACAGGTATCTATACACACACGGTCTCCAATACCTAGTGTCTCTATTTTTGTTATTTTCACTTCATTAAGACATACTGGTTCATTCTTTTCGATTAAGAACGCATACTTGCTCAAATCTGCTGGATTAGAGATGTTAACCAGAATACCATCGGATCCTACTTCCATAGTTTCTAAAAACAATTTTGCATCGTCTGGATTTGATGACGAAACAATCAAATTTGTGATTGTTTTTTGGAATGCAGTTATCAGATTTTCCAATGGTATGACTTTCCAATTTTCGGTAGATATAACTACATTTTCTATCTTGCCGGCGAGAGTGGCTGCAAAGTCCTGATCTTTAGACGATGTTATTACGACTTCTTCTCCTATTTTTTTACCATCTAATATGTAGTCGCCATCATTGTAGATTATTGCATTGAATCTACCTAGATGTTTAAGCTGTTCATCTTCTGCTCTAATAATTATATCTGTAAATCCTGCTTCAAGTGCTGAAGATACTATCGATTTTCGATCATCATACTCCTCAAGCAGGTCTGCTCTAATCCAAACGATCTTTTTATCCATGCCAAATCACTCTAGAAATCTTATCGCTTCATCAACACTCAGATCATCAAATACAATTCCAGATATGGCTTTTGTTATTCCTACTACATTTTGATGCTGGAATACATTTCTTCCAATACTAGTTCCGCTTGCTCCAGCATCTATTGAGTCGCGTACCATCTGTAGAATTTCTTTAGTGGATGACATCTGCGGGCCGCCTGCTACTAATACAGGAATCGAAACCCCTCTTGTAACCTCTTTAAATGTATCAATATCTCCAGTGTATGACGTTTTTACAATGTCAGCTCCTAATTCTTGAGCTATGCGAGCACAACGTTTTATCATATCGACATCGAAGCTGTCTTTTATTTTCTGTCCGCGCGGGTATACCATTGCCAGCAGTGGCATTCCCCATTCTGTGCATTCTCTCGAAACGTATCCAAAGTCTCTCAGCATTTCAGCTTCAGTGTCCGCTCCGATATTTACGTGAATTGAGACTGCATCAGCGCCCATCTTTAGTGCTTCTGTAACTTCACAGACTAATACGCGGGAATTAGGGTCGATTGATAATGAAGATGATGCGGACATGTGAACAATCAAACCAACATCTCTGCCTAGCGCACGGTGTCCATAGGGTATTGCACCTTTGTGTTCGATAACCGCTGTAGCACCACCTTCTGCTACTTTATCCACTGTATCCTTCAGATCAACGATTCCTGGGATTGGTCCCATTGAAACTCCGTGGTCTAAAGGTACCACAACTGCCTTTTTCGTGTTCCTATCTAATATTCTTTCTATTCTAATTTCTTTACCGGACATAGTAGTCTCATGCTAGACAAACTCTAGCACGTATATAATCTTTTACTATCACTTCTTCATAAACAATTAAAATTAAGCTCATATCAGGCTTATTCAGGGCCTATAGTTGCTATATCTGAAAAGTAAGCGTTGTTTTTGTGCTCTTTTTGAAAAACTTTTGGGGGTTTCAATATTGTAATTTTCCAAGAATTGGACTCTTTTTCATTGGTGCTGAATATAACACCTGCCGCATCACAAATGCTGCATTCTACTATTTTCCCAGAATATAATATTGGTGAATTAGTCTCGATTGAATTATTGCAACACGGACACATTATTCTGCCACGTTCATCCCGCTCAGTTGGAACGACATCTTCTGAAAAAAATGCTTTTACTGGTATATCTATATAGTAGTTTTTTTTTGGATCAAGCACAACTCTTCCGATTATGCGCTCATCTTCGTTTGGTTTTTTTAATATCATGACTAATCCACATTTTGGACATTCTGTTTTACATTCTGCGTCTGAACTGAATTTTAAAGCATCTTTTGATCCGCAGGATGGACAGTTTCTTACCATAACCCTTTCATCTTCTTCTGTAGGGTATGCCGCCCAGGTGTATTTGTCATGAAGATCTATTGCCAGTACTCTCATTTTTTTTGGAACGTCTTTTATTTGATACATTTTCACTCTTTTTTCGTTTGTATCAATATATTTTCCCCTGATGCCGCACTGAAAACAAATCCATTCACCGCGAGTGGCGGCCAAACCACTTTTACCTATTGGAGTTTTACATTGTGGGCATAGATATGTAGTAATCCGGCTGCCACAGATGATCTTTTCATCAGTTTCAAATTTTCCGCAGTCTCCGGAATTAAACTCTACAATTTGTACGCGATCACTCATCTAACTCGAATCCCTCTTTCTATATGAAAAATATCCTAGATCAATATCGGCAATGACATTTGTTCCCCGAAGTTAGTCATCATTTTTTATAAAACTGATCTTAGATTTTTAAATGCATACTACAAAATATTACACCGTAATACGACAAATTACATTAGTTATTTATGTAATTCCTATTCAGAGTTTATGATACCTTGCCAAAATCTCAACCTATTGTAACAAGACTTCCATTGGAGCTAGTAAATTGGTTAGATGAAAAAGTAGAAAAACGCGATTTCGCTAGCAGGTCTCATGGCGTAGTATGGTGCATCTCGAAAATGATGGAAAAAGAACAAGAGGAGCAAAAGGAGAACAAAGATAGTAATGATTGATGTTTGTTTCAAGCATCAGATCATTGGTCTTTGTCCAGAGATCATGAAAACTACCCTGTCTCCAATATTGCAGGCATGATCTGCAATCCGCTCTAAGTATCGTGACGCTAATATGGCTTCAGCTCCAACAGAAACGCTAGTTTTACATTTTTGATTTTCTTTTATATAATCCAGTGACTCTTTTAAGGTCAGTTTCCACAATTCATCGATCGTATCATCTCTGCAGGATATGCTTTTAGCTAGTTCGATGTCTCTGGTTACAAAACTTCTAATCGCATCCGACACAAGCAGCAGAACCTCATCGATCATCGTAATCAATGCTTGTGGAACATCTTTTGACTTATCTGGGTCTCCGGTTTCTGCCAGATCTCTGCCATACCTTCCTATTCTATTGAGATCCGTTATTATTTTTAATATCGAAGATACTGTTCTGAGATCCACCGCTAAAGGCTGATGGAGAGCTATAATATCCAGACAGTGTTTCTCAATCGTCTGATCCATTACGTGCAGCTCATAATCCAGATTTTTCATCTCTTCAAGATACTGAGGATCCCCTTCTACAAATGCCTTGGTTCCAGTTTTTATCATCGTTTCTGCCAAAGCACCCATCTGGATCATTTCTTGATCCAGATTTTTCATCTCCTGTGTAAAGACAGTTCTTGAAGCCATTATCCCATTCTCCCCGTCAAATACTGCTCTGTGAGCTCTTTTTCTGGTTTTTCAAATAATTTTTTAGTTGGACCGTATTCGACAAGGTCGCCCATATAGAAAAATGCTGTCCTGTCAGCTACTCTAGCAGCCTGCTGCATATTGTGGGTTACAATAACCACGGTATAATCTTTACGCAGATCGACTAACAAATCCTCTATCTTTGCAGTTGCTATTGGATCAAGTGCTGAACAAGGCTCATCAAATAAAATTACTTCCGGCTCGATGGACATTGTTCTCGCTATGCACAATCTCTGTTGCTGGCCGCCAGACAAATCATACGCAGACTTATTTAGTCTGTCTTTAACCTCGTCCCAGAGGGCAGCGCGTCTTAGACATTTTTCAACGATTTGGTCTAATTCGTCTTTTGTTGGTTTCCTGCGTACGATCTTCTCTTTGTTGGTTCTGGGATCTTTCTTAACTTCCTCTACACCGTGTATTTTAGGTGCGAACACTATATTCTCATAAATGCTTTTAGGAAATGGGTTGGGTTTTTGAAATACCATTCCGACGTCTTTTCTTAAGTCTACGGGATCAATATCATTTGCTAAGACGTTTTTGCCATCCAATAGTATTTCGCCTTCTATTTTTGTAGATGGTATGAGATCATTCATTCTATTGAGGCATCTGAGAAATGTTGATTTTCCGCATCCAGATGGTCCGATTATTGCAGTGATTTCTTTTTCATATATCTCGATACTGACATCTTTCAGCACATGTTTTGTATCGAACCAAAGATTCAGATCTTTTACTTCTATTTTTGATATTTGATCACCACTTGTATTTTTCACGATACCTGCTACGCAATGTAGCAGCAGCTAGATTCATCACCATCATGATTATAATCAGAACAAGTGCTGCCCCATATGCCATGGGGTATGCACTAGCTCTATCTGATGCGGAAGTCATCATGTATATATAATATGGTAGAGCCTGGAACTGGTCGAATATAGATAAAGGAATTGCTGCATTTATAGCAACTCCCGTAAGCAGCAGAGGAGCCGTCTCTCCTCCGGCTCTGGATAGTGATAAAATAATTCCTGTAATTATTCCCGATGCGGAATATGGAAGAATATGATGCAGAATTGTCTGCCATTTTGTAGCTCCCAGTCCTATGGATGCATCATATATTGAGCTGGGAATTGCCTCCAAGGCTTCTTTGGTGGATACCATTACAATCGGAAGAATCATCAAACTCAGTGTAATTGCAGCAGAAATCAAACTTAATCCAAATGCTAAATAGTATACGAATATACCAACACCCAGCAATGCCCAGACTATTGATGGCACTCCGGCCAGATTGTTAACTGTCATCCATATATATCGGGACCATTTATACGGCCTGCAGTATTCTACCAAGAACACGGCTCCGAAAACTCCAATGGGGATTGCAATTATCAAAACAAGCCCCATCAGCATTAAAGTCCCTATTATGGGGCTGAGTATTCCACCAGATACTAAAGCTCCGGAATCATTTGGCATTGGATTCTGTGTCAAGAAATCCCAGCTTATCGTACCGGCACCGTTTACAATTACGAACATTATGATGATTGTTAAAAATGCAATGACTGCCGCCGCACAGCCTCTAAATATCCAGAAGAACACGCGCTCTTTATTTTTGCGGCTCATCATCATTTATATGTCTCCTGATATTTTGAAAGGACCATATCTGCTATTAAATTAATCACAAATGTTATAATAAACAGAAGCAGACCAACTGCAAATAGTCCTTGATATTGTAATGATCCAATGGCTGCTTCCGGAACATCAATCGCAAGTGCCGCAGTCATTGTCCTCACCGATGTAAGAATGTCAAATGAGAATTGCGATGCATTTCCTGTAGCCATCAGCACAGCCATTGTTTCTCCAACTGCTCTTCCGATTGCTAGAGCAATGGAGGCGATTATGCCTGGCAGTGCTGCTGGAATGATCACTCCTTTTATGGTCTCCCATCTGGTAGCTCCCATTGCGTAGGATGCTTCTCTGAGGTTTCTAGGTACAGCGTTCAGTGCTTCTTCAGAAATTGAAACTTGAATGGGAATCATCATTATTGCTAGAATTATAGCACCGTTTAGTGCATTTAATCTATATAATGGATCAAACAACTCCATTATCCAGTTGGAAAGAACCAATGCCGCAAACAAACCATATATTACAGAAGGTACGCCGGCTAATATTTCAATCGCCGGTTTTAATATCTTTTTTATTTTAGAATCTGCCAGTTCTGACAGATATATTGTACAGCCAAGCCCTATCGGGATGGCAATTATCGCACCTACAAAACTTACAAGCAGCGTGCCTGAAAGAAGCGGCAGCACGCCCCACATGGCTTCGCTGCCAAACGGATCCCACTGTGTACCAGTGAAGAAGTTTGTAAGGCCTACACTTTGAAAAAATGGAATCGAGTTGGTAATTAAAAATATAAACACAAGCGCAAGAATAAGAACAGAAAAGATACCACATACTCCTAGCACTCCAGTGATGCCACTTTCTGCATAACGGCGAACTCGGTTCTCTCGTTTATATATCTTAATTTCCATTCTGTTTTCCCACCCATTCATCCGCTAGTGATTCTTCTGCATAACCTACGCCCACATAACCAATTCCGCCCAGGTTATTTTCCACTTCAGCTACAATAAGTGCGTTTGATGAAAATTGTTGCATTTTGATACTGTAGCTTTCCCCATCCAATATCGCTTCTTTAAAGTAATCATAACTTCCCGATGCACTGTCTCTTCCATACAGTACGATTGGACAATCATATCCTCCCAGCTCGCTCCAGTTTGTATATGTCCCATTGTATATACCTTTCAAATCTTCAAGCGTGATATTCGTCACTGGATTGTCCTTATGAACAACTATTGCCAAAGCATCGTATGCCACTATCCATTCAATAATGTTCACATTATTGCTTTTTGCACTTTCCAACTCGATCTCCTTTATATCTCTGGATGATTGTGCGGCATCTACAAAGCCATTTATCAAGTTAGTTATTCCTGTTCCAGATCCAGGAGTATTGAGTAATACCTTAATGCCGTATTTTTCTTGAAAATCATTTGCCCACAACGTTGCCAAATCACCTAGCGTTGTGGACCCGCTTTGAGTTATCTCGCCGTTTCCATAATTATTGTTGATTGTGCCGCTATTCAGCTGAATCTCCATCTTGTTCTTTACTTCAGAAGTAACCGGATAAAAACCTGCATTTTTAACATAACGCTGGCCATCATCTGAATAGATATATTCAAGCCACCTGTATAAAGAACTGTTTTCTGCCGGCACTCCATCAGTATAGATGTATAAAGGCCGTGTAATCGGATACTCTTCTGGATTTTCTAAAGGTGAATAGCTGATATTCTCTTCATTTTGAACGCTTAAAACACCGACACCTGGAAAATTCATGCTAGTGAACATAGCTAATACTGCAGAGATTACGAGAAGTACTGCAAATCCTCCAGCTACTAGCTTGTTGCCCATTTATTCACATCCAAACGGGTTATAAATCTTAAATTAAATTTCAAATTATATAGATTACCTATATACTGTAATTATTTTTTACATAATACACTTGTTATATTGTTAAACTATATTGTATGTATATCCAATTGTATGTAAATCATATTTAGTCGAAAAGAATATATTGCATCGTACTTTTACATATCTAGGTAGTTCTATGCCAAACAATACTGAATCTAGAAAAGTGCAAAAAACAGGTACATCAACAATTACTGTGTCCCTTCCTAAAAGCTGGATAGATTCTAATAACATTAAAGCAGGCGACAGGGTGAATATGTGTATAACGGATGATGGTACACTATGCATAGATGCCGGCGAGAGAAAAAAATCTACGCCAGCCAAGAGTATCATCGAAGTGGATGAAGGCGAAGCAGAGCACTTGGGCCGCAAGCTCATCGGGGCATATCTCGCAGGCTTTGATATAATCGAGGTAAAGTCCAAAGAGAGAATCGATTTGGAGATGAAACATGTTATTAAGGCATTCTCAAGACTGGTTATAGGACCTGAAGTTATAGAAGAAACCAGTAATTCGATCACCCTGCACGATCTATCGGATCCTGTAGAACTGCCACAGAAAAAATGCGTACGAAGGATGCATCTTCTCGTGGGCTCCATGTACAAGGATGCAATAACATCCTATGTTTCATTGGATTCTGCTCTTGCAGAAGACGTGATTGATAGGGATCAGGATATTGACAGGTTGTATTGGATGACTGTGAAACAGTTCAATCTGATCCAAAAAGACCGTAAACTTGCTGAGATTGTAGGCACCAACATCTATGATTCTATGAGCTTAATGCTTGTTGCAAGAGCTATTGAACGCATAGGCGACCATGCAGAAAAAATTGCAAAACATGTACTTGAGAGAAAATCTCAAAAATCATCGCAGGATGAGATGGATACGATTATTAAATTCAGCGAAGAAAGCATAAACATATTATCACTGGCTACAGAGTCATTTTTCTCTAGAGATGTTAATAAGGCAAATAAAGTCATAGACTCTGCTGACGAGCTGTCTGAGAGAATAAAGGAAACCTCATACTCCAGTCAAAATGATTTTACTGCTGAAGTAATGTCAATATTGGACTCAGTAAGTCGAGTTGCAATGTATTCAGCAGATATCGCAGAGCTTGCAATCAACGATGCCATGAGATCAGTTGATACTTCAAATGCCAACTAAGTTTAAATGCTGAAGCGTAAAAGAGCAGCAATCCCTCCGATGGATTCAAGCTTTTTTCCAGCTTCAAAATTTTCACTTATAACCACTACCTTTCCTCGGGCCTCTTCAACCTGATTCATAATCGATTCCACGTTGTTTTTTCTTATCTCTGAATCAAGAACTAATAACGTGTCGATGGCGCTCATATCCGCAGCGTGTTTAACGTCCAATGGACCATATGAGATTAGGTTGTCTTTGGCTATTCTTTCTAATGCTTCTTCTACGAGCTTAGTCTCCATGGAGATTCTGGAATCCTTTATGACCTCTGCCCCCATTCCGGACTTCATAAGCTCCTGGATACCAGCTGTACCTGCCTGCCCTGTATGATATATGTATGAATTTGCGAAGATCTCTGGTTCTTTTGATTTCCCCAGAGACATTAAAGTCTCTTTGGCGAATCCCGGGCCGAGTATAACAATTGGAGTTCCTGGTTCATAGCTCATTTTTATTTTTTCCAGCACTTCTCCGTAAAAGTCTCCGGATTCTTTCTGATCATACATTTTTCCAGATGAAGATGCATTTATTGTTGCAATTTCCTGAATTCCAAACTGCCTGGACGCTGCCAAATACGCCTCATCAGTCTCGATGGCTATGAACAATATCTTTGGCTTTTTGGAATCATCAACTGCTCTTGCAATCCGTTCTAAAGCTACTTTGCTCCACTCTTCTTTTCTGATTGTAAGATTTTCTCTTTCACTCAATATCAGTGTGTGATGGGCACCTATATCCTGCGGTCCCTCTTCGATCACACCTAATATGCGGAGTCTTGATTCAGAATCATGAAACTCTATTTTCTCAACCCTGATTCCTAAAACCATTCTCTTCTTTTCTGCACGTTCTGCACGGATCTTATCTGCCTTTACTTCATCCCGTCTGAATGTGACAGCTATTACAATATCTCCAGGGTTGATAATATTGTATAAATGCCACAGGTCGTCGAGAGTCTCAATAAGAACTTTGATCTCTCCTGTTTGTTCTTCTTGATTGAGAACGCGCATGAGAATCTCATACATCAAAGGTTATTTCAACTCTCGCCCTCGTGGCTTTATTGAATCTTTGTTATCCAGCCAAATGTATCTTCTTTCTCACCGTACTGGATTCCGGTTATCTCATCATAGAACATTTTTGCAATGGGTCCTGTTTTGAAATTATTAACTGTTACACTTTCCCCATTGTGATACACCTCTCCAACAGGCGAGATGACAGCGGCTGTTCCGGTTCCAAAGATTTCAGTCATGCTTCCGTCTTTGACAGACTCCATCACTTCATCAATTGAAATTCTCCTTTCTTCAACCTTTATGCCTTTTTTCTTTGCAATTTGGATTACACTATCGCGTGTAACTCCAGGGAGGATTGTACCCTCAAGCGGTGGAGTGATTAATACATCATCTTTGAAGAATGCAATATTCATCGTTCCCACTTCATCAATGTATTTTCCTTCCAGAGCATCTAACCATAGAACCTGTGAGAACCCTCTTCTCTGAGCTTCCATTGCTGGCAACAGTGATGCAGCATAATTCGCGGCTGTTTTCGCTTCTCCAAGCCCGCCACGGACAGCTCTGACATATCCTTCAGATGTCATCAGTTTAACTGGGCTCAGACCTTCTTTAAAATATGTTGAAACTGGTCCGGTTAATATGTAAAAATCGTACTTTTCTGAGACTCTGACACCTATGTAGTTCTCAGAAGCGAATATGAATGGCCGTATGTACAATGAGGATCCTCTTGCCTGAGGTATCCATTGCCTGTCCAGACCGACTAGTGTGGTTACTGCTTCTTTGAACATTTCACTATCCAGTGTTGGAATGCACATCCTTTTGCATGAATTTTCCATCCTAGCAATGTGCTTGTCCAGTCTGAATATGTTAACAGATCCATCCGCCGAACGGAATGCTTTCAGTCCTTCGAATATGCTTTGTCCATAGTGCAGGCTTGATAATGATGGATATACCTCGATCTTTCCAAAAGGAATAATCGCTGGGGGATTCCACTTGTTGTTGCGATACTCCATCTGGAACATATGATCGGAAAAAGTATGTCCGAACACTAAATTATCAAAGTCGACTTCATCGATTCTGCTTTTTTCAACCTTGTGAATTTCAATACTCACGATATCGCCACGTTCCAGACCCCTAATGCAGATCAAATATTTCTATCCATCCTCGGAGAAGCTATTTATCTGAGATGCTTACCGGGGCATCATGTGCATTTTACCAGATCATGAGATTCTGTCAAATATTCAAAATGGAATAATGAATATCAGTGATTTTTATGATGGATCCATAACTCCTAATGGCTATGACCTGAGAATCGCTGAGATCTCCATACCTGATTCCGGGCTAAAAATTACAGATGGGAAAGTAAAGATTCCACCCAAAACTATGTTTTATGTATCTACAATTGAAAAGGTAGAACTGCCGAATTATATCTCAGCACAATTATGGCTGAGAACTTCCTGGATTCGAAAAGGAATAATCGCCGGATTGGGAAAAGTGGATGCTGGATTCAAAGGAACGCTGACGTTTATGGGTTACAACGTCTCAAACAGTGACATCGAACTTTCCATCTCAGACAGATTTGTTCAGATTGTTTTTGAAACTCTGCATTCTCCGGCTTTAATTTCGTATGAGAAAAGAAGCGGGAATTATCAAGGTCAAAATGGAATAACACTCTCACCAATCCTCGACAAGATCTAGATCTGAAAATCTAATGTCTGCGCTGTATACGCTCATAGTCGGAGAGTATGTTTTAAGCTCTTCCAGTCTGTCGATAGTGATCTTAGATCCCATACTTCTTGCCTGCATAGACAGCTTGGCAAATACGGAATCCAGACTATCTCTCTCGCAGATCGTATAGAAATGGATGGTTCCGCCGGGGTTCAGGCATGTGAGGGCGTCATAAAAGAATTCGTGAGCGGAGTGCGGCAGGTTCATAATTATTCTATCGGCCGGAGGAAGATCATGGATCATCGCGGCAGAATCCCCTTCCAGAGGAATTATATTCTCTACCTTATTTATCTCTATATTTTTTTTCAGATAATCGATAGCATATGGGTTCAGATCCATTGAAAATACGATCTTTGGTTTGGCATATTTGGCAATCATTACTGAGTAAGGGCCAACTCCGGCGAACATGTCCACAACAATCTCATCATCTTTCACAAGAGATGTTATCCTGTGGCGTTCTGTAGCTAATCGTGGATTAAAGTATACATATGCAGGATCAAGAAGCAACCTTACCCCATGTTCCGTATGCATGGTCTCTGTTTTATCTTTGCCAGCAATTATATTCAAATCCCGTACCCGCAGTTCGCCCTTTACACCGCGGTCTTCCGCTACCGTACTGATATTGGGATGCACTTTCAACAGAGCATTTCCAATTTCATTTCTATATTCTTGAAGTTCCTCATCCAATTTAATGATGATAACCTCGCCGATAATGTCATACGATGCTGGAAGATAATCCTTTAACTCTGCAGGCATCTTTACAATATTCTTATAATCAGTTTCTGTCTTTTCTTGAGACTGAAGTTCTTCTTCAACAAACTCGTACTCACAATCTATCTCTTTAGAAACGACAGGTATTAGTATAAATTCACCTTGACCTTTTATTCTGAATGAAATATCCAGCAAACCGGATTCTATAAGTCTTCTGCGTATGGACTCCGCTTTCTCTCGAGGAACTTTAAGACAAGTGGCTAGCACGGTGTCATCATGGGTGAAATAATATTTGTGGGTTTAGGCATGTCAAAGCCTGAAGACATGAGCGTAAAAGCGCTCGAAACGCTTCGATCATCTGATAAAATCTTTGCGGAATTTTACACATCCAAGCTCATCGATTCATCAATAGAAGACTTAGAAAATTTTATTGGCAAAAAAATCACGGTTTTAAAAAGATCAGATGTTGAAGAGCATGATACTATAATCGAAGAGGCAAAATGTGGAAAAGTATCATTTGTGACAGCTGGAGATCCCATGTCTGCCACGACTCATGTGGATATAAGGTTGAGAGCTGAAAAGGAAAATATTCCTACGAAGCTAGTACACGGCGTCTCGATCTTTACAGCATGCGCTGCAGCTTTCGGCCTTCAGCCTTATAAATTTGGAAGAGCAGTAACAATTCCATTTCCTGAACCTGGTTTTCTTCCAGCATCTCCATATGATAATATTCTGGAGAATTTTGAACGCGGACTTCACACATTGATTCTTTTAGACATCAAAGCTGATGAAAGCAGGTATATGACGGCGAACATTGCCATGCAGTGGCTGTTGGATGCTGAAGAAAGACTGCATAAAAATTTAATAACGGATACCTCGCTGTTTTGTGCTGGAGCAAGGATTGGTTCTTCAACTCAAAAATTAGTTGCCGGATCTCCAAACAGTATTCTATGTGCAGATCTTGGATCACCGCTTCATTGTCTAGTTATGCCTGGGAAGCTGCACTTCATGGAAGCCGAGTCATTATGTGCATTTGCCGGAGCACCAAAATCTATTCTCAATGCTGATTAGGGCAGTCAAGCAGTAATGTAACTTCAGATTCTGCATTATCCTCCAGTGTTGGAACAGTCCAGTACAGAATCTTTGAGTGAGGTATCTTAGGACCCAGAAATTTCATTACATTTTTAAATGTATATTCATCTGCTTTTGGTGCAGATATAATCATAAGCGCCCTTTCTACCTCATACAGGTCAAAATCAAACCATGGGGATGTTAGTGCTTCCTGAATGGCGGCTTCTTCACCCCATGTGCCGCCGCCGCGTCCTATCCCCACTCTCATGTGGGATCGATTAAGATTTGTTTTTATTGCTGAAATGTCATCTTTTGTGATCATGCCTGCGATGTCTAAAATTGGTTTCGTCATGAAAAAATTCATAACTTTAAGCGCAGATTGAAGTGGTAAATCTGGTGCAAGTTTCAGCAATCCATCGTTTGGATATGAGATTGTAATATGTGAATGTTTTACTATTGTCGGTAGAGCTGCTGCAGATTGTTTTTTTCTGGCCTGTCCTTCTGCTGAAAAAGGTATGGCAACTGACGATACTGCAAGGGCTGTTGATTTTTTGCATGCATACGCTGTAAGTGGTGTGATCTTACTTCCAGTTTCACCACCCAGACCAGAAAAAATCGATACCATTTCTATGCCATCGATTAATCTGCATATTTTGTCAAGGGATGTGTGATTCAGCGTTCCAATAAGCTCGGGAGTTATCGAGTTTAAAAATTGAACATCATCATTGTCTAGTTTATATGCCGGTACAACCGGATCGATAAATGCGTCTCTGGATGTACACAATGCCACTTTATTTAAGGAACAGTCTTTTAGAATGTTGTGTCCAGCTCCGCCTATACCTATTGCTTTGACCGGAGGTCTGGGGTTTACACTTCCCGATCCTAGTGGTATTAGTTCTAGATCCATGATTCAATTTCCAATAGCCATGATTCCTTAACTAATCTTCTATTTTGCGCTCATTTTGCTTTTAATGGATCTTCTTCAACTGTGAATTGTTACTCAGCAAAATATGCACAACTCGTCAACATTTAATTTGGATGGATGCTTTATTTTAAAATATCTGGCTAAATTGGATACTACATCCAATTACTATTTTTCAAGTAATAAGGTTTATTTATTGACATTTTCATCCCAATATGATGGTAAAGCTTCAAGACATAGTGGATCGCATAAAATTAATGGACGGCACTCACCACGTTTTTCCTCTAAAAAACGAATGTCGTGAAAAAATATTAGACATCGAAAAAAATATCACTGCTGCAGCGGGAATACGTGTTTCTAATATTGGTGTAGAGGAGTGTCTGAAGAGGCAGTATGTGATATGCATTATCAAAGACAAGCGTTTCCGTCCTCCTCCGGAACCTACATTAAAGCTAATCTCTGACAACATAATACTCGGTGAAGAAGTTCTTCCGAACGCTAAAGAACAGTTTCTTGCAAATGTAAACGAATCAATTCTATGGCTATCTGAAGAATTTGTAATGTACCCTGAACGGTATGGCGGTGGTAAAGAGTGTTTTATCATGCCTCCGGTATCCTTCCCAGAAGTCAATGAATTCGAAGGTGCAGAAAATATTGTATCATGCTCTCCAGCTCCGCCTTCTGATATGTATATCAGAGCAAAACACGGCTATGAGGATGATCCGAAACTTGCAACAATTCTGGTAGGATTTGATTTTCCTAATCTGGAGTGATAATTTTAATAAAATTAAAAAAATGGTTTACTCAGAAGATTTAATTTCTGAGTATTCCAAATTCATTGAGTTTATCTGGTAGATATGTATCTGTAACGAAATCCAGACCATATTTAGCTAGAGCCTGCTGTTCAGCTTTTTTCTTTAATTTTAGCATCAACTCTATTTCACCTTTCCAGAATGATGTTTGAAATCTAGGGTCTTTCAGCTCTGCGTTAAGTGCTCTTACATCCATATCCGACAGCTTATCTGTAGGCAGGTCATAATTTTCAATATCTGAGGCAGTTATACCAATATACTCTGCAGATGGGGTTGCGAGATATTCAGAAAGGTGAGCTGTTTTAATTGCACCATATGCTACAGATGCATATATCCTAAAGGACCATGGATCTCCATCCGTGAACACTATAACCGGAAGCCCCATTTCATCGTTTAAACGTTTTATGAATCTTCTGGTGGATCTTGCAGGCTGCCCCTTAAGGTGAACCAATATTCCATCACTCTTTTCATCGAATCCGTTCTCAACAAGACGGTCAAACATACCACCGGTTTCTATTGCAATTACGAATTTAGCGCTGGTACTCTTCAGCTCTAATTTTTCTTTCTCAACATTGTATGGTATGCCGTATCCAGAATCTCCAACATCATCTCTGCAGTTCAATGCTTTTTTCTTTCCCTTTCTGTCTGTTTCAATGATGTTTAGATCTCCGATGATGTGTGCTCCATTTTCTTCTGGCCTGAGCTTGAAGTCCTCCCTGAGACAGTCTGTAACTATTTCCAGGTCTTCTGCTAGCAGATTGGATTCATCCTGTGAATTAAATTTAGCTTTGCCCCACGCTTCTGAAATGTAATAAGCTTCTCTTAAGGTAGATGACTTGTTTGTTTCAATCATATTCTGGATGAGCTCCAGCATGTACGATGTTCTCAGCAGCATCATGGCGCCTTTTACCTTTTTTGCGCTTCTGACACCGTTCATACTTCCGTATTTCCACACCTGGGAACGGTTATCAAATTTAATATTGGCTTTTGTTCTGAGAGGAAGCACCATTTTAGGAATTTTTCCAGACTCAAGCTGGTCATAAATATCTTCAGATATGGAATAAAGACGTTTTATTGCTTCCGTGTTGCGTTCATTCGTCATATAAATCCTCCTCAGTCTCATCGTAGTCGGGTTCTTCATCTTCTTCTTCACTAATTTCCACATCTGGAACCATGTCTACTTCCGTGAAATTAACTCCTTGAAGATCCCAGTCTCCTGGCAACGGGTCAGCACCCATCACATCTACCGGATTAATATTTGAAACGTAAATGTCCATCTCTTCATATGCCTCTTTATCAAGACCATTCAATTCAAAACTGATCTCAAAAATTTCTGTTGAGGCGATGCGGGGAAGATCCCATGTTAATTTTATATCATCTTTAACTTCTGATGGGTTTAATGAATATGATATGAGACTCGTTCCTTCTTTTGGCAACACTGTGTGCAATTTAAACTTCTGATTTTTTGGAGTATAGTTGTATATTGTAATTTTAGCACGGTGTTTTCCCTTATCATATGTTATTGACTCATCAATCCATACGACATTCATGATTTTTGTGATGGTTCCTCTTAGATCCGGTATTGGTTTACCGAGAACATTGGCAGTTTTTTCTGCCATGAGCGGAATAATGACCTGAACAATTTCGAATTTAGCTCTTGTTTTCTTTTTTCTTTCTTTTTTATTCAAGTGTGTACGCAGGCTTCTTCCGCAGGCTTTGAGTGCAAGAGTTATCTCTTCTTGTATCTGTGGTATTGCAGAAACTGCTTCTTTAGCTTCTGATGTAAATGGTATTTTTGTGGATGCAATATGCACAAGAATTATTGCTGGACCATATGGAATCCCGGTTCCGCCACGCTGCTCCAATCCGTATCTTCTCCAGTCTGTGGCTTCTATCGCTTTTGTAATTGCGCATGCGCCCTGCTGATAAAGAAGAGGAACCCTGTTAGCAAATCTCAATATCTGAACCTGTTGATCAGACGGCAGCCCGCCTCCATATACTATTCCAACTTCAACAAGGAATGGATTCCCCGAATGTGATTTGGGATCTCTGGTGATGGGAGGTGCATAGTATTCTGGTTTAATGTCTGAAAGAACGTGCTTCAAACCCTTCCTTATCAGGTTCTCACCAATCGGCGAAAGGCAGTCAGACTGCGGTGCCATGATCTTTACTTTTCCTATGCCATCCTGCAGCTGTTTGCATTTTTCAAGATCCATCGTTGATAATCTGGTTGTTTCTGTTATTCCAGCTGCACTGCAGATCTCTTTGGCTACACGTTCTGATATCCTGCTAAAATCATTCTGAAGAAACTTTATCAGACTCTTTTCAGAACTGGCATTTACCATGTTCATCAATGTTCCCAGTTCAATCCCGTCAGGATGTGGTTTGATCTCCTTTGACTGGGGAGGCAGTTCATTCGTTGCCCTTTCAAAGATATATTTGTGTCCGTCTGGATCAATAAATGTTAAAGATGCATGAGGATTGACAATTGCAGTTTGCCGGAGATACTCATAGATTGATTGTTTTCCGGTGATGTATCTTCCGCTCATGTAGAATGTAATGCGGGTTCCAGACTCTTTCTCATTCCACGGGATATACTCTTCTCTTAAGATTACCGGGGTGTTCTTTTTAGTATCAATGATAATATCAATTTCTTTGGCGGCTTCCGCACTTTTCACCTTAGATCTGGCTGTTGCAGGTTTTCCGGTAGTAATCTGTGCACACATTACCGTTGCAGAAATGCCGATACCCTGTTGTCCTCTGGACTGTCTCACAGCATGAAATCTCGAACCATGCAGCAATCTGCCAAATACATTCGGCATAGCTGCAGAAGGTATACCAGGACCGTTGTCTTCAATAGTTACTTTGTATTCTTTTTGATCCATTTTTGATATTTCTACAAGTATGTCTGGAAGGATTCTAGCTTCCTCACAAGCATCCAGAGAATTATCTACTGCTTCTTTAACACCCATAAGCAGTGACTTCACTGGAGAATCAAAACCAAGAATCTGTCTGTTTTTTTCAAAGAATTCTGAAACTGAAATGTCTTTTTGACTTTTCACTGTTTTTGTAGTCGTCGTCTTAGATGGCATGCCAGATGAGGGCAATATGTAAAAAGATTAAAAAGTTTGGGAGACAAAGTCCCCCGTTCATTCAAATTTTTTCCCGCATCCAGGACAAACCGTAGCGTTTTCATCCACCTTTGTGCCACATTCTGTGCAGAAGTAATCATCATCAGCGCCTTTGAATGGGGCAGATGGCATCTGAACCTCTTTGGGATCCACAGCAAAGCTTTCTCCACACTGTGGACAGAACTTTTGTCCTTTAATTACTTCTGAGTTGCACTTTGGACAATGGAATGTTCCGTCAGGCCCTTCTTCTGGACGGCTCTGTTTAGCTCTCTGCTGTTCGAACAGTTCTCTGTTCCTGCGGTTGGTATACATCATGAACATTAGTAAGAAGTATAACAGACCGATATACAATGCAACATTTGTGACAGTTGTTTTGTATATTGTGACGTACAGCGATGTGGAATCCTCATTGATTGGTCCGATAACTGCACTAGTGAACTCACCATCTATCTCTGAGCTTTCATCAACAAGCTTTCCTTCAAACATGTATGAATACATATTTGGACTCAGATTGTCAAGAGTTACGCTCCAAATATTTTTTCCATCCTCTGTTTTGCCTTCAGTAGTCATGGAGTAAGAACTACTATGACCATTTCCTACGAAGTATATACCAAATGCAGATGTCGGTGCAATCCAGAGTTTAACAACGTCATATTTTTCATCTGCTTCTACAGTGAATGTATATGTTCCGTTTTCTGATTCAATATATGGAGTTACTGTTCCATTAATGATTGTTTTGTCCTTACTTTCTGAAAATATATCTTTATCTTCATATTCGTACACTACATTTTCTGAAAAATAAGATAACGGTATTGGCATCAATAGAATAAATGCAATTCCCCATACTGCAAGCAGTTTAAACGATTTTAATCCGAAATAGTATGGAATGAAATAAATTACTAATACACATATCAAAAATCCAAAGCAGATGCTTGGTGATATGTATGCCAGTAATATAAATGCAATAACTGATGCTATTACAATACCCAAGATCGGTCCCCATTTTTTACTGGAGATCGCGTCTAGAGATGATTTATATCCGGCCATGTTTAACCATCTCACCCATGCATTGATGCATATATAACTTTCTTTCTACTTTATATGCGCCTGTAATCTTAACACTCTTTCTTTTTAAATGTGATGAATGTTGCCCCATTGCAGTGTTTTTATATTGTTAAATATGTCTATTCAACTGCTCTCTACTAAATATTGCTGTATGCAATGCTTTATATGTCACATGGAAGGGAAAGGATAAATAAGGTCATGGAGTACCGAATTACAGTCGGTTGGTGTGTTTATTGGCTCTAACGATTGATGAACAGATAAAATCTATTGAAGAGGAAATCGAGAAGACCCAATATAATAAAAAAACACAGGGACACATAGGACTTCTGAAAGCCAAGATCGCCAGATTAAAAATGGAGCAGGAAAAAAGACGTGCTGCTTCAGGCGGCGGAGGCCAGGGATATTCTGTTAAGAAATCAGGCAATGCTACTGTAGCACTGGTTGGATTTCCGAGTGTAGGAAAATCAACACTTTTAACTAAATTAACAGGCGCTAAAAGTGATGTTGCAGCTTATGCATTCACAACTCTGGATGTAATCCCCGGATTGATGACTTATAAGTTTGCTAAAATCCAGATTTTAGATATGCCAGGGCTTATCCGGGACGCGTCAAAAGGAAAAGGCCGAGGCAGAGAAGTTTTAGCTGTTGTCAGAACTTCTGATCTGGTGTTTTTTATTGTTGATGTGTTCGACACCAATGTAGAAGTTTTGATGGATGAACTATATAATGCTGGTATTCGATTAAATACCCACCCTCCGAATGTTGTAATCACAAAAACTGATCGCGGTGGTATAGAGGTTAAGCCTACAACCACTATGACTAAAATGAGTGCAGAATCTGCTGCAGAGATGGTATCTGCCTACGGGTACGTAAACGCAGAAGTCATCATCAGAGAAGATATCGATGAGGAGCAGTTGATCGATGCTCTTACTGGCAATCGTGTATACCTTAAGGCGATTGTAGCTATAAACAAGATAGATTCAGCCGAACCTAAGCTTTTAAACTCCGTTAAAGAGAAAATGAAGAAATATGATCCAGTTTACATCTCTGCGAATAAAGAAATTGGCTTAGATGAACTGAAGGAGCGCATATATCATGAGCTCGATTTCATTCATATCTTTTTGAAGCCGCAGGGAATGGATGCTGATATGGATGAACCCATGGTCATCATGAACGGGTCGTCTATCGGAGATTTATGTGACCGCATCCATCGTTCCTTTAGGAAAAATTTCAGGTATGCTATAGTCTGGGGCAAAAGCGCCAAGTTTCCAGGACAGACTGTTGGAGTGGATCATATCCTCAAAAACGGCGATATCGTGACTGTAGTGGTAAAGCGCGGTGGTGACTAACCATTTTATATCCTTTATTTATTTGTACTTTTGATGATTCAGAAACCACGCGGCACTAGAGATTTTCGCTCAGATGAGATGGAAAAGAGAAGATATCTCGAAAAATTGATGCGTGAAGAAGCAGCGCTTTTTGGTTTCAGAGAAATTGCCACACCGATTTTTGAGAATACCGAATTATTCACTTTAAAATCTGGCCCCAACGTGATCGATGAAATTTATGCATTTACAGACAAAGGCGGGAGAGAAATAGCACTCCGCCCTGAGCTTACTGCTCCGGCAATGAGATTTTTTGTAAATGAGCTCTCTTCAGAACCAAGACCATTGAAGATGTTTTACTTTGGACAGTGCTTTAGGTATGAAAGACCGCAATCTGGACGTTATAGGGAGTTCTTCCAGTTCGGCGCAGAAATGATCGGATCAGCCGGACCGCAGTCTGATGCTGAAGTGATATCTCTGGCAGCTTCCATTATGAAACACATTGGATTGAAGGATTATAGAATAAGAATCGGACACATCGGAGTTCTGAGAGAAATGCTATCTTCTTCTGGAGCCAGTGCGGAAAATATTCCCCTCATACTTCAGAAACTTGATAAAAAAGAGTATGAAGAAGCATCTCAACGTATGGAAGCAGCCGGGTTATCTAAAGATTCGATCTCTACAATCATTGATGTAACTGAGACTGTAGGTTCCATTGATGTTTTAGAAAAAATCAAAGGGGATGCAAGAGAACATTTATCAAAAGTATTCCAGATACTCAATTACTATGGGTTTGACAATGTAGAGATCGATCTTGGAGTTGTAAGAGGTCTGGATTATTACACAGGATTAGTGTTTGAAATGGACGCACCGGTTTTAGGTGCTGAGAAACAGATCTGTGGAGGAGGCTCTTATTCTCTTACAGAATTGTTCGGCGGAGAAAAAACATTCTCCACAGGTTTTGGCATTGGGTTTGACAGGACGCTTCTCGCACTGGAGCGTGAAGGATTTGAAACTCCAAAATATGAAATTTCGGCATATGTAATCCCTGTGTCCGACACTATGAAAGATGAATGTTACAAAATTGCTGCAGACTTAAGACTGTCTAACATACCTACAGAATTAGACTTGATTGGTCGCAGTCTTTCAAAGAACTTCAAATATGCTTCTTCGATAAATGCTAAAAAGGCAGTTATCGTAGGTGAAAAGGAATTTGCTGAAGGGTGCGTTTCTATCCGAGATATGTTGAGCGGTGAACAGAAAGTTGTAAAAATCGCCGAGATCCTTCAAGAGTTCTGATTACTTATTGAGTGGCTGGGACTCTACAGATCTTAAGATCTGAACACATCTGTTCTTTTCATCTACAAGTAATATCTTTGGTTCTATCTGGACGTCACCGTACTCAAATGACATTATGATTACTCTGTCGCCTACATCTACCAGCCTTGCCGCTGCACCGTTTACGCATATGACTCCAGAATCGCCAGGGACAACATATGTTTCAAATCGGCTGCCATTGTCCACATCTGAAACCAGTACTTTTTCTCCTGCCCAGATCTCCGCTTCAGCTAAAAGCGATCTATCTATAGTAATGCTACCAACGTATTCTACGTTCGCTTCGGTTACCGTTGCGCGATGAATCTTGCTCCGTAGGAGGCAACGCATGGGGGCTCTATGGTAGCTTTATTTTAAATACTTTTGATTCTCCATGTGATTTACAGAATCTAACGTCTTGAAACAGACCATGCATCAATGCACGCTGCTCATTAAATGCAGCAGCGATCTGTTGCTTCACGGTTTCTCTATTTGATAGACTTATGCTGTGATGATGAGTGATATATAGTATATTGATAATTATGACATGGAGTTGGAAATGTCTTCAAAAGTTGTAGTTGATATGCCTATTTGTCCTAATCATACTGTTATTGAAACTGATTTGAATGAAGATGGGTCTGTTAAAATTCATATAAAATCCACGTGCAGTCACGTTCGAGACTATGCTAAATCTTTAACAGAAGTTGAATTAGTCGATATGACATCAATGACAGATTCTAAAATAATGAAACTTGCAGAAACATCCCATATCACACCAACTTGTTTAGTTCCAGTTTCAATCTACAATGCTTGCTGGCTGGAATCTGGAATGATCTCAAAGACAGCTGCAAAAAATTCACCGACTTCTACAATGACATTTGATATGGAATGAATACAGCTAATATTCTGCATATCCCTCTGAGTTTATGCAGACATCATATTTACAATTTGGAATTTAGTGAAAAGCAATATATGCTCTTTAACAATGCTGCACCTATGGTTTGTGATAATGATGCTTCAAAATGCAGCTGCTCAAGTAGCTGTCCCAGACATGGAAAATGCTGTGAATGTGTTACATTCCATAGAGATGTGAAGAAGAATCTCCCTTCATGTCTTAGAGGACTGCAATCAAATTCTCCCATTACTATCTGCTAATACTGCTTTGAGTATTGGTCTTATTTTAAGTCCTTACTCTGAAATGAGTATTTAGCAGCGCAGATTCTGCAAGCGATGCAAATCTGTTTATGGCATATGCACATGCCAAAAACAGTTACGCTTCATCGTAAAATAATGATCATCTCATTATTTGACATTATTATATTTAATCTTCAGATTCCTTTTTAGTGGCTGGTGTTTTATGATTGTCGATGTAATACCTTATTGCGTAGAGTACAAAGTCTCCACGACCTGTAAATCTCCCATTCTCAACTTCTTCATCGATGACTTTTACAATTGCAGGCGGAGCTGTGACTTTGATTTGCCTTGTATTGGACATATCTGCCTTATAATGGTATTTAATTAATGATATTTTATGTATTGTATGGTTACTATTTTAGACCATTTGTGAATCTGGCTATTTATGACCGTAAAAGGGCTGTTTTTGTAATAAATTATGTCTGAATATATCCGTTTAAGTCCATTATTCGTCTGTAATATTGTTTTTGACTTTTTTATAATGCTTATATATGAAATATGTGGCTAATGCAATTACAAGGATACTTAATATTATAATATCGATATGAGCTGCCTCAAAAAGTTCCTCAATCTGCCCGTAATTCTCCCCAAGAACATAACCTGCAGATCCTAATACAGTATTCCATATTGCAGCCCCGATGAATGTAAAAATTGTAAACTTCTTTAAATCCATATCTGCAAGGCCTGCAGGAAACGAGATTATAGAACGAATGCCAGGCAGTGCATGGCCTATTAAGACTCCATATGATCCATACTTTTCAAACCATGCATTTGCTTTGTTTAATGATCCTTCATTTAATCCGATGTACTTTCCGTATTTTAGTATCACAGCCCTTCCCAGCCATTTTGCGAGATGGTATGCTACTATAGCACCGAGTGTAGCTCCGACTGACGCTACAAATATTACCAGAACTAAATTAAAGCGGCCATTTTCTGCAAGGTAGCCAGCAAACGGCATTATAATTTCACTGGGTATCGGTGTCAGAATGCCCTCAATAAACATTGCTAAAAATATTCCTGCATATCCAATAGTATCTATAAAATTGGTAACAATCTCAAATATCGTGTCGAATAAGCTGCCGACTATGGACACTTTGTAACCCTACAAGTTAATCTACGGTTGTTTCAGTATATTTCTTTTGTGTTTTACGTTGAAATGCAACCCGATCTAAAAACGTGAATGCATTGCTGAAAACCGTTAATACTTATGCTAGGTTTTGCTTTCACTACTGAAAACAACATTCTAATCTCTTTGTTATTTCAAAGGAACCCCTTCGTTCTGCATTTTTAGATCCCATATCTTTAGAATTCGATGATATTATTGGGTCGTATTGCAAAAGAGACTAAGCATATCAGAAATAAAAAAAATCACAAGATGGAATTTAATTTTCTTACCTGCAGATATTACATAAAACATGCCATTATGTTGAAAAGTGACATGTTTTTGAAGATAAATTTGGGTAATTTTTAAAGTTCATTAGTTGAAAAGATTTTAGCAATATGATTACACTATTATGTCCATTATGCAACGATCCTATCATCGGTGCAGGCGAATCAGATCTTAGTAAAAATCTGCAAAATCACTTTTTAACAAAGCACAATATTTCCGTAGCTTCAGTACCACATGGTAGCAATCTCCAGCCCGAGGATTATTCTCAGAGGCCATATGATCAGGAGGCAGTTATTGAATTTCATGATTCCCGATCAGAAAGACTTCCAGGCGAAGCATTACCAGAATCTATAATCTGTCCAATATGTGGAGATGCGATAAGAGGTTTAACCGATGATAAACTTTCATATAACCTGGCATATCATATGGATGTAGTTCATGGTATGAAGGTTAAGTTCAGTGGCAAATCATAATTCCCTAATCTTTACTACTGCTTCTTCACCTTTTTTATTTTCTGGAGATATATATACAAAGATGCAGGTCAAAACCTGGCATATAAACATTATCATCCATAAAAATCTAAACTCATCTATGGAGCTGTTCTTGTTAACTATATAATGAGACAGACTCTGCATTACACCGGCACCTAGGAATAAAAAAACATTCATGGTAGCAACTGCAGTACCAGATATTGCTATTGGAAACCAATCTTTCAACTGAGCATAGGTAACTATCATCCAAGATGCTGTGAAACCCATTGCTACATTGACTGCTATCCAGAAAGTGTAATTATTTATCATTCCTGCAAATGTGAAAATTATCAGCCATATAACTGCGTATCCAATGTTTCCTGTAAGGCTCACACGT
Source organism: Candidatus Methanomassiliicoccus intestinalis Issoire-Mx1 (assembly GCF_000404225.1). Taxonomy (NCBI): domain Archaea; kingdom Methanobacteriati; phylum Thermoplasmatota; class Thermoplasmata; order Methanomassiliicoccales; family Methanomassiliicoccaceae; genus Methanomassiliicoccus; species Candidatus Methanomassiliicoccus intestinalis. The sequence goes on along the minus strand of NC_021353.1, from coordinate 1,410,932 downwards.
TTTCTGGAGTGAAATACGCGGTCTGACATTAGACCAGCAAGAGGAGCACCTATGATCATACCGATGCCGACTGCGGTGATCATCCAGCTGGAGTTATACTCAAAGTCATAGGCATTATTGAAATATGTACCCGCCCACAAGCCTTCGTATGTCATCAATGTTCCGTACAATAAGAAATAAGCGATAGCCGGAGCCCAGAATTTTCTTCCGCTGGTTACAACAGTCATCAAGCCGCTTTTCATGGATACTTTAGCGGAGGTGGAGTCTGAGACAGAAACTCCAGTTTCATTTGAAATTATTTCTTCTATGCTCATATACCCTTTTTCTGAGGGGTGGTTTCTGATAATTACATAACACATTACAGCCAGGATCAATGTGGTTATAGCTAGGAATATAAACACATCCTGCCACCCGATAGCATCTGAGAGGATTGCAAGCGGAGTCGCCGAAGCTATTGCTCCGGCATTTCCAACTGCAAGTATTATTCCATTTAGTGAAGCAAACTCATTTTTCTTAAACCATACTGCTAATACCTTTAGCATTGGGATGTAAATAGCACCGAGTCCAAGGCCTATGAGCACCCTTCCAATTAAGACGGTATTCCACGATTCTCCCAGTCCAATTAAAAATGCACCTAATGCTGCGATTAACAAAAATACACTTACCAATGACCTGACTCCATATCGATCTGCCATCAATCCGCTTGGAATCTGCATCAGCACATATGAATAAAAATATGCGGAGCCGAGTAAAGCAACAGACCCTCCCACCGCTGAAACTATTTCTGTACCAACTACAGCGGTTGAGGTTCTATGAAAATAAACAAAAAAGTAAGCTATGAGAAGTATGACTAAGATTATCCATCTATAACTCAAAGTCTTGTTTGCTTTTTGGCTGTTCACGACAACGCCACATTGAGATATTATAAAATCCTATTTGCTATCATATTTTCAAAAAGAATGCTTATAAAAATGCATCAGTATATATTTGAATCCTGATCTGATACACTGTTGAATATTAATGAATCAAAAGGAGTACTGGGACAAGTCTACATGCAAAACATTCACTGCTATGTTGCATCTTGATGAATTATCATTATATCTGAAAAATGATGACAGCATTTTGGATGTAGGATGTGGTTATGGAAGGACTCTGTATGAATTATATTCAAATGGTTATAAAAATTTAAAAGGTGTTGATTTTTCTTCAAAAATGATTGAAAAAGGTAAGCAACTTTATCCATTTCTAGATCTGACTGTTAAACACGATAAAACACTTGAGTTTGATGACTGCAGTTATGATGCAGTTATCTTATCTGCAGTTTTGACATGCATTGCAGATGATAATGAACAAAAATACCTCTTGGATGATATATTTCGTATCCTCAAACCAGATGGGATTATTTACGTAACTGATTTTTTAATTAATTATGATAGAAGAAACTTAATCAGATATGATCTATATGCATCAAAATATGATAAATATGGAGTTTTTGAAACTCCTGATGGAGCTGTTCTGAGACATCACGACATAGTTTGGATCAAGGAATTATTAAGTTCGTTCAAAATGTTAACTCTAAAGAATGTAGTATATGATACGATGAATGGCCATACTTCCAATGCCTTTTACTTCATCGGTAAAAAATGATAGCGTCACCAAATACACTTATTTTTTAATAATAGGCATTCGTTAGTTATCTACATGTATGAATCGCGGTGCGGTGTGCTCTGTAATTCTTGTGAACGTAAAGAAAGTGTGCATTGTAAAGGCTGCATAGACATGAAAACGCCATTTTGGGGCGGAGAATGTAAAGTAAAAAGCTGTTGTGAATCAAGAAGTTTCAATCATTGCGGAGAATGTAATGTTTTTCCATGTGATACTCTCTGCAATATGGGTAAGGATCAGGGGTATGATCCAGCTATTAAGATAGATCAATGTAAAAAATGGAAAAGTGAGTAAACATTGTTTGACTAATGAACAGTCAGACATTCAAAACTGATTATTAACAGCTAATAACTAACCCACAATGATATTCTTCAGTGGTGCGAGGGAAGGGATTTGAACCCCTGAACCTCTACGGAACAGATCTTGAGTCTGTCGCCTTTGGCCGGTGAGATAGGAATCTCACCATTGACCTGGCTTGGCTACCCTCGCTTAGCAAGCTTGTATATACATTGGGTAATTAAAAGTACCGTTTAACGTGTAGTAACTATTGTTTTAGAGCCGTCTATGTATACCGTATGCTCTTTTTGAGATACAAGGCCGTCTTTAACTTCATTTAATATTGCATATGAGTATACGATGCCGCGGCGCAACAGTGTTTTGAGGTTGTCCTGAGCATTTGGATCTATATCCGAACACCATCTTTCACAGAATGGCAGTGTTCCAAAATTATTCTTAATCTTTTCAAGCAGTTCATCTGCTCCCTTATCCTTTGCAGGGCGGTCTCTTAAAACACGGTAAATGTTGCCAGGCTTTCCATTGGCTATTTCTCCTTCTCCATCAGTGGCAAACGGTTCAATGGCTACCAGCATCCCGCTCATAACCTTTGTTTTGTCTCCGTTGTCATAGTTTGGTACTGAAAGTCCAGCATGTAGATTGTACTGCTTCATGCTGTGTCCTGTTAAGTTTGTGACTGGTACAAAACCATTGGTTTCAATTGCTTTTTCAATTACCGCTCCTATAGCTCCTACTGATATATTGTCAGTTACTGTGTTTAGTGCCATATCTAGGGCTTCTGCGGAAGCTTCGATGAGTGCTGAATGTGTTTTTGTTCCTACTTCTACTGTTTGAGCAGTGTCTCCAATATATCCATTAACATGCGCTCCCACATCGACTTTAACGAGGTCTCCTTTATGAAATTTCAAAGTATCATTCGAGTGCGGTGTATAATGAGCTGCTTGATTATTGATACTGAGGTTTGTAGGGAATGCTGGTTTAGCACCTTTGCGTATCATATATGCTTCAACTTCTTCCGCTACATCTAGAAGGCGGACGTTCTCATCTACCATGGAAGCTCCGAGAGATCTAGCTTCCCCAGCAATTTTACCTGCTTTTAATATGCATTCAACAACATCATCATTCATTTAGAACAGCCTCTACGCGTTCTTTAGGAAGAGAACCGGGACGAATCAGTATCATTTCATCTTCAGTAAGCTGAATAATTGTAGAAGGTTGCCCTATTGGGGACTTTCCACCATCAACATATAACGAAACACTAGGACCCAGATCTTTCATGGCATCTTGACATGTTAAAGGAGAATTGTGCGAATGTACGTTTGCGGATGTTGATACTATTGGTCCAAACTCTTTTACGATGGATAATGCAACATTGCAGTCCGGGATTCTAATTCCTATCTCATCTGTAGATGCACTCAGGATATTCGGCACAACTGGTTTTTTTGGAAGTATTAATGTTAGCGGCCCAGGCATAAATTCTTTGACTAGTTTTATGGCTCTGTCGTCAACATACGCTACTTCTTCCATCATGGCAATGTCTTGAACTATTATGGACATGGCCATATCGAACGGACGCCTTTTTGCCATGAAAAGTCTCTTAACAGCGGTCTCATCAAACGGATCACATCCAAGCCCGTAAACTGTTTCAGTTGGATACACAATAAGTCTACCGGCTGAAAGCTCAGTTACTACTGAATCCATATCCTCCTTATTAATCGAAAGCTTTCCATTGTTTTTTTCGCAAACTATCGTCCGCATTAAAATCCCTCCACGTACATTAGAGCGTTAGCGATCCTAGACTTAGCATTTCCCTTTACGCATGGTCCATGACCTGGATATAAGTATGAAACATCTAGTTCAGCTAGTTTATGAACAGAATGTTTTAGGCATGAGAGATCACCTGTTGGAAAATCCCATCTGCCAACGCCTTCTGCAAATACAGTGTCTCCACTGAATAAAATTTGATTAACCCTATCAAAAAGTGATATTCCGCCAGCCGTATGTCCTGGAGTATGTATAACTTCAAGCAGGTGTTCACCAGTATCTATAGTTTCTTTGTCTTGAAGTATTGTAACATCTACTGCCGGCATCTCACAACCGAATACATCTGCTGCTGTTTCTTTTGTCAATCCGTTGCGAACTGCCGCGGCATCACGTTCATGAATAAATACAGTAGCATTGAAATGTTTCGATAATTCAGCAGCTCCCCCAGCATGATCAAAATGACAGTGAGTTAATATGATTTTTGAAATATGATCTGTAACCTTTTCTATATCATTCAAGAGCCTTGAATATCCTGACCCAGATCCAGCGTCTATAAGAATCGGTTGCATCCCTGTAACAAGAAATATATTGCTGTCGTATCCAGCACCAGGGAACATGTGGACAGTCATTTATGATTGAGAAGAATGAAGTGTTATATTTGCGTTTCGCAAATCCTGCATTAAAGTGCAGGTTTTAGGCTCATATATTTAAAAAAGATCACAACGCAGCAGACTCAATATTTGATCTAGTAGCAGGGATCAGTAAATACAAGAAATAACATCAACATATTGGGTGTCAGAGTGAGTGGTACAAATGATGATTATTCTCCTATCAGAGAAATACTATATGCCCTTCCAAGGGTTCCAAAAGAACTAGCTGTAAAATTTGCTAAAATTCCAGGCATCCACATCCGTGCGAATGATAACTGCAGAGGCTGTGGATTATGTATAAAAAGAGAGTTTTGTAAAGTTCATGCTATTAACATCATAGATGGAAAAGCTATGATCGATGATAGGCGCTGCCGGGGATGCACACGCTGCGTACAAATGTGCCCTCACGATGGACTTGAGATGTACGGCCGGACAGCCTACATCTTAGATTCAACCAAGAAGCATGTGGATCCAGTAATAAACAAAATGATGGATGATTTCGACAAACTTTAAAATCTTCTTGACCAGCCTAGGAAATCTGTAAGCTCTTTTACAGGGTCCTTGGTTGGTTTAGCATCCAGCTGTTCACGGTAACGGGAAGCTCTTGAATCCAAGATGATGGCAACACCCTTGTCAGTTTCTGTTCTAATTAGCCGTCCTATGGCCTGTTGCATTTTGCGTACTGCCGGAGCAGCTGAGATATATTCCCAGCCCGTTCCAGATCCGTATCTGGCATCATAACGTCTCTTAAGTTCATCACTTACCAAACTGGGCGGTGGATAAGGTATTCCAACGATTACCGCTATATCTAATTCTTGTCCAGGAAAATCCAGGCCTTCTGAAATTTTTCCTCCCATTACTGTAAAAAATACTCCATCTTTGTGTGTTTTGAATGATTCGATGGCATTTGCCAGTTTGTAAGAATGACCCGACTCTTCCCAGTATAATTTTCTATCAATCTCGCTTTCCAATGAATATCTCATTGATTTCAGCATTTCATATGATCTGAAGAATACCATTGTGTTTCTATCTGTAGCATTGCAGATGTCGATTATGTATTGTTCAATCCTCAGCTTCATCGAGGGGTCATCTTTCATTTCCCGTTGTCCAGCGCTTACATCCTCAGTGTATAATGTGAGCTTATTTGTCTTGGGAAATGGGGATGGAAACTCCTTTAGTACCGAAACAGGTGTAAGATCCAACAGATCAGCATATTGTTTGAGCGGTTTTAATGTACCAGACATGTGAACGGCTCCACCGGTGCCTAATAGAAATTTAGAAATTTCGCTTGGCTCCAGACAGGCGGCACACAGCATACCGCCGTTATCTGAAGAAACTGTTTTTAGATACATTGAATCAGACGATCCAATCCAAGAATTAAGGGCTGCACCTAACTTGAGGATGTATGACATCGGCTCTTTTCCTGAGTCTACCCTGTCTTCCAGGATTTTTTCTCCCCTGTCGATCATTGCAAAACATAGATTATCTAGATCTTCTCCACTGATGCCAAGTTCCTGTCTTAATTTCCCTTCTAAAAATCTTCTTCCTAGGCGTGCATCGTTGGATCTCGGAGGTATCAATTCTTTAACTGCCGTCTCAATAATATCTTTAAGCAGGATGCACAGGTCAAAAATTGAAATATTATTCTTGAGATATACATTACCAGTCTCTCTGATTTCTACCAATACAGAATCAATATCTGAAACAGATATGTGAAAACTTTCCTGATCTCTGGCAGCATCTATAAGGTTGTGTGCTTCATCTACGATTACTGTAAAGTCTCCGCCTTCTATTTTCAATCTGTCAAATAGACTATTTCTAATATCTTCCGAAAGCAGATGGATATACGGCACAGCGATGATCTCTGCCATTGGCATTATTGCTTTTCGTGCTTCATAGGGGCATGCTCCCTGTTTCTCGCAGAACTTGTCAAATTCCCCGACAGTAGGCAGATTCGCAAAACAATACTGCGTAAATGCTAGTTCTCCGATTGCAAGGAAATCTGCATAATACGGGCATCCGCCGCGTTCTTTAGCAATCGTCCTCTTTTTGCGATCTTCGCAGATTCTAGACATGACTGCAGGCGGCACATCTCCCATTTCCTCTTGTTTTTGTAAGAGGCATGATTTCATTCTGCCTGCAATTGCAATCCCTGTGACTTTATTATTCCTTGAAATAGTTCTAAGTTCTCTCATCACCTGGTCGCTTTGAGAAACGGTCCTCGTAAGGTAGATGATCTTCTTTTTTCGAGGTTTTGAATGCTCCAGCGTTCCTACCAGCGAACATATTGTCTTTCCTGTGCCAGTCCCTGATTCCATTATGATATGTTTTCCAGAGTCTAGAGTGTCTCTGATGCAGTCTACAATTTCCAATTGAAACGGTCGCGGCTCATAAGGAAATAACTCGTGGCCATGTTTCTCAATACTCTGCGACGATCTCGCTGCATTTTGAAAATGTGCCACAGGTGCTCCCGATAAGCACCTTGGACATTTCCCTGTTGCAGGGTTCAAAAGACTTCCGCATTTATCGCAGAAATTGCCACTCATGCTGGCATCAAGGCAGTCTCTATAATCAATTTAGCGGCTCAGGATTTAGTATTTAATTTTCATACACCATTTCAGACTGTTTAAACTCTTCTTTTTCATGTCTTTCAAAGTCTATACCGAGACGGTTTATTGTTGCCTGGTCTAGCATTTGTTTCGCCAGCGGCATGATCGAATCTTCTTCAAAAGACATATGCTGCAATATGAGTCCCTGAAGGGCTAAGAATTTAGGTAGCCATAATTCATCATCCAGTTTCACATTTTGGAGCTCTATTGTCAAAACTTTTGCGATTCTCTCTTGTTCTTCTGCAAGGAGTGCGAGCGGTTTTGTTTCATCATATAGCTTCATCTGAGCATGAATGGTTTCCTGTTCAGCTTTCTCATGAGCAAAAAGTCTAGACTCTATCTCTGCAAACATTTCCAAGCGCTCGTCAACATCTTCAATGCTGGTGTCTGCAACAGCCTCCATGCCGTTTCTCAGCAGATCATGATCTTCCTCAATCATCTGTTCAAGACTACGTTTCATGATCCAATCTTATTCCGCTTCGTAGTAGTATTTTTCTCGCCATGTGTGCGAAGATGTATAGCCGAATCAGAAAAAATGCTCAGGAAAGGGAGATTGATCCAACGATCCTGAGTTTGCCCCCGTCCAGATACATAACCACAGCTTTATCGCCAGGTAAGTGGACCATAGGTTTTTCAAGACTCAGTTTTATTTTTCCTCCTTCAGGGGCACTCTCAACCCTTGATGGTATAAACTGCATCCAATGACCGATATGGAGTACCATTCCTTCTTTAACCGGGCTTTTCCAGAATGGAACGAGCTCTAGTGTAGTTTCCAAATTGGATGTGCATTTGATACTGGGATCTGATGTAAGCACATCGCCTCTATCCAGATTCTCTACAGTGACATTTTTAAGAGCTAGTCCTACACGGTCACCCTTAAACGCTTCGTCATAGTCATCATCATGTTTCTGGATTGAACGTACTTGGGCCGTTTTATCCGTTGGCAGGACTTTTAGATCCTCGTGTTTTGAGACTTTCCCTGCTGCGACATATCCTAAAATAACAGTTCCTACACCCTTGACATTGAAAAAGTGATCAATGGGAATAGAACATGCGCCATCGCTCTCGCTCTGTAAAGTTCTGGCATCATTTAAGAACTGTTCTCTTAGTGCAACCATATCCTCATTTACGATAGAATATGATTCAAGGACTGTACCTTTAATGAGCGGCGATATCTGTTCAGCTGTCAGGTAATTTCTGAGGAGTATGTATCCATGAGAAATTCCAGCAGCGTGGAGCATGACTATGCATTCTCCTAATTGGGCGTTAATCTCATCAATGACAACAATTGCACTGTCTGCCATTGAGACAGCAAAGAATAAAGGAGCAAGACGCTCTGGATATTTGCTTGCTTCAATGAACGTAACTGTATCCTTTCCCTGTTTTAAATCATATAGAGTAATATCTGAAACCGTTCCTTTTTTGCCTAGTTCCCGAGCAAAGTCAGCAGGGCCGATTACAGCTACATTAAGATTAGACATATTCGATGAGTAAGCACATGAGGATATAAAATTAAGGCTCAATCATACGAAACTTTTAGAAATTTCAGCAGAATCTGCAATACGACTGCAAATTATAAGAACGTAGGGAAACATAGAATTTAGAAGATGGTTCAAGATTACTTGGATTCGGAGATACTGAAGTATCTTCAGAGGAACAGTAAGTTGACTTATGAAGAAATCGGAGAGATTGTGGATAGATCTCCTTCGACCGTACGGGACAGAATTAAAAAACTTGAGGAAAACAAAACGATAACTGGGTATTCGGTAATTGTCGATCATGAAAAGATGAGCATAAATGCAGATGCATATGTTGCAGTATCATTACCTTCGGAAGAGATTGAATCTGTGGAAGCTCTAAAAAAAGTCGAGGGTGTTTCAGAAATACTCAGGGTCACCGGCAGACGGAAAATAATGTTCAGGCTTTCTGCAACAGACAATAAGACGCTGTCAGAGATTATCGATAAAAAAATCAGACCGCTGGGTTTTTATGATATTGAAATCACAATGATACTAGAACCCGTGATAAGATACCCTGGAATCTAATGGTTACTGCTGCTTTTCTTCCATTTTTCAATCATCTGGTCATGATCGAAAGCTAAATGCGGAAGATTATCCAGGGAAAGTAGTCTGCATTTGCTGCATCGTCCCCGGAACAGAGTGTTCCACCTAGTACACGTAATGAATATGCTACAGACATTGTATGCCTTCTTGGATCCCTGTCAGGTGATGAGAATACTCCTACTAAATCAATGATTTCAGTCTCCAGGCCGGTTTCTTCAAGTATTTCGCGTACTACCGCTTCTTCTGCAGTTTCTCCATACTCCACAAAGCCTCCAGGGAGTGCATAACATCCTTTGAATGGTTCTTTCTTACGTTGGATGAGTACGATCTTTCCAAAAGCTGTGATTATTCCATCCACAGTCGGTGTAGGGTTCCTATAGGCTGCAGAAAAAAAGTCTTTGAAATATTGTGATTTTTCCAAATACTCGTTAAGTATCTCATTTCCTTCAAAATTCAAAGAAGAGCCGTCTGGAGTAGTATATTGGGGAAGGTCGTCTACTTTTGAACTAATCCCATTTCTTAAATCCAGCAGACGTTCTGCCTCTTCTGCACTCAGGATTATTTGATTACCTTTTTTTAACCTGATTACTGGTTCAGGAGTGTACATGCAAACGTATGTTTATGGCGGATCAGTCTTATAAAAGATCATTCCACACGCTTAACTTTAATAATACCATACCATATTGAATGGCATGACCGATTGGAAAAGGAAGATACCAACCATTATGACTTCACAAGAATTGCTGGACAAAGCTTATGCCAGAGCGTCTAAAATTACAGTAAATGGTGCCGTACCTTTCGATACTGTCAAAAAAACCAATATCGCTAAAATAACGGCGATTGGCGACATGACAATCGTCACACTGCTCAAATATGTAAGAGGCTTTCCAAAGATGGAGAAAGAAGAGGACTTCTTTTCTCAATTGGTTGATGTAATTATCGGTCAGGACAAGCTCAAGATTTCTCTGTCCAATGTTTCTTGGTGTGCTGAAAAATGTTCAGAACTGCAAAGAAAATATTTGCTTAAGGTAAGAAGAGCGCCAAACATAGACAGCGTTGCGAAATCAACTAAAGAATTCTACGGCCGTTTCTCATCAGTCGTAAAAAGAATCAATGAAGATTTGGTATTTCTTCAAAAAGCAAGAGACTCTCTAAAAGTTCTTCCTACTGTAGATCCAGATCTTGAGACAATCGTAATTGCAGGATATCCAAATGTAGGTAAAAGTAAGCTTGTAGAGAAAATTTCAACAGCTAATCCTACAGTTGCATCATATCCGTTTACAACAAAAGGTATAATCATCGGTCATCTGACTAAAGGATGGCGCACATATCAGATTATTGATACACCCGGTCTGTTAGACAGAGAACTGGAGGAGAGAAACAGCATAGAACTCCAAGCTATATTGGCATTGAAATATCTGGCAGATGTGATTGTATTCGTAATAGATCCATCTGAAAGCTGCGGATACTCTACTGAAAAACAAATAGCGCTCCTTAATTCTGTGAAAAATAATTTTAATGGAATTCCAATGATTGAAGTGGAAAACAAATGTGATCTCCAAGGAAACTTCACTGATCGCAGAAAAATTTCTGGTGAGACCGGTGAAGGGGTGGATGAGATGGTTGATGAAATAGAAAAGCTCTTTAAAGCGAAACGTCTTGAAAATATGGACAAACTGCCGGAGTGAATTAAGTCATGCCAGATGTCGCGTGCAGCCAGCACATGAAAGAGTACTTTAAGAATTTGGCAGATGGTGCGGAATACTGTTATCAAATCGCAAATGAAGCTAGAAGCAAGGGTTTGGATCCAGAATTGTCTGTAGAGATTCCTAGGGCAGAAGATCTGGCTTCCCGTGTAGAAAAACTTCTAGCTGATTGGCATGTTGAAGGTGTAGCCGAACGCATCAGGGAATTATCAAAAGATCATAACAGAGAAGAAGTCTCTCTTTTGATTGCAAAAGAGATGGCATCTAAAGAAGCCAAAACCAGGGAAGAAAGAGTTGATAGGGCAGTAAGGGTCGGTCTTGCTGTATTGACGGAAGGAATCCTTGTGGCGCCTCTTGAAGGAATTGCCGGAGCAAAAATCGGTAAAAATAGTGATGGCAGTGAGTATCTTTCATTATCATTTGCTGGGCCTATACGTGCTGCAGGCGGAACTGGTCAGGCATTAAGTGTTCTCATCGGAGATGTCGTTAGAAGAGAGCTGGGTCTTGGAAAATATATACCCACTGACTCTGAAGTTCAGCGCTTTAAAGAAGAAATCCCGCTTTACAGGCAGTGTCAGCATCTTCAGTACTGCCCAGGCAATGAAGAGATCGAGATTATTACAAGTTCCTGCCCCGTATGTGTTGATGGTGAAGGCACGGAGAAAATGGAAATCTCAGGATTTAGAGATCTTCCTCGCATTGAAACAAACCAAGTCAGAGGCGGAGCATGCCTGGTTATTGCTGAAGGAATGTGTCTCAAAGCCCCTAAAATCCAGAAACACGTTAAAAAATTAGGAATTGATGGATGGGAATTCATTGATGAATATCTAAAATGGAAACAGCATCATGAAGCAGAGGTATCGGGTGGAAAAGAAACCAAAGGTATCGTTCCCGACTCGAAATTTCTGAAGGACATGGTTGCCGGAAGGCCAGTTATTGGCCACCCGTCAAAAGCAGGCGGACTGCGGTTAAGGTACGGCCGAGGCAGGACCACTGGTTTAGCGGCGTTAGCAATTCATCCTGGAACCATGTTCGTTCTTGATGATTTCTTGGCAATAGGAACCCAGATCAAAATTGAAAGACCTGGTAAAGCTGGAGCTGTAACTCCCTGCGATCAGATAGAAGGTCCCATTTTACTCATGAAGAATGGAGATCTTATACAACCCAAGGAAGCAGAAGAAGTCAGAGCAATCAGAAAAGACATTGAGGAAATAGTCGATCTTGGAGAAGTACTCCTGCCGTATGGGGAATTCATGGAAAATAATCACGTACTGGCTCCGGGTGCCTATTCCTTGGAGTGGTACAAAGTAGAATTGGAGTCCAAATGTGAAAAACTTCCAGATGACTGGAAAGATCCCACTTATGAACGCGCGAAAGAAATTTCAAAAACATATGGGGTTCCGTTGCATCCAAAATTCAATCTTTTTTGGTATGATGAAACAGTAGATGGGCTAAATGTACTCAGATCTGAAATAATTAAACATGGGAATTTTGCTGAAGGTAAGCTGATACTTCCAAGAGATGATTTTCCTAAAAGAACGCTTGAGACATTAGGTGCATTACACACTATACAGGACGGCAAAATCGTCATTGATTTTTACTCCATTCCTCTGCTTGAAGGTTTAGGACTTGGAGTTGATGGTGGGAAAATTATTGAAAAGGTTCCCTTAATTGATATTGGTGAAGATGAGGAAAAAGCATTTTCTTCAGCTACTCTTCGCTCAGTTTCAAACGTCCTTGGAATAGAGGTTCGGGCCCGGGCTGTAACTCGGATAGGTGCCAGGATGGGAAGGCCTGAGAAAGCCAAAGAGAGAGAAATGAAACCTCCGCCGCATGCTCTTTTCCCACTTGGTCAAAATGGTGGAATGCAGCGTCTTGTTTCAGTAGCTGTCAGGAGCAGGGTTATAGAAGTGGACATAGGTGTCAGGCAGTGCACTAATTGTGGAAAAACCGGATACTTTTGCGGTTGCCCTGATTGCGGTGGTCATACTATACCAATAAGCGAACCTACGACTCAAAAGGTAGAACTTTCAAAGATACTTTCAGATGCGTTGAGTAAATTAGGTATCTATCCAGCACCAGAAATTAAAGGAGTGCAGGGGATGATGTCTAAAAACAAAACTCCCGAAGCGTTAGAAAAAGGGGTATTAAGGGCATCAAATGGTCTCTTTGTTTTCAAAGACGGAACGATCAGATATGATATGACTGATGTTCCAGTCACTCATTTCAGGCCCAATGAAATTGGTTTAAGTGTAGAAAAGGCCAGAGAAATTGGGTACGTGACTGATACATTTGGAAATGAATTGGTCAGCGGAGATCAGGTTTGTGAACTCAGAGTTCAGGATATCATCCCGTCAGTTGGATGCGGAGATTATCTCGTTAAAGTTTCAAAATTTATTGACGATCTGCTGGAAAAGCAATATGGAATGGAACGATTCTATAATGCAAAGACGAAAGAGGATCTCATTGGGCAGTTGACAATAGGACTCGCCCCTCATACTTCTGGTGGAATTCTCTGCAGGCTTATTGGTTACACGAAATCAAATGTGGGCTACGGGCATCCATTCTTTCATGCTTCAAAAAGACGTAATGCAGACGGCGATGAAGATTCAGTAATCCTGCTTCTTGACGGTCTTATCAATTTCTCACGATCATTCCTCCCTGATAGACGAGGTGGTCTGATGGATGCACCACTCGTTCTTACTACAAGACTAGATCCAAATGAGATCGATAAAGAAGCTCATAATATCGATGTATTATGGGAATATCCGCTTGAATTCTATAACGCAACACTTGAGTACAAGCATCCTAAAGATATTGAAAAAATAATGGATACTGTAGCTACCAGAATAGGATCTTCTTTGCAGTATGAGGGTTTTGGATTTACGCATGACACTTCCAACATTTCTGCCGGGCCTGCCGAATCCGCATATAAAACATTAGAAACAATGATTGATAAAATGAACGCTCAGCTTGAGATAGCTCGCAAGGTAAGAGCTGTAGACTCTCAGGATGTGGCATATCGGGTAATCACAAAACACTTTTTACCAGATATGATTGGAAATCTCAAGAGTTTTTCTTCACAGACTCTGAGATGTACTAAATGCAATACCAAATATCGGAGAGTACCGTTAATAGGGCGCTGTTATTGCGGAAACACCCTAACACTGACTGTTCATGAAAAGAGTGTTAAAAAGTATCTTGAGATTGCCAAGGAAATCAGTGAAAAATTCGATCTTGATGCATATACTCAGCAACGTATTGCAATTGTAGAAGAATCCATGAATTCACTATTTCAATCAGATAAAATTAAGAAGTGTAAGCTCACGGACTTTATGTAATTGTTTAATTAATCGATTTAGACGAGATCCGCGATACTATGAATCTGATTGAGCTTATCTTCATTGCAATAGGATTGTCCATGGATGCCTTTGCCATCGCTATCTGCAAAGGAATCTCCATTGGAAAGGCTACGATAAAAGATGCAGCAGTAGTCGGATTATTTTTTGGTGGATTTCAAGCAATCATGCCCATAATCGGGTACTATGTTGGTGAGGGTTTTCATGGTTTAGTTGAATCATTTAGCTATCTGATTGCAGCTGCTTTGCTAATTATCCTGGGACTTAAAATGATAAAGGATTCCAGGGGTGAAAAAGATACCACAAAGGGTTTAGATTTCAAAAATTTATTAGTTCTTTCAGTTGCTACCAGCATTGACTCATTAGCAGTAGGAATAAGTTTCTCACTCACAAATGTTGCATTATTTCCAGCAGTAGTCATAATCGGACTAGTTACATTCATAATCTCATTTATTGGGGTAAAATCTGGTAGTTTCTTTGGAATGAAATTTCAATCAGGGGCCGAAATATTTGGAGGTATCATCCTTATCCTGATTGGTTTAAAGGTGCTTCTCGAAGGTCTTGGGACTATTTGAGGTCTATTTAGTTCCTAATTAGGTTATCTCGTATCTACTCTATAGGTACAAATAAGGTACCAATTTGGTATTAAATAGTACTTAAGAAATGAGGCCATTAATCTTTAGATTTTTTGGATATTACTTCATCTGCTATATCTTCTAACATCAATAATCTATGAGAATTTATTACAAGTGGATTTTGAGTAATTATGACAGAATAGCCATTCTCCAATGCAAGCTTCTTTACATATTCTATTGTTGATTTAATCTTACTAAAACTCATCCATTTTTCCATTATTTCAATTCCGTTGATAACGATTATTCCATCTGATCCATCTTCAATAAATTTTTGAATAGTATGCATCAACGCATCAACATTCATCGGGGAAATGCAATTTGATTCAGGTCTGGGAGATAACGATCTTAGATCTATCAGATTATTGTCTTTATCAAACTGTTCTTTAAGAACTCCGATTGGCATTTTGGATATGTATAAAATTCTTCTTCCATTTTTAAGTTCATTTCTTATCAAGTGATTAGTGTTATATGCTTTTTCCTCTTCAAACAAATATACTTGTCTATCGCATGTTATGATCATATCAATCGAATTTGATAAAGGAAATAATTATAATTAAATTTTGTAGCAATCTTCGTGTATTGTAATCTCTATTTAAATTTTAGAGATGGAAAAATAAAATCACGATTTAATTATGATAGCCAGTAGTTTTTATGATTATTTTATGAGAATATACCTTTATGACAAAATATATCTACTCCTTAATTCGAGATAGATAAATCATGACGGTCGTGTCCGTATTAGAAATAGAGTTAGCTCTAAAGAACACTCTTGGAAAAAAGGGCATGGAATGTGATGACATACAAAAGCTAGCTGAATATGTAGCTGGCTTTTTTGGATATGCAGGAGCGGTTATCGACAATCGCTTAGCGTCTGAAGATCGGGATATCTTCTACATGCTGGAAGAAGAAGGACTTCTGACAACTATGGAAGAAGAAGTCCATCTGAAGAAAGGAAAAATGTGGAGGATTCATTATTGGATGCTGAAAACTGATCAAGTATCCAGACTGGCGCAAATGGACTCAGGCAGCTCCGAAGAGGAAGAGCTCTTAAAGATCTATGAAGCACTTCCTTCAGATGCATGGGGAAGAGATTAGATTAGATTAGATTAGATGATCGATCATACTTGAATGAGCAATCATTACAGCAGATACATATGAATGGTGTATACAATAACAAGATAAACCACTGATACTTGAATTACTCACACATAATTGCACAATCAATCATTAGTTTGATTAACAATCCTATCAAAAGGTAACAATAATCCCCATCTGCATAAACCATCCAAACGCTATCGAAAAATATGTAATTACATGACCAAGCATAATAAAAGCAGAGCATGCACTTCATTAAGGAGTATAATATGGCATATGCGCTTTTATTATGCTAGTCATTTTTGTTGTCATCCTGCTGTCTAAAGTTTAAATTACGCCGTGTAAAGACATTCCTTAAGTATTTATTAAAAAATACAAAAGTTTTTAATAAGTAATCTGTATTTCTCAATTTAGGATAACGATGAGTGATACCTTGGTGGAGCTAGTACTTTATTTACTGGCAATAATCGTAGTCTCTTTAATTGGCGGGGCTCTTCCGTATATGCGTAGGTGGGGCTCTTCAAATCTTCATTACTTTGTTGCCATAAGTGCTGGTGTGTTTATCGGTGCAAGTTTTTTGATTTTGATTCCAGAAGCAATCAACACACTCATCGAAGAAGGCGGAGACGTACACGATGCCGTATCTCATGCTCTGATGTGGGTAATGATTGGATTTATACTCCTATTAATGATTGAAATCATAATCAAAGAGCGTCATGAAAAAAAGTGTCGCAACCATACGAATGAGCATAAACATAAACTTACATCGCTAGCTGCTTTCACTGGTCTAGGCATTCACTCAGCAGTAGACGGCTTAGCCCTTGGAGCAGCCATAGTCGCCTCTGAATCAAATTCTGAATTGGGAACCGTGGTTTTACTTGCAATCTTAGCTCATAAGGCAATAGACTTATTCTCGTTATCAACCACTTTTTGTCTGGCAGATGTTCCCAGAAAACAAGGTTTGATCAATATTGGACTTTTTACGCTGATTACACCAATCGCCGCAATAATCTCATTCTTCGCTGTTGATTTAATTGACTCAGCTCCGATTGGGGTTTTGATGGCTCTGGCCGGCGGAACATTTACTTTCGTAGGTATGTATGATCTGCTTCCTGAAGCATTCCATGAGAAACGCAATAATTACAAAGCCTATGCATTGGTAGTTATTGGCATACTTCTGATACTCATTTTGAATATGCTTACAGGAGGAGCTCATACACATTGATTGATTACACTTTAGACTCTGTTAAAGCACCGCTAAGCTCTTCAATTGTTGAATTAAGCTTCACCACATCGGAAATTACGCCGACATACCTCACAGGAAGAGCAGTTTTAGTGCTTCTCAGCATCTTCTTTTTCAAATCTAACATCTCTGCGGTATTCTTATCCATCTCAACGATGAGGTGTTCTACATTCCAATTTGATGTGTTTATCCACACCCCAGTCATTTTCCCAAGAATCTTCCCATCCGATGATACGACATCTTTACTGTCTGTCTCACCAATCTCGAGAGGTCTTGTTTCTACGAGAGTTTCAGACTTAAACATATTCTTACCTAGTTATAACTTGTAATGCATGGTAATTAAAGCTTAGACTCCTTTTTTCATAACTCTCTTAAGAATTTCGCGGTCTTCTTTGTTTAATCCGCCTAATATCAGAAATACTCCAAAGTAGGAAATGACTCCTACAAGCAGCGATATAATCAGAGACATGTGCGGCAGTATCAAAAGCACTATACCCATGATCATAGCGGAGATTATTGGTTTTACGAGTATGTCTCTAACATCTACTGAAAATATTTTCTTTGCCATAAACCTCTCTCCAGACACAACTATCGCCACATATGATATTGTGAATGCCGCCGCTGCACCGATCGCACCAAAAAATGGAACTAGTGCGCAGCATAGGATGGCATTTACACCCGCTCCAATAGCTGCCGATAGAGTATTGTAGTGCACCAGTCCCGCAGATGCCAAAACTCCGCCCAGGCCCGTTCCAAAATAGCTGATTGCTATCACAGGCGCTAAAACTTCAAAGACCTGATATGAGTCTATGAATTCTGGAGAGTATATTAAAGAGATTATATCCTTTGCTAAAATTACCCCTCCAACAGAAAGAGGAATACCTAGCGCAAACATGTATTTCATTACCTTCTGCTGTGTAAGTCTTGTCAGATCTGAAGAAGTACGATACAACCTGGATATCGCCGGCATAAGCGCGGTCATCAGAACTGTAGGAATTGTGATCAACGCTACAATGACGTTGAATGACAAATTATACAGGGCGGTGTCATGAGCTGCATATACTGATCCGCCCCCAGTCCATAAAACCACATTCCATATTATCACTGCATTCAATGAATACATGGACGTGTTCAAAACTCCCGCGGCTGCGTATGGGAGTGCTGTTTTTAATTGTCTCATTGACTGTTTGACATCTGGTTTTTTATTTGCTTTTACAATGTATTTTGAAGTTACAGCCCAGCTGAGAAATACATTTAGAATGGATCCGAGCAATACGATGATAATTACAAACTCCAATCTGTAGCCGAGGAATAGTGCTGCAATTGCTACCGAGGTAGTAAAACAGCGTTCTACCAGTGTGGTATACATTATGTAATGCATTTGTTCAAATGCAGACAACATTGCTGTAAATGATTGAGAAATCCAATTGAATGCAGTACTCAATGCGATTATTAAAATTGCCAGATTTGTTTCATATCCCAGATTGGATACTGCAATGACTACGAACGTCACACCCATTCCTATTGTGCCGAGAATAATTCTTAGAAAAATTGTATTTGTTAAATACTGAGGGGCAATCTCTCGATTAGGAGCTACGTCAATAACTGTTTGAAAGTTAAGTCCAAAATCTGAGATTATAAAAATGAGAGACGCTAATGAAAACGCGTAAGAATATATTCCATAGCTGTTTCCCAAGTATAACTGCAGGAACACGGATAGTATGAATGTAGATAACTGACTAGCGAGTTGTACAGAACCCATCGCTATAGTATTCTTTGCCACATTCCTCGCTAAGCCCATGATCCCCAATCCGTTTTGTAAGACTTTGGAGTGTCAAGTATTTAAATTGCGCAGAATGATGAAAAAGATTCGATCAGTGTTTGAATAGAATGGTTAACACTAATATGACTATAAATGAGATTACAGTGTATGTAATGTTTTCAGTAACGAACCAGACAAGTACAGCAGCTATTGATGGAGGTATCAGAGAATAAACTGATTTAATCAGAGCAGCTACTACAATCACAATTGCAACTGCAACTATTATTTCAGTCAATCCAATCTCTATCATAACACACCTTCTGGGTGGCCAATGCTTTGTTAATATCTAAATTTTAGCAGTCTACCTGCAGTTTTATCATTTATAGGGACTTACAAAATTTAAGTCTGTCTGAGCATCTGCTCGTAGTAACTTTTTTTTATTTATTGCTAGAAACATAGTGCTATGAATATTTTGATAACTGGTGCATCTGGGCAGCTTAGTTCTTATCTGTTTGAAGAAGCAGATGTTAGAAATCATGATGCATGGGGTGTAGATATTGTACCGCCAGGGAATGCAAGTGCAAAGGACAAAGTGGAGATTATCGATATCCGCGATACAGAAAAATTAGCTAAATCAGCGAACGGGGCAGATGTAATTATTCACACAGCCGCACAAGTTTCTGTTCAAAAATCATTAATGGATCCAGTTTTTGACGCCGATATCAATGTTCTAGGTACCGTGTCAGCTCTCAAAGCCGCTGTGGATTCAGGCGTTAAAAAATTCATATTTATCTCTAGTGCAGCAGTTTATGGAAATCCAGTAAGTCTTCCAATATCTGAGATGCATCCGGTTAATCCGTTGTCTGTGTATGGTGCAAGCAAGCTCGCTGCGGAAGGATATGTAAGAATGTTTGAGAATACATATGGATTAAAAACCATCATTATCAGGCCTTTCAATTTTTATTCATCCAGAGCCGATGCGGACAGTCCATATTCTGGAGTAATAACAAAATTTTCAGAGTGTGTTAAAAACAATAGCCCCATCACAATAGATGGAGACGGTATGCAGACTCGAGATTTTCTTCACGCTGCAGATGTTTCTAAATTTATTCATCTGGCGATGGAGTCGGATGTAAGCGGAGTTACTTTCAATTGCGGATCAGGCAAAGCAATCAGCATAAACGAACTTGCTGAAAAGATGATTTCCGTCTCTTCAAAAAATATTGATATAGTTCATTCGCAGCCTAGGACTGCAGATATTAAACACTCAGTAGCGGATGTGCGATTGGCAGAAGAACTGCTGGATTTTCACACATCCGTTACTATTGAGGAAGGATTGAAAGAATTGTTCACGTCACAAAATCAACTTTCAGCGAAGATGTCCATATCTATGCAGTAATCGCTGTCTATAAACGTTCCATCAATCATTTCAATTCTGGCGCGTATACCGTTTCTTTCCATTGCGATAGAAGCGGATTTTACCCTCGCTTTGTACATATTCACTCTCTTACCTGCTCTTGTAAGTTTTCTTTCTTCACAGCAGATCAGCCCAGCGGATTCTAAAAGATTGATTTTTCTATAGCATGCAGCTATCGGTATGTCTAATTTATCTGATAACTCCAGAGCACTCTTTGGTCTTCCCATGAGTGCTAAAAGAATCTTTGCTGAATACTCTTCCGTTAGAAGCTTAGATGTTTCTAGTGCGTGCATACGCCATTTCACCTCAGGCTTCGAGGCTAAGATTCCCTATTTAGAGAAATCTTTCTGATTATCAGAAATGACGTGCACGCATTAGTCTTAGTGTTTCTCAGTTTTTTCCAGTATTTTGTCTATTATGCCTTCAAATGCTTCAGCTGCAGGGGAAGATCCATTATCAGCAATCAACGGCATTCCGTTATCTCCTGCATCGACTACATTTGGATCTATTGGGACTCTCCCCAGGAATGGAACGCCTAGTTCATTAGCAGCTTTTTCACCGCCGCCAATCTTAAACAAATTCACAGTTTCTTTACAGTGTGGGCATACGAATCCTGCCATATTTTCCACTATGCCTAGTACGGGAAGTTCAAGTGCATTGGAAAATGAAACACTCTTTCTGGAATCTAATAATGCAACATCCTGAGGGGTGGTCACAATCACACTGCCGTCTGCATTTGATATCAGCTGGGCAATTGTAAGAGGTTCATCACCGGTTCCTGGCGGTAAGTCTACAACAAGGTAATCCAATTCTCCCCAATAAACATCTTCTATAAATTGACGGAGAGCTCCCATTTTCATAGGACCGCGCCAGACGATTGGTGTATCCTTGTCCTGAGACAAGAATGCCATGGACATTACTTTAATGCGTGGTGGAACTTCTGCTGGATATATGCCATTTTCATCCGCTTCCAACCGCATATCTTCAAGTTTCAGCATTTTAGGAACATTGGGTCCATGAATATCAGCATCCAGAATACCGACTTCGTAGCCTCTGAGAGCCAATCCAACGGCGATGTTTACACTTACAGT
Source organism: Candidatus Methanomassiliicoccus intestinalis Issoire-Mx1 (assembly GCF_000404225.1). Lineage (NCBI taxonomy): Archaea > Methanobacteriati > Thermoplasmatota > Thermoplasmata > Methanomassiliicoccales > Methanomassiliicoccaceae > Methanomassiliicoccus > Candidatus Methanomassiliicoccus intestinalis. Next base: position 1,389,579 of record NC_021353.1, on the reverse strand, counting down.
ACTCTTTCCCACACCACCTTTTCCAGACATCACAATAATTGTATGCTTTATTTTTGAGAGTTTTTTCATTAATTTGACGTCTTCTGGTTTTGCAGTAACTACGTTAATGTCTCCTTCCATTAAGAATCACCAATCCAACACGGCGTACTTAACGCATGTGCGCCGTTAGAACGGTAGTTGATAATCACCAATAGCTTTAAGTTTGTGGCTAATTGACTAGTTTAAAAAGAAAATTGCTTAAACCTATGTCACTCAACTATCTGTAATGAGAAGTTTAGATCAGATAATCGGCCTGCCTGTGATAACTTCAGATGCTAAAAATATTGGAGTAGTCAAAGATGTAAGCATCTCTACAGTGGACTGGAAGATAAAATCCATAGAGGTATCACAGAAAAAGAAGATTTTACAGATATTTTCTGAAAGCACATTCATTGGATCGGACAGCGTCAAAGCTTTATCTGACACAGTAGTTTTGAGTGTTCCTTCGGATGAGCTCGTCAACAGTATCGAAGAAAATCCTGAAGGAATGGTTGCTAATTCCATTCTTGGAACTGAAATAATCCTGAAGGATGCTAATAGAGTCGGATCAGCAGATATGATTTTCTTTGGTTCAGATGATTTTACAGTATCTTGTATACGAGTTAAACCAGAACGAGAAATAATGGAGGCTCTCAGATTACAAAATACGCAGCCTCTTTATCTTAAACCTGATGATATCAAAGCTGCTGGAGATATGATAATTGTAGACATCACAAAAGATGAGCTTACTACATTCCCTGGAGCCGCCTAAAGATTAATAATGAATAATCAGATAGGTAAATATGGAGAGGTATTCCCGACAGGTAATCTTGGATGGTTTTGGGTCTGAGAAACAAAAGATTCTCTCAGAGTCTACCGTCGGTATACTTGGTGTTGGTGGATTGGGATGTCCAGCTGCTACATATCTTGCAGGTGCCGGGATTGGAAAACTGATATTGGTCGACTCACAATCTCCAGAAGAAAGCAATCTAAATAGACAAATTCTTCACTGGCCGGAGGATATTGGAGAACGAAGTAAATCCGAATCAGCCGCCTGGAAGCTGAAACGATTTAATCCAGATATAAACATAATCGAAAAAACAATGGAAGTAACTGAAGACAATATTAAAGAAATTTTTATGGATGCAAATCTCATTTTGGACTGCACCGATAACTTCCTGACAAGAATGATTTTAAACAAATATTGTATAAATTCAAGCACGCCATTTATTCATGCTGCTGTAGAAAGCTGGCATGGCCAGATAACAACCATAATTCCAAAAATTACACCATGTCTAAAATGTATATTTCCAAATCTGCCACCCGCTAAAAAAATATTTCCGATAATCGGACCCGCTGCTGGAATATTCGGCTCTCTGCAGGCTTCAGAAGCAATAAAAATCTTGACAGGCACTGGAGATCCATTAACTTCAAAACTTCTCATTGGAGACGTTCAATACAATCAATGGGATATTATAGAAATAGGAAAGCGGGAAAACTGTCCCGCCTGTAAAATTGCTTAAATGAAATAGAATCTTGTTCCTGTGGATGAGCATAAGTCAGCCATTGTTTCTAAACGATCTATTACTCCGCTATAACGCCTGACCATTGCTTTTCCTTCATCAACAAGTTTTTCACGAAGGATTTTGCACTCAGCCGATAGAGCCTTTGCATCTTCAGTGTTTAATTTTTCTCCGCTCTCTGCATATTTCATTATGTTAGCTATCAGTTTGCAACCGTTTTTCTCAGCTATTGATGGTAAGAGTGAAGAATCAGGACCAAATGCGCCGATACATCCTCTGCCCTTATCCCATGACATTGGACATTTTGCACAGATTTCATTGGTCTCTGTCAGAGGGATCGTATCCCACTCGGTCATAAGATTATCTGGACCAGCTTCAGCAATTAATTTTGATTTTAAATCGTCAGACAGCTTGTCTAAGTTTATCCATCCAGTGTATGATTTTTTAGCGTATGATTTAAGTTTTTCCACGTCATCTGGATTTTTTAATTTTGAAAGTAAGAACGACTCTTTTTCTCCGTCCAAGCGATTCTTTTTTAAGAACTGTTCAAAGTCTGATGAGAATACTTTCTTTGCATCAGACATATTTACAAACTCATCATAATCAGAATATTCTTCATATCCAGCTACTGAAGACAAACGAGCTTTAATTACTGTTTCTTTTCCTTTTTTGCAAAGAGAATCTTTGCAGTCTAATTCACAGATGGCCATGCTTATTCCCATATGATCACGATTTCGTCCACTACTTCTTGGAATATATAAATTGTTAGTCGTAAGCCACTTCACAAAATAATGTTAAATTATTATAGTCTGAGGCATCAATTTTCATCTGGATCGTGACTCAAAAATGAAAACCATACAACTCTGTGTGTGTAAATAATGATATATATTATAAATCCACATGTGCGGACATTGAACGAAGATCCAATAATCCAGATAAAAAATTTAAGAAAGAAATACGGCAAAGTGGATGCTGTATCTGGCATAACATTTAATGTTGAATCTGGCAAGTTGTTTGCATTTTTGGGACCCAATGGCGCAGGAAAATCGACTACGATCGATATGATTTGCACTCTCCTTGAACCAGATGAAGGAAAGATTATAATTGACGGCATGGTGCGCGGGAAAGATGATGACGCAATTAGGAATAGGATCGGCATTGTATTCCAGAACAGCGTACTGGACAATCTTTTGACTGTTCGGGAAAATCTCATCGTAAGAGCTGATTTATACGGTCTTAAAAATGAGGATTTAGAGAGAGCATTGAATGATGCTGCCGAGGCTACAGATATCTTGGAGTTCTTAGACAGGCCATACGGTAAACTATCCGGGGGACAAAAACGCAGAGCTGATATTGCCAGAGCTCTTGTAAACACTCCAAAAATCCTATTTTTAGACGAACCAACAACTGGTCTTGACCCGCAGACTAAGAATATTGTGTGGAACAAAATAATGGATCTTCAGAAAAAGACTGGAATGACTGTGTTTCTTACCACGCATTACATGGAGGAAGCCGCGTCTGCGGATTATATCGTTGTGATCAATCATGGTGAAATAGCAGCACAGGGGACTCCATATGAACTGCAGGAAAATTACAGTTCAGACCGCATAAAGCTCACAGCAAACGACATTGATCTTCTCAAAACAGCTCTGGAGAGAAACCACATCAGCTATACTGTTAAAGAAAATACTTTTACCATCGCTATAGGTAGCACTTTGGATGCAATACCTATTGTAAATTCTGTGAAACATCTGATTTTGGGATTTGAAGTTCTTCATGGAACGATGGAAGACGCATTCATCAATATAATTGGAAAAGAGGTATCATTCTGATCAGATTCGCTCAGCGAAATTTAAAGCTCTTTTTTCGGGACAGAACGGCTGTATTGTTCTCATTGATGGGAGCTATAATTGTTATTGCCCTCTATATTCTATTTCTTGGAGATGTTTGGACTGATTCTTTGGATGTTGAAGGGTCAAGGTATCTCATGGACAGTTGGATAATGTCCGGAGTTTTAGCAATCACATCAATAACAGCAACTATGGGAGCATTTGGAACATTTGTGGATGACCGTGCTAAAGGAATAATTAGAGATTTTAACGCATCTCCAGTTAAGAAATATGAAATGGCCGGCGGATATATTCTCAGTACATTCATCATCGGAATTATAATGAGTTTAGTGGCTTTGATATTTGCCGAAGCATATATAGTTGCCAGCGGAGGGGAATTTCTCAGTGCTGTAAACATGCTCAAAGTCCTTGGAATCATGCTTTTGTCTGTAATATCTTCAAGTGCACTGGTCTTCTTCATAGTCAGTTTCTTTCATACGACTCAGTCTTTTGCGACTGCTAGTACTATACTGGGCACGTTAATTGGTTTCATAACTGGTGTATTCATACCGATTGGTGCTCTGCCTTCTGTAATCCAGTGGGTCGTTATGATTTTTCCAGTATCCCATTCTGCGCTTCTTTTCCGTCAAGTATTCATGGAAGCCCCTATGAGTGCAAGCTTTGCAGGCGCCCCTTCAAACGTCATTGCTGATTTCAATCATGAAATGGGTGTTACATTCACATATGGTAACTTTACACCAGGATTTGAATTCAGTATTGTTGTACTCATTATAACAGCAGCATTGTTCTATATCCTTGCGATTTTAAATCTTTCAAGGAAAAACAAAGTATGATGGATATTCCACTCTCAGAGATCACAGTCAGTATGAGCTGAGGAATCTATCAAATTTTTCTCTTTTTTCCATCTGCGGCGATAGAATAAAAGTTCTCCTAGGACATATATGGCTTTCATTCCACAGAATAGTCCTATAAGGAATACAAAGAATGAATAATCCACATCAGCAAATATGCTTGTTAAATCAAACATGATATGAATAAGCGATGAAATCTGCCACAAGAATAGAAACAAACTTCCCGAAAGCAATAACCCGGCAACAGTGCGTGAATAGGAGCCTTTTGGATAATAATTATTAAAAAATGCCATGCATGTCAGTACACCACCGATCACGATTATGCTGCCAAAATCTTTTGCATAGCTGCTAAATTCTGTTAAGATGTTATAATTTTCAATTATGTAGTTAAGGGCAATTGCCAGCAATATGGGAACAATTATTGCAGTAAGTGCATAGCTGAGTGCACCAGAAATGCCTGCTCTGAATGATCCATACTTCCTTTCAAACTCGCCCATTTTTCATACTCCGTGTGATCATGTGAAGTTTGCCTTTAGTCTTTAATACAATAACAATCAGCCATATAACGCCAACCATTTAAAATATGCATGGGACAATTATCATACTATGGCCGATATGAACATGAAATTCAGTGAAACCAAAATTGGAGACGTATTTGATGATATGGTAACTAAACCCTCAGTGGTTCAGAAAGGTACTAAAATACGCCAGATTATCGACCTGATGATTGAAAATCCCCTTTCCCGTAAAGCCTATGTGGTGGATGCTGATGAAAAACTTCTTGGTATGGTCAATACCGAGACTCTGCTCCGTTTAGTTGGGTATAGAATAGGTGTCAGGAAATCTGGGGGTGTGGCTTTTTATCAGTTTCTTAGAGACTCATTAAAGGAAGAAATCGATGACATCATGACATCGGTTGTACCGATTAAAAAAGATACAATGCTCACCGATGCCATTGAACTCATGGTTAAACAGCATCTTAACGATCTGCCGATTGTTGACGAAAATGGAAAACTCATCGGTGAGATGATCAGTCTTAATATATTCAAAAAGGCCAGAGATCTTTTTGAAGATTAACTAGTGGCTTTTGCCACTAGATCTTAAAGCATTCAATGGCCTCAAACAGAGTATCCTTCAATTCATCGATCTTTCCATCTTTAAAGCAAGCTACATATCCATCGCAGCCACGCAGAAAGAATCCCTTGCTGGCAAGGTCTTTTATGATCTCTACTTTACTTTCTAGAAGTTCAACATTGTATGCTCCGTCTTCATCTTCAGTAAGCACTACTTTGAGCATTAGTGCATAACTACCGTCGCAGAAAAGGTTTAATGCTGCTTTCATCCCAGAGATGGTAATACAGTGATCCTGATCCAAGGAAACATTTAGTAAAAATTCCTCGGCGTCTAGGAGCTGTCCGTCCACTTCGATAAGATTCATGTATCCTAGAAACTTTCAATAGTGGAATTAAACGCATCGATCTGATGTTTAGCAACTGATAATCAGAAAAAGTCATTTAGACTAGTAGTTTTGCTGGTCTTTTTGCTAGCTGGTTTGGACTTTTTCTGTGAAATTACCGGATTTTCTTCAAATGATGAATCGAACAGTGTTACCTGCTGAGATCCCATGATCAGATCTTTCTCGCTCCAGCCAAAGAATTCTGTAACTCTCGCAAGAGTCTGTGCCAGTCTTTCTGCATAGTATCTGTAATCTGGACGATATGTAAACGGTCTTCCGCTGACATATGGCTCTACTTCTTGAGGGGTCTTTTTGGAATCTGTTACAATCCATGACACCTTCATACCAGGAGTAAAATCATAACCTAATGAAATCATCTTCTTTGCTGCAATAACATTTACTTGGGTGTCAGGATCCTTGTATGAATTGAACGATTTGCTCGTCCTTGATATAACCAGATCTTCAATCGGCACGTCCCCCGATAACACTCTAGATACACTTTCCTTGGCTATTTTTATTGCTTCTTGCGGGTTATCATCTAGTACTTTTTCGAATACGGACATCAGGCAATTGCTCTGATACTCAAAAGCATCACTTCTTCTTATCTCATAGCCTCTGATCAGCATCTTATTTTCTGGCCACACAGACCTTCCCACATATCTCTTTTTTTTACCATGAGAAAATAACGGTTCCAGTACCTTTTCAAACTCCATTTGAGAAACTTCTTGAGAAAACTTTTCTGCAGTTTCTTTCCCAAATTTTACAGTGTCTTCGAGATTCTGGTATGGGGACTGAATAAACAGCGAATCCGTGTCAGAGTAAACAACCTTCAATCCTTTCTCATTCAATTCTGTTATTAACCGCTTAACAGTCTCTCTTGCAAAGCCAGTTATCGCACTTCCAATATCATGATCCGTAAATCTGTAGAAAGATGATGCAAACACTCCATAGAACGCATTCATCAAGACTTTTACTGCATTCTGAAGACCATCGTAATACCTATACTCATCTGGTGTCTTGCTCTCTTTCATTTTCTTTTTGATCTCATCCCTCTGTTTCATCAATTCAGTTAAGATTCTTGGAAGAAGACCTTCTTTAACATCTTTTGAAAGGAACTTTGCTCCGTTAGGAGCTACGATCGTTCCTTCTGGATTCAACGTTGTGAAACAAATATTGTTGCGTATGATCAATGAGGGGTACATCGATTTGAAATCTAAGACGATGACCCAGTGATACAATCCAGGTTCTATATCATGCACATAGCCGCCTTCTATTGCATCCTCATCATTATTCATTGTACTGGTCATAGGGACAGCAGTCGGCGGTAGAGTTCTATCTGCCTCACGTATCAATATAGAATCTATCAGTGTGGAACTTCCAGATGTATGAACATCTTCAAGTGGAAGTTTAGACACTGCAGAAAGATCCATCAATTTTCTTAGCGCTTCCAGATAGTCAACGATCTTCAGAGCTAGTTCAGCATCTTTTTTACAATACTCAAGAACCTTCTCTTTATTATTGGCCCATTCTTCATCCATGTGCGATGGATCAACATCTAACTTCTCTTCACCAAGATATGTTTTAGCTATATGATTCAGCGTTTCCTGCTTTGGGCGCAGCTGCATTTTAGCAGACCACCAGGCATCAACAACTAACCTGCCAGTTATTTTCCAGCCTCTTTTACCCACCTTCTTGGGTTCAGAATAATCCCTTCCCCACAGGAGCTTACCGGCTTTGGATATGCCGCCCCTTTCCATAATCGTAGGAATATCGTAGTTATCAATATTGTATCCAGTGATGACATCTGGATCTTCTTTTTGAATAATCTTTGTAAAATTATCAATTATTGATCTTTCATCTCCATGTATTGGTTCATGATATTTCATTACGCCATTTTCTTCTGTTACATAACAAATCGCAAGAATCGTCCCTTCTTTGATTGAATTTTCAATATCAAATGACAATATTTTCAAATCAGGATTAAATGGCTCAATATTTTTAAAAGACGGTCCTTCTCCCATATTTACCGTCAAATCTGTAGAGCTTTCTCCGGCTACTTCTTCTCCTTCTACACAAAAACATGCATTCATGTTCACATCGTAGAGGAACCTGTGATGAAATGGAATGTCAGCAGCCACCACTTCAAAATTGGATTTAATTCTCGATCTGAAGTCAGGTACCAGCCATGGATATGTAACGAATACCTTTGCAGCTTTTTTTATTTTGCCACGTATAAAAATGTCTAACCTTTCAATACTTTTTACATTTTCATCATTTGAAAGTTCTGTTAATAGTTCTTCTGAAGGTTCTATGACCTCAAAATATGGACCAAATCCTTTGTAGTATATGCAGATAGACCTTCCATCATCTGTAATTCCATACAGCTCTATTCTGAGGTCATCTTCTATTCTTTTATAACCTGCTGAAAGTAAACGAACATTCCATTTATCCACAACTTCACTTCCTTGATACGATTGAGATTACGTCATTATTCAGAAGGATGTAGTCGCTGCCCACAGTTCTATGGGTTCGGACATTTATTGCACGAATGAACGTATCTCCCAAATCTGTATGTATCTTATATGCGAGTTCTCGTGCAGTTGTGCCATTTGGAACTAAGAATACATCTGGAAGAACACGGCCGTCATGATCTGTAAGTTTACTCTCATCTTCGACAGGGTAAACAGATATCATTTCCAGAAGTTCATAAACGGCCTTTTCTATGCAGTTTTGCACACCTGTACCACCATATCTGCTGATCTCTTCTGAGATTTTATCCAATGCAGCTTTTTGACCATCCGATAAGTTTACTCCATCCATTGTTTTAAATGACGAATCTCCCGGTTTATACGAAATTAATCCGCCCTTAGCAGCTTTTTTAAGAGCTAATTCGGCCTCTGCGCATGTAGGTATTGCCATTCCACCTGCTGCCTTTTTAATTCTTTCAAGAGTCTCATCATTTGCCATGTCTGCTTTATTCATTGCAACAATGATTGGCTTAGCATATTTTCGTATGTGATGCATTAGCTGTAACATATCTTCTGGACTCCAGCTTAATGGATTGCTGCTTAGTTCAACATCTCTCATAGCTGCACTTATCTGAGATTCTGTAACTCCCAACCCAGTAAGTTTTTCATGAATCACAATTTCAATACGCTGGCCGGTTTGGTAAGCTTGTCTGGCCGCTTTATCCCATCCTTTTTCCAGGATTCCCCTCATCCAGCATGCTATTTCATTTTTTAAGAATTCAACATCTTCTACTGGATCATGGCTTCCGAGCGGTACAGAATTTCCTTCAATGTCTGTAGATCCAGAAGCATCAACTATGTGAATTAATACGTCAGCCTGTCTCAAATCATCGAGGAACATATTTCCCAATCCTCGGCCTTGCCAGGCATCTGGTACAAGGCCAGCTACATCAAGCATCTCTATAGGAATGTGCCTTACTCCCTCATCGCAGATTGCATTGCGAGGGACGCATTGCACTTCAAAATCTACATGGGGACATTTTCCTCTTGCATATGCTACACCTTTGTTTGCTTTGATTGTTGTGAATGGGTATGCTGCAATTTCTGCAGGCGCCATCGTCGCTGCACTGAAAAAGGTGGATTTTCCAACGTTAGGCTTTCCGACGATTCCTATCTGCATAGTATCGTACCTTAAAAGCCTCTTACTTAGAAATACTAACGGTCATTTAGTGCTAAAATGGCCTCTGATAGCTCACCAATCTGTTCTGGAGATAAGGTTTCAACTCTAAGATCTAGGTATGGAATGTCTCCATCCATCTCGATTAATCTTTTGGATTTTAGGATTGTTCTTATCTTTTTCCTGCGGTGTTGAAACAACATTTCAGTTAACTTAAAAAAGAATGATTTATTGGATAGTGTAAATGGAGGCTCTCGCGGTATGATCTCTACGACAGCCGAATCTACTTTAGGTGCGGGATAAAACTTGGATGCAGGAACATTTTCAAGTATTCTACACTGTGAACGATAATATGTAGATACACTCAATCTTGAGTAGTCTTTGGATCCGGGCTTTGCAACCATTCTGTCTGCAAATTCTTTTTGTAACATTACTACCGCGTTTCTAAAGTCATAATTAAGAATTTTAAAAACTATCGGAGAAGATATTGAGTACGGAAGGTTAGCTACCATAACATCGAATTTTGGAAAATCTACACACAATGCATCCGCAGTAATTAGTTCTACATTCGATGGTAGTTTTTTAGACAGATAATCTGCTAATTTTTTATCAGTTTCTATGGCGATTACTTGTTTGGCTTTAGATGCAAGTCTATTTGTAATCATGCCTAGTCCTGGACCAATTTCCAGCACAGTATCTTCCGGGCATATGCTAGCATATGTAATCTGTCTGTCTGCTACACTATCATCAATCAAAAAGTTCTGACCCCGAGATTTCGATGGGGACACACCTATTGATGATAGTTCTGCTGCTAGCTGTGAAGGATTCATAAAAAATATCACTTAGATATGAAAAGATGATATTTTTGAGTGGGATCTGAAAGCTCTTCTTCAATGCGCCTAGCAATAAGCTTAGAAGGGCTTTTTATCGCTGGCACTCTTTTTGTAATATCCTCATAGCTTTTGAAGTTCCCTTTTTTACGTTCTTCAACTATTGCCCACATCAGTTTCTTTCCCAATCCTGGTATAAGCTCAAGCATGTGATATCTTGTGCTTATTGCTTGGGATTCATTGAAGAATTTGACAAAGCGCTCTTCAGTGTCTTCTACAATTTCTTGAATTACAAATGGAAGTTCTGCCTGTGCTGCAGCAGTGAGTTCATCATAACCAACACGCTTTTTTACATGAGCAACTTTATCGCGCTGGGAGGTCTCCTTTCCTATGTAAACTCTGTCTCCCATTGTTATTATGGCATCGGATTTTGGAACTAACTCAAAGAGTTTAAACTCAACCTCTCCAACGCCGTAAGCCACAGGTTCTTTTTTAAATCCTTTCTCTGAAGGATGTCCTTGCGGCAAATAATCTATTATACGCGCATAGTCTTCCATTTGATCCGCTCCCTGTAGGAAGTTTACTTGTACTTCCCTACAGCAGATAGTATCTGATCAATATGAGTCTTTTCTAATATCATTCTTTCTTTTGAGAAAAGCACTCTTACCTCTTCTGGGTATTCTGGCAGAAAATCAACGATTTTTATCTGAACATTCTCAGGAATGAATTTCATGTCTGCGAGTTCTGCCTGAAGATTTTTAGCATCTTCTACACTGAGCCTAGCAACCTTTGATGCATGTTCTTGTGCAAATTTCTGAGTAAGATTCAACTCTCTCTCTTCACCTGCTTCGTCAAGCATCTTCTTTGCTTCTGAAAGTGTTACGTAGCATTCTTCAGGCATCACAATCGCCTCACAAACTCTTTTTCAAGTGTTCTGGACGGGTAACTACTGTCTTTGGTTTGTCACCGTCTTTTAATTCTACAACATATGCGCGGCCCTGTTTACCTGAAACCACGCCAGTTTTTCCCTGGAAACGCATATGGGGCATCCCATGATGTACAGCAGGATCAATTACTACGTTTACTTTTTCTCCCACTTCAAAGTTTCTAAACTCATGTGTAATTGGTGACATGCCCTTTGTGCGGGGTGTTTTTCCAAGAATGTTGCGTGTTTTACGCCTAAGGCCTTTTGAAGCTTTGACCATTTTTATACCTCGTGAACGTTATCAAGTATCTGTATGACATCAAGCGCGGTAACTTTGCAGTCGATGCCGAGTTTTTCAGAGATACTAGGGACTGTACGGCCCCCATCCCCACTGACGAATTCCTTGATATATGTACCGGATTCCGCTGTGATCTCAAGCACCATGCTGTTTTCCGAGAAATCTTTTAGGTTGATCTCACGGATGTGTCTTTTTCGTGCTAGGTCTGCTCTTCTGTGACTTACACGAACTGGCGTCTGCTGGGTAATGCATGCTTGACTTAACGACTGGAGTACCTCATCCACTAACCCTTTATTAACTTTATCCTGCATAGACACCGTCGCTGAATAGGTTTTATCGGGTGATGCATTTTTAATTTTACGAACTTCATCTCTGCTTGAGAATCGCAAGTCTGAGTAACTAGCATCCTCATTTTTGTTCGACTCACATTCTAGAACATTAAGATCGATTGAACGCTTTTTAGGGTTGGATATTTCAAGAACGAATGGTCTTCCAGTACCTAACATTCTGGCATCTATGTCTTCTCTGCCCATTCCATGAAAGAAATGATCGCTGCCTTCAGCCATTTTGATGGCAATATCTCCTATGATCTCTTGAACACTCGTCTGATACATTTTTCCAAGACCATTGCAGCGCTCGCAGCCTTTTCCCCGACATACCCTGCATGGCCATATCGTCTGCGGGATCTCTCTTGAATACTTGTTGTATCTGCCATATATGAATAAAGGAGTAACTGTCATTTCTACATGACTAAAACGGGTATCCACCAGAGTGACTGCATCTGGATTTTTAAAATCTACTTCTTTTTGAGTACGCGCTTCCATGATCTTGCCTATTTCTCTATTCAATTCCGCTTTAATTGGTTCTGCGTCTTCTCCTCCGACTTCAGCCCATAATCTTTCTTCGCGGTCTTGTATATCAGGACTTACTTTGGTGCCGACCAGGAAAGTCTTATACTCTATTTTTGAAAGTTCAGCTATACAGGCGTCTGCAAAACGATCCAGACTGTCAAATATCTCTTCACATATCCAGCATTCTTCATGTGCGGGCAGTTCTTCGCTTCTTGCAGAGCGCTCTAAACTGACAGCGATGCGCATATTCCGACCCCGTTCTGCATTTGTAGTTCCTGTATCTACGTGGGCAAAGAGTCTTCCCAGACAATGATCGCACAAATCATGTGAACTCAGGGCTTGATCTGCTCTTGAAACAATTTTATTCATTTAGATCAAACCTCAGTCAAAACCCATCTCAGCAATTCTGAGCATTGGTCTGGATCTTTCTAAGTATCTATAAACTGTGGAATGTTCACTTCCACGCAGGATCATTTCAACGGCCGTTTTTGCTACAGGCAGCTGTACTGAATTTCCTATCAGACATACAGTACTTCCAAAAATAGACATATTTACACCAGTCAGGTCTTCAATTATTCTTCTCGTTTTTCCTTGAGATCCTATAAGCCTGGACCTTACACGAGTCATTTGTTCTGGTTTTTTACTGCCGATATAATCTGCAATTTCTATAACTTCCAGATATTCATCTTCTTCTAGTAATCTCATTGCTCTCTGTGGAGAAAATCCTCTTCCAACAGCTTTTACAAAATCCATTACTTTTAGAGATGCAACAGGATCATCTGGATTTTCTTCAATATCTACTTCACCTTCACTGCTTATGTTTAGTTTCACACCAGTAATCTTTTGAACAAGAGCTTTCGTCTCTCCTTTTTCTCCGATTAACGCCCCTACTCTTTCTTTTGGTATGCGTATGAGTCTCATCCTTTAATCCCCATTATATTATTGATAATATGATCTGAATCTTCAATGTCTACATCTAGTGACCTGAAGTATCTGTTGATATTTTTCACATCTCTTTCAAGAAAATCTTTTGAATTTAGATGATCGGTTAGAACTGCCTGACCGACATCGATTATCACTGGTTTACGTTTGTAATATAATATATTGTACTCACTCAAATCCGCATGTACCAGACCAGCCTTTTGATACATAAGACTGATATTATCTATGGTATTTTTGTAAACTTTCGAAGGATCATCCAATGCTACTTGCCTGAGGGTTGGTGCCGGGGCAGTTTTAGAACCTATGTATTCCATGACTACCATGTTGCGGTGGAATTTGATAGGCTCTGGTACATTTACCCTAGCTTCATGCATCCTTTGTAAATTCCTAAATTCTTTGCTTGCCCAGGCAGCCATAACTTTTCGTTTAGAGCCTGATATTCCCAGAAACCGCTTATCTCCTTCGATGTACTTGTTGATGCGGTTAAATGTTGAGTTTGATGTTCGATATATCTTTAGAGCCAGCAGTTTACCTTGGAGATTTTCACAGGCAAAGACATTTCCTTCTTTACCAGTTGATATTGGGAATAGTACACTCTCGATTATTTTTGAAGTCATAAGCTTGTATATTCCCATGACTGTCTCGTGGTCGAAAACTTCATCGAGAGTTTTTCTTTCATCACCAGTTCGACTGTTTTCTCTAAGAGCCATTAACTTATGCTCCAATTGAGCATAAGCTTCTTTTTCCGGCATGTTAAGCCCAATCAGAATATATCCAGAGTCTTTGGAATTGCTTTTCTGCGATGCAGATAGCTAGCCTGGGTCTTAGTGTACCTATATTTTATATCTGCTTTATCATCTTGGAATTCCCAGGGTCTGACTATCAACAAATCTCCTTCTCTGATCCACATCCTTTTTCGGATCTTACCAGGGATACGTCCTATTCTGGATGTACCATCTTCGCACATCACTTTAATGTGAGATGCACCTAGAAGCTGATCGGCAACGCCAAATATCTCTCCTTCTTTGTGATTTGGAAACGGACAGCGGGTAATCTCCTCACTGACTTCCTCTGAATCGTATGATGTCACGTGAATCCTCCGTAATTCGAATAGCGATTATAGCATAAACGCTTGTTTGAGTCATCTAAGATAAACCAAACAGATATTCAATACTTACTCTGATATCAAATAATCTTTTTGTAAGTTTCTAAGCTCTAAATACTGCTAAATATTGTTCTTATCTCAATACTCTATACAACACTATTGGGATACCAGCATAATCAGGCGTTGTTCATTCTCGAACGAGACTCTTTGAAACTTTAAGCAAATGTTTATACCAGTTTCAACAATAGCGAAATTATTAAGTACTCATTCCTGTATCGAGCCGAGCATAAGCTCTTGTAGTGTAGCGGCCAATCATGAAGCCCTTTCGAGGCTTCGACTCGGGTTCAAATCCCGACAAGAGCACTATTTTAACACAACTCTTTAGTTCACTAGATTTTTTTATGTTTTTAACTGGCTTTTTTCAGTATCTGGCCGATTGATATTTTCATCGCCATCTGTAAAATTAACGATATTTAGGCGAAAGTATAATATCAAAAAACTCAACTGATAAAATCACAACCCCCATAGTGAATTATAAATCTCTTCTGTCCTCCTTTTTGGAGGACAGTCTTGATTTAGATTGGTGATTGAGAAACTTATTATTTTTTTAATATCCTTTGTTATGTGGGTGATGAGGTCTGATTATGTTGGTTACTCTTACAGTTGCTGGTTCGGATTCTTTAGGTGGAGCTGGAATTGAAGCAGACATTAAAGCAATGTCTTCATTGGGTGCTCATCCCGCTGTTTCAATAACTGCTGTGACATCTCAGAATAGCCAGAAGGTTTCCGGCATATTTCCGATTCCTGCATCAGTGGTCATTTCTCAATTGGATGCAATTCTTGAAGATTCTCACGTATCTGGAGCAAAACTCGGAATGCTCTACTCCGCAGATGTTGCTGAACAAGTTTCTAAAAGGCTGAGAACTGAAAGCTTTCCGATAGTTGTAGATCCAGTATTTATTGCAGGCGTAGGGGACTCTCTAAAAACAGATGAATTAATAGAATCAGTTTGTAAATTTGTAATTCCTATCGCTACTTTGATAACCCCCAATATACCAGAAGCAGAAGATCTAACAGGCATCAAAATAAACAGCCAGGATGACATTATGGATGCCTGCCGCAGGCTGCACGCGATGGGAGCAGATTCTGTCCTTATTAAAGGAGGACATCTCAATGGTCCATGTATTGACACATTGTTCAGCAAAAATAAATTTCTCAGAGTAGAAGTTCCCCGAGTAACGATACGCGGACATGGTGGGGGATGCATACTATCGTCGCTGATTACAGTATATCTAGCTAAAGGAATGAGCGTCTGGGAATCTTACTTGAGATCTAAAATAATCTTAGATGAATCTATCAAGTTGAATTATCCAGTTGGACATGGGGTACCTGCAATGAGCCCCATACTCCAGACTTATTTAGACTCTGAAAAGCTGCATCGCATGCCAAAGCTCTAAAAGCTGTATGCCCTTCAGCTATGCAAATCAATAAGTTTCGATCGGATGGGACGACTGTTGAAAATTGCAATGTTTACTGATACCTACCTGCCTACTAAAGATGGAGTAGTGACTTCAATCTTAACATCCAAAGAGCAATTGGAAAAGAAAGGTCACGAAGTCATAATTTTTGCTCCTGAATCACCTACTGGTGAAAAGGAGGAAGGTGTACAATACTACAGATCTAAGGAGTTTAAAAAGTATCCAGGATATAATCTCCCAATTTACATCGAGAAGAAAATAGACATCTTGAAAGAGCTGGATGTTGATGTAATACACTGTCACGCTCTTGCAGTGATGGCTCTCAGAAGCATGCTGGATGCAAGAGAAACAGGAAAACCGATAGTTGTAACATTTCACACTATGGTTACAGATGCGGCCCAATACTACAATCCATTTCCTTTCCCAACATGGATGACTCAAAGACTTTCCTGGATTTACCTTCGTAAACTGCTGGAACATGCAGATAATGTCATCGCTCCAACGGACGCAATCAAGAAAGAATTATGCTCTCAGGCACCTGGAATGAGACACATTGATGTGGTACCTACTGGTATAGATTGTGAGCGTTTTTCTACTAATGTAAATGGTAGCAGGATACGTGAAAAGTATGGGCTGCAAAATAAAAAAGTACTTCTGCAGCTTGGCAGAGTAGCCAGAGAAAAAAATATTGAACTAGTAATGGACAGTTTTGCAGATTGTGTAAAGAAAGATGAAGATATTATGCTGCTTATAGCAGGAACCGGTCCTGCAAAAGAGTACTATATGAAATATGCCGAGAATGCTGGTATCTCAGATAAGACGGTATTTGCAGGTTTTGTACCTGATGAAGACTTACCTGAATACTATGCAGCCTGTGATGCATTTATAACTGCATCCAAGTTTGAAACACAAGGTCTCACTACGCTTGAAGCGATGGCATGTGGAAAACCAGTTGCTGGAATAAATTACCGGGCAACTGCAGAACTCATCCACGATGAAGAAAACGGATTTTTGTTTGAAGATGATATCAAGTCATGCTCAGGTGCTATTTTCGATGCATTGAACGCTCCGCAGATAATCAAAGATCATGCAAGAGAGACTGGGGAGAAATTTTCTTCTGAAAGATGTGCTTCTATGTTGTTGCAGACTTATGAGTATGCCATAGAAGCTAAAAAGAAAAGACATCAGACTGGAAGGCGGTAATCCTGGACATTGGCTCTTTTTTTACAAATCTGTTTGAGCCGCTTGGCATCTTAGGTGGTCTAATCTGTATTTTCTTATTATTCTATATCGATGCAATCGTATTTCCAACATTGCCTGAATTGTTTACGGTAATTATTTTCACATCATACCCAGACGCTAACATTTTTGTATTTGCCGTAGCCATCTTAATTACAATTGCACTAGCTGAAGTCAGTGGTGTATTTACATTGTACACCGTTGTAAAGAAAATCAAAGTCCCAGAGAGAATTGCCAAGGTAGCTCATCAATATCGGGATTTCTTGATTGTGTCGGATGAGCGCATGATCCTATTGAACCGTGTAGCACCAGTCATTCCATTTATGGGTGCATTTGTATACTTATTTAATTGGGATATGAAAAAGTCCATGTGGTATGTTATTGCAGGAGGTTTAATAAAATATGGAGTGATTCTTGCATTAAGTGGTGCTTTCTTAACCTACATGGAACACGGAACAGCACAGAAAGTCACAATCGTCATGATTATCATTGTGATGGCCATTAGCTTAGTAGCATCATACTTCAAAAAGAAAGGTGTAAATAATGCGAATCGTCCAGCTTAATCCCTATTATTATCCGTATAAAGGAGGGATAGAACGCCGTCTGCACGAGATTTGCCGCAGACTATCTAAAAAACATGAAATGATAGTCCTCACATCTCAGTTGAAAGATACTGAATTAGAAGAAGAGATGGACGGGTATACGATAAAACGTCTGCCTTCAAAATTTTATACGAATTATAATCCGCCGCACGTGTCTACACCTGGCGTTCTCCAGGCATTAAATGATCTGGAACCGGATCTTGTTGATTTCCACTACCGCTGGGCCCCTTCATATACTAAAGCTATGAAATCTTATGGTGGGAAATGGGTATTTACATTTCATAATACATATGGCGAAGGGCAAGGCCCAATGCGCTATCTCAGTACAATGAATGATTTCTTTTTCTGCCAGATGATTCGTGATAAAAACGTAATCTGTGTAAGCGACTTTGTAAAAAATGATCTGATTTCCAGAGACTTTAAGGAAGAAAATCTTGATGTGATACCGACAGGTGTTGACTTCGTTACTGATTCTGGAAAAGATGAAAATTTTATCCTTTTCGTGGGCAGACTTGTTAAGACTAAAGGTTTATCTACTTTAATTGAAGCAATGAAAAATGTAGATTGTAAGCTGGTGATTGCAGGTACTGGACCAGAAGAAGAGCTGCTTAGGTCGATGGTTGGAAAATACGATCTTACAGATAAAGTAGAATTCACTGGATATGTTGATGAGGAAACAAAAACCAGATTGATGACTACTTGTTCCGCATTTGTGATGCCTTCTGTATTTGAGTCCCTTGGATTGGCTGCTGAAGAAGCTCTTGCGCATTGTAAGCCGGTAATAGCTTCTCGTGTTGGAGGCCTTCCAGAAGTTGTAGGCAATGCTGGCATACTGATACCTCCAAAAGAGCCTCAGGCTCTTTCAGACGCTATCAACGCAGTAATGGTGGACAAGGAGCTAAGAGATAACCTTATAAGTAACACCAAAACGCAAATTCAAAAATATAACTGGGATAATATTGTCAATGACTTAGAGGCAGTTTATCTGAAAAATATTGAGAATAATTCACAGTCTTAAAATCAGAATACAAACAAATCCATCTGGATTTGTATTATTTTTTATATGGTTTTTTCAATATGTTATATCTGTTATCTACAACCGAAACGCTGTACTCAGGCAGATTCTTCCAGATGTACATTATACATCTGATTTCTAACAGATTCTCAATGTTATAAACACATCAGGTGGTCTGTTTAGATCAGAACAAAAGCGAATACAACTGAACCTACCATGATTGCTACAATAAAAACAGCCATCAGGATTTTTACTGTTTCTTCCTTTTTTTCCTAGACTTAGACATTGGTATTCTCCTGTTTATTATTCAATATCCTATATGTGCATTGTGGTTTAATTCTTAATCGTTTAGGATTGTATTCACAGCATCTTCGAATGTATTTCCATCTTCAATTCTAATTGTTCTGCATCCTAATTTTTTTCCAGCGTCCATATCTGCATCACTATCCCCAATTACCCAGGATTCGCGGAGATTTATATGATGCTCCCTCACTGCTTTCATATGCATGCCAGTATTTGGTTTTCTGCAGGAACACTTGTCTTCTGGAGTATGCGGACAGAAATATATAGAATCAAAAAATGCTCCCTGTTTGGAAAGTTCAGAGTTCATTTTATCATGGATCGATTTTAAAGTATCTTCTGTAAAATACCCTCTCCCAATTCCAGACTGGTTTGTAACAAGTATTGATATGTATCCCGCATCGTTAAGTTTCTTCAGAGACTCTGCGACATATGGATATAGATTAAAATCATCTGGGTTTGAACAATATGGGACATCAGGAGCTATTGTATTATCCCTGTCTATAAATACAGCTTTATGCCCAAACACTCCTTTTTCCACCAAGCCGCATATTATATGGCCGGCGCATAGATACGCTTCCTGGATCCTTGGAGTATGTGTAGACTGAATTATCAATGGATAATCCACAATGTCTTTTATTGCTCCCCCCGAACCTGTAAATGAAACAGTTATGCCGCCATTTGCCTTTGCAAATTCAAGAGCTAAAACTACATTTTTAGAATTTCCGCTGGTGCTGAGTCCTACCGCCACATCTCCTTCTTTCATGCATGCTTCTAATTGCCGTATGAATATGCGGTCATATCCGTAATCATTTCCTATTCCCGTTATTGATGACAAGGAAGAAAGAGCAATGCCGTCCATGGCAGGTCTTTCCATAAGATATCTGCCAGAAAACTCAGCAGCTATGTGGACTGCATCTGATGCGCTTCCGCCGTTTCCAAAGAAAATCACTTTATTGCCATTCTTGATTGCTTTAATCATGGCTGCAGATATGGCTTCAATCTGTTTCGGGTCCAAAGATGAGATGACTGATGTATTTTCATGCAATTCTTCTTCAATCAAATAGCTCATTCGTTGAACCTCCATGTCTGAAATCCATATTTTTCAAAGTTGTATCCGACTATATTAGCGCCTAGAGATGTCAGTTCACGGGCAACATCACGCTTTTTATCATATTCACATATGAAAAACATGAATCCTCCACCGCCAGCGCCTGAAATTTTACCACCTATTGCTCCTGTGGACAAGGCAGTTTTATAAATTTTATCCAAGTACTCATTAGAGATGTTATTTGTATAATTCTTTTTATATGTCCAGGCTTCGTTTAGAAGTTCTCCCATATACCGAATCTCGCCTTTCAGCAGGGCATTTTTCATTTCCTCAGCAAGACGCTTTGCATTGTCAAGTGCTTCTGAAGTCTTGGAATTTCCATCAATATATCCCTGTGTTTGAGCTTTTATAATATTCCCAGAATCCCTGGTTTTACCTGTGTTTGCCAGAAGCATCACATAATTAAGCTCGTTGAGTACGTCTGATTTGATTCTGAGAGGAGTCACAAGCGTCCTGTCGTGATTAAACTCCATAAAGTTAAATCCCCCGAAGGTCGCAGCGTATTGATCCTGTTTTCCGCCAGGCAGTTTCAGTTCCTCTCTTTCCAAGATATATGCAAGCTCTGCAATTTCATATTGAGATAAAGATTCGTTTAACCACTCTGACATGGCGCCGATTATTGAAACCATCACTGCAGAAGACGATCCCAGACCAGATCCAGGAGGTGCACCGCAGTGAAGAAACATGTCAAATCCCTGTTTAACCTTGAAATGATTGACTACTGCTTTAATGAGATCCAAGTTGCCATCATAGGTTAGAGTATTGCCTGCCTTCCATTTCTGTATTGTTTCATAATCTAAAGAGTGCACCGTTGCCTGCTCATCAGATCGAGGTGATATTGTACAATATGCAAATTGGTCGATAGTTGAGTTTAAAACAGCTCCGCCGCGTTCATCGCAATACGGAGACACGTCAGTCCCACCGCCAGCAAAACTTATTCTTAGTGGCGCTTTACATCGTATAAACTTACCTTTTTGCATCTATTCCTGCATCAGCCTCTACCTATATTTAAAAAGCGCTTAGACTCCAAAAGCAATATTATTAGTACGGGTCGGGTGATGGTGGGAGTTAAATGAAGACCTTATACATTCATGCAGATTATCTCGAGTTTAACGTCAAAAAAGCTACACCGGTAGCAGAAGATATTACTGATGAGGAGAAACAAGGACGTTTCGAAGAGGTTTTAGTAGCGTTTATCAGTGTTGAAAAACGAGATGAAGACAATCCAGATGCTGTTGCCAAAGCAGCTGCTAAAGACATTAAAGAAACTGCTGAAACTGTGGGCGCAGAAAGGATTGTTCTTTACCCATATGCTCACCTTTCATCTTCATTATCATCTCCGAGTGTAGGAAAAGACGTAATGAGAAAAATAGAAAAACTCGTGGGAGGCGATGTTCATCGCGTTCCATTTGGATGGTACAAAGCATTTAAAATATCATGCAAAGGACATCCATTGTCAGAGCTTTCCAGAGAAATTACTGGAGAAGAGGAAGTCTCTAAGCCTGAAGGAAAAGATGAACATTTTGTCTATACGCTCGATGGCAAAATGATAAATCCAGAAGATTTCAAAGACGGTACAGAATGCTTCCAGATAATGATGAAAAAAGAAGCATTGCATGAAGAGTCTAAATTAAGCGGAGAACCAAAATATCTCAGGCTCTGTAAAAAGTTTGGAATCCAATGGGAATCCATGAGTGATGCAGGACACATGTCATTCAGTCCCAAGGGGGCGTTGATATTCGATCTCTGTTCTGATTACTCTTGGCAGACCGTAAATTCTACGGGACTTCCAGTTTACACAGTAAAAGGAACCAACATGTTCAATTTGGATGAAGGTCCGGTTGCAGAACATGCTAAGCTGTTTGGAGACAGGCTTTATAAGATTGAAACTGAAAAACATTCATACGTTCTCAGATATGCCGCTTGTCATCAGCAGTTTGCTATGATGAGAAACTGGAATATGAGTTACAAAAACCTGCCTTTCGGTGCTTTTGAAGTAGCAGATTCATACCGTCTCGAACAGTCTGGAGAAACCATGCTGTGTTTCCGTACAAGGCGCATGAATATGCCGGATCTGCACGTAGTCTGTAACGGAATGGATGCAGCGGAAGAATGGTTCGAAAAACTCGATGAGCGCATATATCAGGAAGCCGAAAAACTTGGCAGAGATTATGAGATGCTTGTAAACTTTTCATCAAAAGATGCTTTTGAGCAGCATAAGGGGTTAATCTCCAATCTGATGAAAAAGCATAACAAACCTGCATTATTGCACTTCTATCCAGAGGGTATTAATTACTATTGGACAGTAAATATTGAATATCACATTCTTGATGATATGAAGCGTGCAAGAGAAATCGGAACAGTGCAGATCGATATCGGTAATGCACACCGTTTCGGCATAAGATATGTAGATGAGAAAGGAAAAGAGGAATATCCGATTATTCTCCACTGTGCAGTAATTGGTACAATTGAAAGGTATATCTATACGCTCTTAGACACTGCTGTCCAAATGGAAGCAAGCGGAAAAGTCGGATGTCTTCCAGTATGGGTAAATCCAGAACAAGTACGTCTTTTGACAGTTTCTGATGTACATCAGAAACGCGCCAACGAGCTTGCAGACACGATACAGTCTAACTCAGTAAGAGTCAGTGTTGATGATCGTTCAATAACTGTTGGAAAGAAAGTCCGCCAGGCAAAGCAGGACTGGTGCTCATACGTCATTGTTATTGGAGACAATGAGTTAGAATCTGATTCCTTTGATGTGTATGTTAGATCTGAGGACAAAAATGTGAAAATGACTATCCCAGAACTTATAGAAAGAATCAAAGGAGAATGCGCAAACAAACCATTTAGACCATTATATATGCCTAGAGATCTAAGTCGCCGTGTTGACTTTGTAGATCAGGCTTAAACAATCCCCTTTGGGGATTAATTTTTTCAATAATATTGTATTGATTAAAAATACTAGGTGTATTGGAGGATTCTTCTATCCTCCTCTGCATCCGTCTTTCCAATCTTTATCATACATCTTCAAGTCAATTGTATTAAATTTTTTGAATGACATTTCACACGAAAGTCTCTGTAATCCCCCGGAACTCTTTGCGACATTGAAGAAAACGCATCACATATGATCGAGTATGAAATTGTAAGCATCATTCAGATCATGGGCGATCAATCTCACAACTAAAAAATGGAATTACAGGATGGGTGGCAGAATCGGAAGACACAAACGGGTTCCAGCAACAGTATCAAGAAAGCAAGCATATGAACTAGCTGATTTTGTTGTTGTCACAATTGAAGCAGAAAAACCTGGAACAATGCAGTATCTCGATTACAGCCTGAAGATACTTGACTCATCTGTTGTATATATTCCACAAACCATTTGATTGACAGAAAATTGTCAATTTATATTTTTATTAGTCTTAATGCAACGAAACATAAATACTGACGTAGTTTTAATTCAAATTGCCAACTCTGATAAAATAAAGATCATAATTAAAAAAGAGATAAAAGGTTTGATCTGAGATTAATTCATCAGTGAGCTATCTCTTTTTGAGCAATTGCAATATCTGATAGTACATATATAGATGCCAACGCTATCACGCAAGGAAATAACCATGATGCATCAAGTTGCGAGATCATATCTTCTGACACGGCAGCTATTCCAATCACGAATATAACGGCAAGTACAATCATCGTTATGCCAATTCGTTTCTGAAATTTCGGTACAGAAAATATTTCAAACCATTGGACATCTCTGCTTACAACCACGAGTACGGTTGCAAATACAATTATATCAAGGACTAGCGAAACAACAATCTCTATTAAATTGTCTAATGGAAATGCTATGAAAGTATAAGCCACCAGCACAATTAGTATAGATATTGCAGCCATCAGCCCAACAATTGACGGTTTCCTCAGTTCCCATCCAAACATGCTTTTCACCCCCAAATATTTATTTCTTTATGTTTAGATTTAGACAGCTAAAGCTAATCCTAGGAAATTACAGAAGATGTCTAGATCAGTATCTAATTTTAATTAAATAGCTAGTAAATTTGTATATATAAATAAATACCTAAAAAAATATCGATTTGTAAAATAGACATACCTAGCATTCTTATTGTACATAAATTGAGTTGCAATTATTTATCTAGGTGTTTGATATTTTAATCTAGATTGCCTTATGAGGGCGTATACAGCTTGCATGACTAAATAAACACTCAGAGTTATAACTCATGTCAGTCTACAAGACATATATATTCACTGAAGAAGTTTTCTAGCTATTCTATATTTTTGTTTTTGTAGGGGTATCTTTAATAGTATTATCATAATTGAAGTTTGAATTAAAATATTGAGTTTGTGTCTAAATTGTGATTAGAATGGGAATTCAAAACCGAGAAGACAAGATATTGAATTCATTGCTCGAATCAAGAGCCGATAACGAGCATGTTATCGATGTTCCCAGAGATCATACTTACACTATAATAACAAACATCTTAACTTTTTTAATCGGCATTTTTATAGTATTACTTATCTGGCAGGGGTTTGCTGTTTTATATAATGACTATATAGGAAACTCTCTGATACCCTTCACAACACCATTAGAAGCTTTCGAACGGCTTTTTGAATTATTGTCAGGCGGCAATATGTTTGGTGTTACAATATATGATCACGTGTTTGCAAGCCTCAAGAGATGGACTATGGGATATGTCATTTCTGCAGTCATAGGCATTTTAACAGGTTTGATCCTTGGGTATAGCACTAGATTATACCCCGTTGGAATTATTCCAGTGCATATACTGCAGATGATTCCTGGATTAGCATGGATTCCAATAGCAATGCTGATGTTTGGACTTGGAGATGAGTCCGCAATATTCATCATTGCAATGACAGCAATGGCACCTATCATCATAAATGTGTCATCAGGGATTAGAAAAGCACCGCCGGTAATCATGAGAGTAGCCAATATGGTTGGATCTTCTAAATTTTCCATCTTTTCGAATATTCTAATTCCTTATGCTTCGTTGGACATCATCAATGGTCTCAGAATAGGCCTGGCTAATGCATGGAGGGTACTGATCGCTGCCGAAATGGTAGTTGGAGTGGCGGTAGGATTAGGGTATTCAATATCTCAGGCTACTTATGTTATTGATTATAGTTCAGCATTTGTCTGTATAATGGTGATATGCGCAATTGGTCTGTTTGTAGAAAAGGTTGTATTTGTATCAATTGAAAAATACATACGAAGAAAAATTGGACTTGAGGAGGGAGTGTAATGTGCATCCTTGAGACAAAAAATGTTTACAAAGTATACTTGGATCAAAAGAAAACCAAGGGAAGACTTGTTTTAAATGACGTGTCACTTAAGATAGACGAAGGGGAATTCGTTTGTTTAATCGGGCCAAGCGGATGTGGAAAGACCACAATGCTAAACCTCATGGCAGGATTTGAAACTCCTACTAGGGGAGAAGTCCTATATCGCGGCAATCCAATTAAAAAACCATCGTGGGAGCGCGGAGTTGTGTTTCAGGAATACAGCCTGCTGCCATGGATGAGCGTAATAGAAAATGTAGAGTATGGGCTCGATGGCAAGAAATTATCAGATAAGGAAAAAAATCAGATTGCCATGGATTGTTTAACCATGGTTGGTTTAAGCGAATTTATAGATCACAGGCCAAATCTATTATCAGGTGGTATGAAGCAGAGAGTGGCCATAGCAAGAACTCTAGCTATGGATCCAGACATTATGTTGATGGACGAACCTTTTTCCAGTCTTGATGAACAAACAAGAAGAAGATTAGATGGTGAGGTTTGTGATATTTGGTTAAAAAAACAGAAAACTATAGTTTTCGTAACCCACAGTGTAGACGAAGCACTTCTCTTAGGAACTAGAATAATAATGTTTTCTCAGTCTCCAGGAGAGATTGTGAAAGAGTGGAGTATTTCAGTAGATCATTCTAAAAGAGATCTTACAGCAAACGAGTTCGTATCATTAAAACAAGAGATATTGTCCACACTGCAAGCGTGTTCTTGCGCAGATAATTATACCAATAACCCCAAGATGATAAAAATAGAAGGTGAATGAAAATGAAAAACAAAATATTAGTTGCAATAGTAGCTATTGTACTAGTTGTCATACTCGCGGGAGCTGGATACTATGTTCTTGCGGATAACAATGACGATGACAGCAAGGAAACAATAACCGTAGGTTACTGTAACAAAGTATGCTACGAATCATTTATGATCGCAGAAGAAAACGGATACTTTAATGGGTTGGATGTAAATATTGAAGCCAAGATCATCCCAGGCGGCGGAACAGATGTTTCGAGTGCACTTCTTAAAGGTGAAGTGGATCTTGCAGCCATGGGAGATACGCCTGCTGTACAAAATCTGAATACAACTGATAAAACATCGATAGTATGCAGATATGGTTACAGCGAATCCATGCATGTTTTTGTAGCTAGACCAAACAGCGGTATAGATGTCGATGATTTGTCTACGGTAGAAGGTAAAACTATCGGAGTTCAACAGGGATCTTCCACAGAAGGGGCATTACTGGATTGGATGAATGTTAATCATATCGATACCAACAAAGTCACATGGAAATACCTGAAGCCTAACGTACAAGTGGAAGCATTAAGCAAAGGAGACGTAGATATGATTGCCAGCAGTCAGCCGAATCCTCAAAAAGCTCTGCACCTTGAAGGAACATATGTTGTTGGGACTTCAGAAGGCCTTGGAAATTACTATCCATTAATTCTCCTTGGATCCAACTCCGTAATCTCTGAAAAGGCAGATGCAGTAAATGCAGTGGTTGATGCTTTGAAAAAGGCAAGCGATTTCATGAAGGATAATCATGAGAAAGCCGCTGAGATTGCTGCCAATAAGATCGGATGGGCTGTAGATGATGAACTATACTGTATGCAGCAGATCACCTGGGAAGTAGGATTTACTCAGGAAATCGATGTAAAGAGCCTTGAAAAGACAGCACAGGTACTCAGAGATAACGGTCAAGACATCTCTAAGGACCTGAACTTCGTTGAAAGGTCAATCATGAAACCATAAGTGATATCATGACATCAAAAGAGCAAGTAATGTCTAGGCTGGCGTTGAACCCAATTGGAGGCACTCCAGTATTCCCACGTGATTTAACTTTAGGACTGGATGCATTAGACATCTCAACTGAAAAGATCTTTAAAGATGAGTATAACGCAGATCTAGCCGCCAAGGCAGTACTCGCTCTTCAAAAAATCACACATCATGATGCAGTAGTAGGATGCATACATTCTGCAGGATTTAATGTTGAATGTTTCGGAGGTGAGATGAGATATCCAGAAAGAGGAATTCCCTATGTTCAAAGACATCCATTCTCATCTCCAGATGATTTCTATAAATTTAAAGAAAGAGAGTATGACTATACACAAGTAGTCAGGTCATATGACATTGTTAAATCAAGCTCTCCAGACCTTGCTGTTTTTGGAAACTTAGAAGCACCTGTGACCAGAGCTGGGATATACAGAGGCCTGGAGAACTTAATGATGGATCTGAGTTTAGATCAGACATTTGCTCTTGAAATTGTGGAATTGGGTGTGGAAAGAGCAATGAGTTATATCGAAAAATTGGCTGAAAATCAATCAGCAGATGCTATATTTTTTGCTGCCGCTTCAGATAATCCAGATATGATCGGCCCTGAAGTATACGAATCGATTACGCTGAAGTACATGTCTCAGTTAATAAATAAAATTCATAAGTTGGGCTTGCCTGTTGTATTTCATCCGCATGGTGATTTTTCATCTGATGAGCTGAGCAGCACATTGGATAAAACTATTGATCTCGGAATTGACGGATTTCAATTTGCTGAACAAAATAATCATAATATAATTTTACAGCATACAAAGAATAGGTGCTGCATATTAGGCGGGATTAATGTAACAGACAGTCTTTTGCTGGGGCCAGATGAAAGAATAATTAATGATTGTAATAAATATATGAAAGACCTTTCTAAGGAAGATTATATTTTTATGTGTTCATGCTCTCTTCATAGAGGTATTTCAATTAAAAACGTTAAAACGATGGTCAGTGCAGTAAAAGAGTTTGACTCAAAATAATATTGGATTTTAAGCATTTGCTGACAATGGGTGCATTATTCTGCTAACAATTTTCATTGTGTAATTATAAAATGAAATAATAACATTTATCATTCAGTATATCAATTGTATAGCCGGGTGTATACAAATGGATGAGAAAACAGTAGCTGATCTTTTCAAAAATGGTATTGCATGTTCACAGATCGTATTTTCAGAATTGTCAGATGATGTTGGCATAAACAAAGACGATGCCAGAAAGATAGCATCTTTATTCGGAGGCGGGATATGGTCTGGTGAAGTCTGCGGTGCATTCACCGGGGCTCTTATGGCACTTGGACTAAAGTATGGACATTGCAAAGAAGGAGATGTTGATGCTCAGAATATCGGGATGTCTAAACTGATGGAATTTAAGAGTAAATTCGAAAAAGAATACGGATCTGTTGTATGTCGCAAAATTATGGGTTATGACCTATCAGTGCCTGAAGAAATGAAAATGATTGAAGAAAAGGGTTTATTCGAAAACTTCTGTCCAAAACTGGTCTGCAGAACAATTCAGATCGCAGAAGATATGTTATCAGAAGATAAGCCGTGATCGTATGGATCAAGATATAAAAAAACTAATAGATGATGCTAAAAGTGCAACTCTTGCAGGCAAAGCAGTAAACCGGGACGCACTCAAAAAATTTTTGGATTTGGACCCTCTTTCTGAAGAGACTGAATATTTAGGAGCCGCTGCAAGAGATATAGCCAGATCGATAGGCAACAAAGGCAAGGTTTGGAGTGCAATAGGAGTGGATTACCGGCCCTGCACAATGAACTGCGAGTTTTGTTCATTCGGTGAAAAATGGAAATTAATGAATGATTCCCACGAACTTACTGATGAGGAAATCATCAAAAATGCCATTGGATTTGTTAATCAAGGCGCATCCTGGGTTACGCTGCGCACTACAGAATTTTTCGATCTAAACAGACTTTGTAATATCGCAAAAAAAATCAGAAAGGAAGTAGCTGGAGATTACGGGCTGGTGGTAAACACTGGTGAATTTGATCTTAATATGGCAAATAAATTTGCCGAGTCCGGCATAGATATCGTGTACCACACTCTAAGACTTGGAGAAGGAAAAGCTACACCTTTTGATCCAAAGGACCGCATAAGGACCATTAATGCAGTAAGAGATTCTCCCATGAAATTAGCATATCTTGTAGAGCCACTGGGTCCTGAACATACCAGCCAGGAGATCATGGATGTCCTGAGCGTAGCGCTTGACAATAACGCATTCTTATGTGGTTCAATGGCTAGAGTAAACATAGCTAACACTCCTTTTGAAGGTAGCAAAGAAGTAGATGAAGACCGCCTAGCGCAGGTTGTGGCTGTAACAAGGATTGCTGGAGGAATCAATATGCCTGAGATCTGCGTGCATCCACCAAGTGAAAAGGCTCTTAGATATGGAGCTAATGTTATGGTCGTTGAAAAAGGCGCTATTCCCAGAAGCGAAACTGAATGCTGTGATGATTGGAAAGGCTTCAGAATAGAAGATGCAAAAAAGATGTTTAGAGAAGCTGGTTATTCAATATGACCAGCTAATTCTTTTAACTCATTCCTCAGGCGAAGATGCATTTTTGTTATTACTGGGAATTATCGAATCATCAGCATGGAAAATAACATATGGGCGTCCATCAACAGTGATAACGTCTGAACGTACACCATAAACATCCAGAATATTCTCTTCTGTAATTACTTCCTCCGCTGACCCGTCAATATGCACATTTCCTTGAGAAAATAATATGATCCTGTCTGAAAAGCGTGACGCAATATTAAGATCATGACATATGACGAGAACTGTAATTCCCTGCTCGTGGGCAATATCCCTGAGAAGCTTCATAACGTAAATCTGGTGATAAATATCCAGATTGGATGTTGGTTCATCAAGCATCAGAATTTTAGGCTCCTGAGCAAGACCACGGGCGATCATTACTTTCTGATGCTGACCTGCTGAAAGTTCATCGAAATTTCTCATTGCCAGATCAGTGATGCCCATCATTTTCAGACAGCGGGCGGCAATCTGCAGATCCTCTTCAGAAGTATTATAGCCAGTATGTGGGTAGCGACCCATTAGAACTGTATCCATGACCGGCATGGAGAAAGTTTCATTGGAGATCTGCGGGACATAGGCAATAAACTTAGCAACATCTTTGAAGTCAAGATCTTGAACGTTGGCATCATCCAGAAAGACCTGCCCCTCAGTAGGTGAGAGAATCTTATTGATACAGTACATGAATGTTGATTTACCAACTCCATTGGGTCCAAGAATGCTGACTAAACCTGGTTTTTCAATATGCAGATTAATATTTTTGAAGACCCGGACATCCCCGTATTTTACACCTAAACTTTCTGTTTTAATATTTACTGCCATTCACCAGACCTCCTTCTTCTGTCGAAGAATAAGAATCATAAACAGCGGTCCGCCAATTAATGCCGTTACTATTCCTATCGGCAGCTCAAACGGCGACACTAGGTGGGCAATGGTATCAGAAAAAATCATTAGACAAGCACCCATAAGAGCTGATGCGGGAACCAAAATTCTATTGTCTGAACCAACAAAAATACGTGCAATGTGGGGTGCAACCAGTCCTACAAAACCTATAATGCCGGTAAAACTGACAATGCCTGCAGCCAATAATGACACAACTACCATTGTCACTATGCGCACACGATCCACATTTATACCAAGGCTTTTGGCATATGAATCGCCAGAGTTCATAGTATTCAGAGTTTTAGTGAGTAGCTGGATGGCTGCTGTGCCGACTGCGACAATGATAACAATGAATGGTAGTGTGCTCCAACTAGACGTTCCAATACTGCCGACAGTCCATTTATAAACAGCAGAAGCAGCGTTGGGATCAGCCTGCAACATCATGAAGGACTGCACAGCATTGAAAATGTACATGATGGAAATTCCAGTGAGAATCATCATAGCTGGCGATGGCCGCCTATAGCGAGAAAGAAGAAGAATCACTAGTGCAGGTACCATTGCAAAAATGAAAGCGTTTAAAATCTGTCCATAGTAGCCAGATACAACAGAAATACCCATTGTAATTGCCAATGTGGCACCAAAAGCCGCGCCTGACGATATCCCCGTAGTATATGGATCAGCCAGAGGATTCTTCATCATACTCTGCATAGCAGTTCCGGCTACTGCCAAACCAATACCTACGAAACTTGCCGTCAGCATCCTTGGCATGCGCTGATCCCACACCACAGATTCAGAGATTGTCTTTGTCTCTTCCCAAAGATTCCAGTTCAAAAAGCGGTCAATGATGATCTGATAAACCTCTGTAAAAGAAATCTTGTATGCTCCGATGCCAAGTGTAAGACCAACGAGCACAAAGAACAATACTACGAAACCCAGCAGAAAAATATACTTAGAATATTTGTAAGCTTTATACTGATGAACGACTAGGTCCGTTTCATTTTCATTTCCCTGCAGAGCCTGCGGGCGAATGCGGTTGAGAGTGTAACCGCTGATGCGTGTATGGAGTTTAACATCCCGCAAAGTATTTTTAATTTTTATATTGGCCATGATTTCACCATGTAACAATATTTCAGGATGTGATCTGACCTGTCAAAGACAAAATCTGGGAAGCAATCTCAAATTTCTCTACCAAGCAGTTGTCTCCAACGTAAAATCGATATTCATAACCGTTTTCTGAGTGTGACCAAATGCTGAGTTCTGTATCACCTAGATTCTCTGTGCCAAGATAAGTGTACAAACCGTTCTGCGGCTGATTATCATCTGCATCAAAGATCATTCCAAAATCAAATGTATGTTGATTCCCATCATCACATGTAATTTTAAGATTAAAGGAATAAGTGAAATATAGATCAGACTCCTGTGTGAGCTTCGAATGTCCTTCACCATTACAGGTTATGTTTTCAATAAGACCTGTAACAGAGTAATTATGTGGAGATTCGCGAGGATCTTCTGTCTGGTTGTTAAGCAGTTCGCCGATTGAGTATACTGTCAGCGTACCAGCTATAAGAGCAACAGTAGCAATCAGAACCACTATCATATTAGATTTTGAGCTGGACATTATTCCTCCAAAATAAAAAAGGGACCACGGCCCTGTTCAGCCGCGGTTGTTCATAATATCTTGGCTGGGATCGTTGCAGTACAAGAGGTTCATACTGTCATAAGTCCATTTATCATCTATTCCCAAGAATTGGCAGTATTCATTGACATATTTCTCGACATCGACATCGGCGAAATAGTCAGGATAGATGTATTTACCAAGAATCAACTGATTAAGAACTTCCGATACTCCTGAACTGAACGAGTAGCCGCAGATAGCAAACTCACATTCGTCTAAAGCAGGGCCAATGGCATTTTTCCATGTATTATATGTATTAACCATTGCCTGATATTCACCCTGTGTCTGGAACGGCGCCCCAACCATACCGATCAGATACTGCATACCATACTGATCGACCATTGCTGAAACGGCCTCATTGCTGATAGCATTGCCGTGGCCGCCGGTCTGCTGACCATTAAGATATTTCTCTGCAACATCTTTAACGCCGAGCTTCATAAGATTGGCATATTCGCCAGTGTACTCTCCCAGGAGCTGAAGAGAATCCGTATGAGCATACGCTGCTGCAACCCATGGACGGTCTTTTTCAGGAATAGTTTTGATGATCTCCTGCACCATCTTTTCAACGCCATCGTACCACTCCATGTATTTGTAAGCGTTATCCTGCTCGTCAAGCAGATATCCAAGAGTAATAAATCCCTGTGTAGTGGCACCATATTCCCATGAAGGCAGACGTAATATCTGAACTCCAGAACCGGCTAATGCTTCCTCCATATTCGGTCCATATGATTCCTGAGTACCGCAGACAACTATCATTTCACCGCCGTTGTCTTTAGAAGCCTGAGATATTTTCTCTTTGTCTGGGTCATTACAGTTACCGACATCTACCAGTTTACTGATGTCTAAAACCGTATTGTACTCCTCAGCATATTTGCCTGTAGTTATCCTGTTGTCTACACCAACCACAAGGCTGCTGTTAAGAATAAGAACATTATCTAATGGAGGTGCAATAAGCGTGATACATTTCTTAGAAGTAGTCATGTCAAACTTACAGACTTTGTAATCAACATTTACGTAATAGGCATAAGTAATATCATCCCACTGCTCCGCAATCATCTTTTTTAGGTAATCAACATCCTGTTCGTCAATCACCTTGTCAAAGTTGGCATCACACATGAAATAATTATCATAATCAATTTTCTCTTGCTTTATGATATTTTCCAGATATGCAACATCCCTTTCATCCAAATAATCATCCAGATTGGCATTTCCGAGAACCATCAGGCGTGATGGATACTCATCAGTATTGTATTCTTTGCTACCGCTGCTGTCACTCATCAGCATATAGGCTCCTCCAGCAGCAGCTACAATCACTACTACAGCGACAACTGCTATAATTTTCGTATTGATGTCAATCCCCCGCACAAATTTTACTAAATCTACTGTATGTATTACTGAATCATATTTAAGTATTATTGATACTCGATCGTTCTTGATTTAAAATATAACTTCTAAAATGATGTGTACCAGAATAAATTCTGCAGATTGTAACTCCATCAAAGACCATTATTATACTCAGCATACTCCAAATTAACTCCAAGCATGAGGATCCGTCCAGTGGCAGGATCATGACTCGCAGTCTTCAAGGTATCAGAATATTTGAAAAACAAAAATCAAGCCTTCAATGAGTTTGACTATTCTAGTAATTTTAAATTGTAACTTTGAAGGTATTAAATCATTTAAATTATATACAGTGTGAGGCGAATCATATGAGCGAAATAAGACATTTAAACACTATGAAGAAACCATCCATAGTTGTGGTTGTAGGTTTAATGGCAACATTAGCTCTGCTAATCTTATACACTTATCAAACATTTGATGAGATTAACTATGAATTTTATCTTCAGATTATAGTTTATTTAATTTTTATTATGTTTTTACTTACAATTGCAAGTATGAATATCAACTGGATAACTTTAATAAATTCATCAGTTTTTAAAATTTTTGCAATTGTAGTAATTCTTATAATTTCCATCACAATTGCATATGACATGATCTATCCAGATGTTTATGATGTGTTTTATGCTGTAAGCTCTGAATTTATACTTGCAAACTGTGTATTTCAGGGTTTAGTAAGTTATCTTGGTGTGAGAAAGTAAAAACTATCCCGTCGTTTTCCTTGTACCTGACAAACTTAGTGAGTCTTTTCGAGACTCATAATTTTTTTTAAAACAGTTTACTTCTGTTAGCTAAATGTATTCTCTGCAATCTTATGCAGAAAAGAGCCGAAAGATCCACATTCAGATTTTAACTGGTAGGTGATATACAATCCTTCAGTATAACTTCGCTAATCAATTAGTAAAGTTCAATCTGCACAGAATTTGAAATAATAGCTGCAAACTTGTGAACAGAATAAAAATGATCATTTAGTCATGCAAGATATACTGCCGGGATAATTAATAAAAATATAAATTGACAGTTTTCTGTCAATCAAATGGTTTGTGGAATATATACAACAGATGAGTCAAGTATCTTCAGGCTGTAATCGAGATACTGCATTGTTCCAGGTTTTTCTGCTTCAATTGTGACAACAACAAAATCAGCTAGTTCATGTGCTTGTTTTCTTGATACTGTTGCTGGAACCCGTTTGTGTCTTCCGATTCTGCCACCCATCCTGTAATTCCATTTTTTAGTTGTGAGATTGATCGCCCATGATCTGAATGATGTCGGGTCTGTATCCCACGCTGGAATGAAAATATTAAGCTCTCTTTTACCTGCATCATCCGTTCTATATATTGATGACCAAAATCCATCAGACTGTGAAGAATTAACAGTAAACTCTGATTTTAATTTCCAGACTGGCAGATACTGCGTTCTGTCATCTTCATTATCGGGCCTAACAACTTCATACTCGATCATACGCGATGTATTTTCTTCAATGTCGTGAAGAGTCTCACATCTTTCACACATAAACAGAAGATCAGTGCCGTTTAATTTAGAAGGGGCTCCGCATTTTGGACAGGTGATTGCAGAGACCTTCATATTCTCATACCTCCCATTAAACCACTCAATTCATTCAAATCATTAATTATATCTGATGTAGATTTTTTATTGTTTGGCTTAAAGTCTCCTTCTATTATTTCGGATCCATTTCGGAAGAAATGATATGCAATTGCTGTAATTGCCACGCCAAATATAAGCCCTATTATTCCCAATTCGGGTGAAGAATACCACGCGAGCGGTATTGACAGTGAAGCTACAAGGCCGCCTGCAGCTGCACCTCCAGTTACTGCTAAACTTTGAAACAGTGCGTCTCCGGGTGCACGTCCAGACAACAGTGAGTTTGTAACACCATCTACAGTCGCTAAATATATCCTATCATTGTACTCATACTGCACAATCCAGATTGGATAGTATATCATAGAAATGTCCTGTATGATCGCGCTCACTTTCTGAAATGTGATGTGTGGAACTCCGGCACTGGCTATCCCGCTGTCTATTGCATACGTTCTAGCAGCAGATAACGCATCATCTCTACTTGTTACAGCTTCGTATGTAGGCAGCATGGTAAAATCTTCTAATGTCAGTTCTCCATGAAAATTATGCAGCCTGTGAATGCCAAGATCTCCAGGATCACAGGCGATATTGCTGTAAATGGTATCTCTCAGTACCATCTGTTCCATTGGTATTCTTTCAGTATGTACGTGGCCGTTGCTGTCCGTTCTATGACGCTCTTCATAGCCACAGACCCAGCCGGCAGTTCTGGCTTTAATTTTCCAAAATGGAAGATATATTGAGTAGCACTCTACAATCTTTCCATGAGCCTTCAGATCTCTTGATTTCAGACCCTTCTTCCACCATTTTTTGACAGTATCTATTGACTGTTCTTTAGTAACCTTATTCTTAAAAGCAGCAATCATCACTCCTTCATCGCCGTCAATGTGCAGTGCAGAGTCGCAATATTGGCATTTGATATTCTTTTCTCCTTCTCCAACAGAGATAGTACCGCCGCACGTGGGGCATGTTAAACCTACTGATAATTCAGGCATATCACGCAGCCTCCTTAGTTATTTTATATGATGTAAGAAATACTGCCAGTGCTGTAACTCCCATTAATGCTATAGCAATCACTGGATACTTTACTGCCAATGCTCCTTCTATGAAAAATGCTACGAATCCGCCGGCAGTAATCGCAAGATATGAGGCTGAACTTCTGGTAGGGAATGATGATGCGAAAACTTCAGAAGATGAAGCGTCTATCACTGCTTTATAATTAGTTCCTTTATATGAATATTCAATGATCCATATAGGGAAGTATACCAAGGCTTGTTCTTTGCCGCTACCAGGAAGACTATCTAAATAATGAAGCATTTCAATATCAGGTTCCATCAGTTCTGCATCATCTATATTGTAAGAACTGTCAAAGATCTGAAAGTCACCAGCTGGAATTTTTAATCTATGCAGACCAGGCAAAGTAGTGGACTGAGCCGGTTCAATGATGATTTTTTCTATTCCATCTACATGTCTGCGGAAGAAGTATGTGGGAAAGAACATTTTCTTTATGTTGGTGATTGATGCAGCTTTATCTAGATTCTTAACTTTTGATGGTCCGCTGGCCCATCTTTTGAAAGTTCCAATTGCTGCATCTTTGTTTAGTGTAAAATCTATGATATAATAAAATCCAGCGCCTGAGCGGTCTATATATATCTGAGTATCACAATATGGACACTTTGTGAATTTAGTTCCAGCATCGATTTCAATCGGTGCTACGCACTTGGGACACTTTATAGTAATCATACCATCACTGCGTAGGCTTTCCGCACTCAGGACAGAACTTTGCACCGGCTGGAACGTCTGCACCGCATGTGCACTTTGCTGATGTCATTTTAGCTCCACACTCTGGGCAGAATTTCGAGTTAGCAGGAACTTCTACTCCGCAGCTGGGGCATTTTTTGGAACTCTCTATTTTAGCTCCACACTCTGGGCAGAATTTACTTCCCTGATTTATCTGAGCAGAGCATGATGGACATGCAGCAGTTGGTGCCGCAGGAGCCTGTACGGGCTGTGATGCCTGCTGAACGGGTTGGTTCTGGGCCTGCTTCATCTTATCAATCATCATATATCCCATTCCGAAACCTGCACCTACGCCAACTCCTGCACCAGCGGCACCTCCTGCAGGATTAGATGCAGCTTCTCTCATGGCGTTTCCAGTCTGATATCCCATATAGTCTGTTCCGAGGATTTGCATAGATGATCTGGTATCAACAGCTTTCTGCACTTCTTCTGGAAGAGAGATGTACAATCCTGAAAGTTTATCGATCTCTATACCGTACAGATCAAAGTGGTCTTTGGATTTTGCAAGCACCGCTTGTTCTATATTCAAAAGTGCTGATGCAATATCAGCGACACCCATCCCTTGGTTTTTCATATCGCCCAGAATTGAGTATATCAGAACTACAATCTGCTCTTTTATACGGTCTTCAACTTCATCTGATCTTGAATAATTGAATGTACCTATGAACTGATTTACAAAGTTCTCTGGTGCAGATACTTTGTATCTGAATTCTCCAAACAGTCTCAGGTTTACCATTCCGAACTCTGCATCGCGGAACTGATATGGCTGTTTAGATCCAAACTTGCCGTCAAAGGTTCTCTTTTGCAGGTAGACAACTTCTGCTTCCTGTTTAACGCCGGAAAGCGCTTCTACAACCTTTGCCACCACAGGAATATTTGTCGTGGTCAAAGCATAACGGTCTGGCCTGTCAAAATAGGCCAATGCTTTTCCATCCCTGTAAAATACTGCTATTTCGTCTTCTCTGACAACGATATTGTCATTGTACCTTATATTGCGTGGGACGCGGTACATAATATTCTGACGTTTCTGGGAGTCATCCCAGGTTATTGTTTCAGCACCAATGAGGCTCATTGTTTCACCACTGTATCCTGTACGACATCAATACGTCTGTTGAACTCTGTTTCAAAATTATCAAGTAAATTCCTTAAATTGATTATTTCATTAACTATTGAATCAGAACTGCCTGATGTTATGTGGTTTTTTAAACTGTCATTTTCTTTCTTAATCACGTCAAGCTCTTCAAACAGCTTAAGATCAAATTCATACAGTCTGTCTAATTCCTCTTCTTTGAATGAAATGTCAGCAGCTATTCCTGAGTATCCGAATTCAGCATGCTGAACCAGGGATTCGAGTTTTTTATAACTGTTAATGATTCCGCCGATATACTCTGGATCTTTGGAATTAAATTTTATAGGCATCATGCTGCGGGCATTTTCTATATCCCTGCATAACAAGCCGATGTTGTCTGCCAACTGGTTCCTCAACATTCTGTCTGCGTCGCGTATATCTTCTTTTATACGGTAGCCACGAAACCCTGGAACGAACATCTGGATTTTTTTCAGTAATCCTCTGTCATCTTCGATTCTTTCACGAATATCAGACATTTTTTATCGTTTCCCTGATTGCATTGTTGTCTTAATTTTGTTGCCTGTGTTATTCAATTTAGAAAAATGAAACAGCTACCGGTGATTTTATTTTTCGATATGTTATAGCAACAGTCATGGCAAAAATGCAGTACGTCTGTCCAAAATGTGGCTGCAATGAATTTGAAAATGATACCTTTCAAGCAACCGGCGGAAACCTTTCAAAACTCTTTGACATCCAGTCAAAAAAATTCATAACAATAAGCTGTAAAAAATGCGGCTATACAGAACTATATAGATCAGAAACTTCGCTCGGCATGAACATTCTTGATTTCCTAATCGGCAGATGATGTGCGTATGTGGAAAATTCTCATTTTCCATATTGAAATGATAGCTAAGATAAAAGTGCGGTATACGTTTTCCTAAAGTGAAATCAAAAAGTAGCGTACGCTGCATGAAATGCATATGACTGGATGCACTAGAACAATCACTGTCGCTAGCGTTATCAGCGACAAAGGCAAGAATGTTAAAATGATAAGTGTTGAAGCGTCTGTTTCAGGTCTGAAAAGATACGCCAGTATCTCAGCAGTACGAATTGCTGCGTGATAATGGAATCATCTACGTATGGCGTATTTACCTTACAGATTCTTTGGTGACTTAAGGATCGAGACACATATGATTCGTGCTCAGTTATTCAAGATGATAACAGACACAGGCGATAAGATAGGCCTGTTAGACTCAGACAAGTTAGGAAAGTATCTGAGACTTTGGAAGAGAAAAGAGATTGAGTTATCGATGTTATTTGTTTCTACTCGTCAGCAGTATGAATTGAAAGACTTATGCAGACAGAGAGCACTCAAGTGACAAGCGATGAGGCTCAAGATCAAAGATGTGTTGTCAGGTAAGCATAATGCATCATGATTAGAAAACCAATATGTTTCTTTAAAACACAGAGGAAATGAATTCAGACGCTATATTCAATCTAAGTTGTAAGAAGAATAGACGATTTCTTAAGTTTCGCCGTTCTTTATTGCATGGAAAAGAAAAAAATAAAAAAGTTTCATCAGTTGGATCATTTGATATCTAGTGATCTATGGCCCAATATTATACCTACTGCTCCTATTGGGATACCTATAAGTGCTATAAGTTTAATCGGATCCCAGGATGCAATTCCTATCGGGTTCCAAGTTATCAAACTTAGCGTGAATGTTATTATAGGTAAGACTATTAGTATACATCCAATTTGATATATCTCTTTTTTAGTCATGGATGTTTTTTTTGAATATCCATAGATCCCAATCAAGATTCCACTTATCATCCAGATAAGAACTGATATTACTGCTTGATCTATATTATCTGGAGAAAGTGTAAATCCAAGTCCAGATATCCCTATGAATCCTGCTGATGCTCCATACCAATATGCTTTGTTGGCCATAATACCTCATCATTGCGAGTTACACTTACTAAGGTGGGTGAGAATGGATATGGGACTCCATATTCATACCCCCATTAGCTTAATTTTAACAGCAACTCCCGAATCAAAGATCAGGGGACAATATTGTATGTTAATACCTTTTGCAGATCTAATATCTATATGGAATACATTCTATATATATTTTAACATTTGGAAATACTAAAAATTAATGCTGCGTATCATTATACAATGTCATCAGTTATAAATCACACTTAGATAATGGATCTAGTTGTAACTATGATACCAACCATGGCGATTTCTAGTTTAAACTTCAACCATGATGGTATCGTTAATATAATCCTATAAAAATTAAAATATGAAATGGCTGCAGGAAGTAGGACTGTCCTAGGCGAATATATGTTGTTAGTTAGCATATGCGCCATCTAACCTAATATATAACATGGTTGTGTACACAACATCCCGTATTCATCATCTATAATATCACTCTCTTAAATTTTCCTGTGTTATTATTGAATTAAAAAAAGATCGGGCAGATACTGCCCATTCTTAAGAACTGAATATCCAATCTATACGTCTAATGTTGTATTGATCTAGCATAGCTGAAGTATGTTAGACTGCCGACCAATAAGATTGCAGTTGAATATAGTACTGATTTTGGATATTCAACGTAGATGGACAAAGCAATACCTATTATCACTATTGCAAGCAACATTGCTGCGCCGATTTTAGCACTGTTTCGCAGTCCTGCTGGATGTTCTTGAATAGTATATACGAGCGATCCAAGTATTACAGAGATGAATGTCCCTGATATCACGATTGAATTCCCATATTTAGGCAATAATAAGAAAGATATAATCAATCCTATTATTACAATTGCAATGTCCTCAATCAGATGGTTGTATTTATTGTTCATAGACATTTTCCATCCTTGTGTTTATTCATTTATGGCTGTACCAGATGTAGCAGATACTAAAACTATCATAGCAACAACACCGCTTCTACCCATAATCGCCTCAAGGTTTTATTCAAATCAGGATGGAGTTCTCGATTATGATGAATAACTAATCTTGATGCCTTTTCACTTAACTACATATCGATATTGCTGGATAAGCTAGTTCAAACATATCTATTACATATGCCGCTTTAAGACCTGCAACAGGAATGCTGCAAGTGTTATCTTAAGTCCATACTAAACAATGTTATTACATCCAATAACTCTTGTTCATATAGCTCTCCCGGATAGTCTCAGAATTTTTATTCTATTTTTAAACTCTAAAACTATGCAATTCTATATCTCATCTATAGTATATAACATCTTTTTTTTAATTCGTTGTTCTCTTTATGCAGTTTTAAATATTGTGATTTATCTCAAGTTAATCACTCGTTGTGTTGATTTTTACCAGATCTGGACGGTCCATGAACTCTTCCACTCTTTCCAAATATGTTTCTTCTGACGATTTCTTTCGCCATGAATGTTTAGATGTGCTGTTGATATACAATGTGTGTGTAAAAGTTGTAATCATATGTTAAAAATAATCACATTGTAATGTTGGTTTTCATGAATGCAGTCAATATTTAAGACAGAACAATCATTGAACAAGTTTAATTTGATATGAATACTCGATTGAAACTTAAGAAATTATACGATATATTCATTCGTTTAAACAGGATATGTCCAAATCGTTTCAAAATCTGTTTTTAGAACATTTTGCTATTGTACGAAATGATCTATATCTCATGCATCACATTGTGCTGGAGAGTGGTAATGCGATCTCAAATCTGGATTTCATCCAATTTTTGTAATTCTTATTTATGATGATATTATCGAATCAAATGCTTGGTTAAGATGAGTGTTCTTGATAGCCCGTACTTAAAAATTATAGTAAGCGGGTAATTCCCGCTTACTCAACTATTGAAATATATTTTGCAATTGCATCTCCAGTTTGTTTAGTGCTAAGATGACCGCCCATATCTGCTGTCAGATCTTTATTGTCCATTGCTTTTCTGACAGCTTTTTCAATTAGGATGCCTAAATCTCTTCTGCCTAAGTTATCAATCATAAGCTTAGCTGCCAATATCGCTGCGATAGGGTTTGCTTTTCCTTGCCCTGCAATATCTGGAGCTGACCCATGCACTGGTTCAAACATGGAAACGCCGCTTGGAGATATGTTTCCTGAAGCTGCGACTCCCAATCCGCCCATGATCTCTGCTCCTATGTCTGTGAGAATGTCTCCGAACATATTGGGGCAGGCAACAACGCCGAAACGTTCCGGGGCTCTTACCAGAGCCATTGCCATAGCATCAACATACATGTGTTCCAGAGCGATTCCATATTCCTGAGATTTCTGTTTGAAGATCTCTCTCCACATTCCATAAAGAGAAGTGCAGACGTTGGCTTTATCCACGGCAGTGACTTTGTCTTTTCCCAAATCTTTTGCTGTTTTGAAACAATAATCAGCAAAACGTTCTATGCCTTTTCTAGACATCATTCCGATCTCAAATGCAAATTCATCGTCAGTATTGGCTTCCATGCTGACGGTAATCTTTGCATCGTATAATTTACGTTTAAGATCTAGAGAAACACCTTTGCCGTTGGAAAATCTGCTTCCAGCTCCCATGTAAAAATCTTCAGTGTTTTCTCTTAAGAATATTATATCAAAATCTTTCTCTTCTTTTAATGGCGTATATGGATGCCATGCTTTGGATGGGCGCGTGTTCACATACTGATCAAAAGTTGTGCGCATTGATATCAAAATACCTTTTTCTAAAATTCCAGGAGCTACACGCGGATCTCCTATGGCACCGAAATATATGGCATCATGCTTTCTAAGATCATCTATATCATTTTCGGTCAGGAGCTCCCCCGTACGGAGATACCTTTCTGATCCAATGTCTAAATAATCAAGAGAAAATGACACGTCAGCAGTTTCTTCCAATGCATTGAGGACCTTCACGCCTTCTGCGATTACTTCTTGGCCTATGCCGTCTCCCGGGACCACTGCGATTTTATACATCACTTTCCTCCTTTCAGCCTGGCCATTAATCCACCGGATGCTATCAGTTCTTTAATGTACGGCGGGTACTCCGGAAATGACCATGATTTTTTGGATGTTTCATTAATGATTTTTCCATTGTCAACATCAACTGATAGTATATCTCCCTCATCTGCTTCGATTTTGCACTCAACAAGTATCAGACCGATATTTATCGAGTTTCGGTAAAATATCCTGGCAAAACTTTCTGCCACTACGCAGACTATGCCTGCCTGCATAAGTGATCTGGGTGCATGCTCCCTTGACGATCCGCATCCAAAGTTCTTTCCTGCTACTATTATGTCCCCCTTTGAAACCATTTCTGGGAAACCAGGCCTTACTTTTTCAAACAGGAAAGTTCCTAGTTTATCATTATTCTGGCTAGTGAGTCGTTCAGCAGGAATTATCTGGTCTGTATCGACATGATCCCCAAATTTCCAAACCTTTCCATTAATTGTATTCATATAATCACCTCAGGGGACTGATATTTTACCAGTCAAAGCACTTGCAGCTACGACAGCCGGTCCGGCAAGGTAAACTTCAGAGTCTTTGTCACCCATTCTTCCTATAAAGTTACGGTTGGTGCTGGAAACGCATTTTTCACCGGCAGCCAATACTCCCATGTGCCCTCCTAAGCATGCAGCACAGGTCGGACCGGAAACAAACGCACCAGCCTCGCTGAAGATTTTGAGCAGCCCCTCATCCATCGCCTGGTTGTATATTTCTGTTGATGCAGGAACGACAATCATCCTAACATCTGGATGAATTTTCTTTCCTTTTATGATTTTAGCAGCTACTCTGAGATCCTCGATCCTGCCGTTGGTGCACGATCCTAAAAATGCCTGATCTATAGTAACAACTACGTCTCTGGCATTTTTTCCGTTTTCCGGCAGATGGGGAAAAGCTACCATATAATCCAAATCATCAAGATTATACTCAAGCTCTCTGCAATATGTTGCATCGGCATCCGGGGCTACTGGAGTATATTCTCCTCTTACTCTTCCTTTCAGAAAATCTTCAGTAAGTTTGTCGCAGGGGAATATTCCGGCTTTTCCTCCAGCTTCTATGGCCATGTTGCTTACTGCAAGTCTGTCAGATATCGAGACGTTTTGAAGATCTCCGCAGAATTCAAATGCTTTATAGTTGGCGCCGTCAACACCGATGTCTGATATGATTTTTAGAATAAGGTCCTTGCCTGAAACATATTCTTTGAATTTTCCGTTTACTTTGACTTTAATGGATTCTGGTACTTTGAACCAGAGACGGCCCTCTGCAAAACAGGCAGCAGCTTCAGTGCTTCCTATCCCCGTAGAGAATGCATTCAGACCTCCATATGTGCAGGTGTGAGAATCTGCTCCGACTATTAGTCTGCCCGGAGCTGCAAAGCCCTCGTCCACCATTACTTGATGACATACGCCGCCCCTTCCAACTTCAAAGTAATTTTTAAGGTTATATTTTTTAACGAAACGTCTCATCTCCGCAGCCTGTTCTGCAGAAGCAATGTCTTTATTGGGTACAAAATGATCTGGAATCAGAACAATCTTATCTCTTACTGGTTCTCTCCCCAGTGCTTCAAACTCTCTGAATGCGATAGGGGCCGTTACATCATTCGCCATAACATAGTCTATTTCAGCTTCAACGATCTGTCCAGCATGTGCATCGATCCCAGATTTTGTGGACATTATCTTTTCAGCGATTGTTTTTGTATCTACCATTTTCTCACTCCAGTCTAGAGTATAAGCGG
The DNA here is from genome assembly GCF_000404225.1 of Candidatus Methanomassiliicoccus intestinalis Issoire-Mx1. NCBI lineage: Archaea > Methanobacteriati > Thermoplasmatota > Thermoplasmata > Methanomassiliicoccales > Methanomassiliicoccaceae > Methanomassiliicoccus > Candidatus Methanomassiliicoccus intestinalis. The sequence continues at coordinate 1,344,715 of NC_021353.1, read as the reverse complement.
TCAAGAGCTTCCATTGTAGCGTCCACGCTGGTCTGTACGATATCAGATCCAACGCCTTTTCCTACGGAGACTGCTTTTCCTTTGCCATCTTTACTGATCTTAACCATCACTTCACACAGAGAATCGCTGCCGCCAGTAATGGCATTTAAACAATATTCTTCGAGTCTAAATACGTTGCCCATAACTGTTTTTATAGCATTTATCGCAGCATCCACAGGTCCGATTCCTATCGATGTGCCTGTTCTCTTTTCTCCGTTTATGTCAAGCGTAACGACTGCTGTCGGAGTTGTTTTAACTCCAGTGAATACAGCAAATTCATCTAGATTAATATGCTTAGATTCATGCTGTTCTGCAAAGTGGGATGCTAATGCAACTAATTCTGCATCATCTATCTCTTTTCCACTATCAGCCAGATCTTTTATTTTATCGACTACCTGTGCAATACGTTCATCATCCAGCACCACTCCGTATTCATTTAGTTTTTCTTTTATAGAATGTGTTCCAGAGTGTTTTCCTAAAACGATGTTTCTTTCCACCCCTACTAGTTCCGGTCCAAACGCTTCATATGTAGACGGATCATTTAAGACTCCATGTACATGGATTCCAGATTCATGAGCAAAAGCATTCTTTCCTACGATTGCTTTGTTAGCCGGGATGGGATATCCAAACAGTCTGCTGACAAGTTTGCAGGTAGGGCCGATCATTTTTGTATTAATCGTAGTTTCTGCATTATAAAATGCCATTAATGCTAGTACAGCTTCTTCCAGTGATGCATTTCCCGCTCTTTCACCCATTCCGTTAATGGTAGCATGAATCTGTTCAGCCCCTCCTCTTACAGCTGAAAGTGTATTTGCCACAGCCATTCCGAAATCGTCATGGCAGTGCACAGATATGGGAACTTTTGTAACAGTTTTCAGCTCACGGATGAGGTATTCCATTGCTATGGGTGATATTGTACCCACAGTATCTGGAACATTTATGCGGTTGACACCCGCTTCCTGAACAGCGATATGCATTTTTTTGAGAAATTCAAGGCTGGTTCTGGTGGCATCTTCACAGGAGAACTCAACTTCGAGTCCTCTGGATTTTGCATATTCCACTGCAGACACTGCTCTTTCTAAAACCTCATCCTGAGTCATTTTAAGTTTGTATTTTAAATGAGAATCAGATGTGGCAATAAATGTATGAACATAATTCAGGCCGCAGTCTGCTACAGCATCAATATCGCTTTTCACAGAGCGGGCTAATCCGCAGACTTTTGAATTTAACCCAAGGTTCATAATGGCTTTAGCAGCGTCTTTCTCTCCTTGGGATGAAGCTGGAAAACCGACTTCAATAACATTAACTCCCAGTTCATCAAGTGCTTTTGCGATTCTTATTTTATCATCGCATGTAAGAGCAACACCCGGAGTTTGCTCACCATCTCTGAGAGTCGTATCGAATACTGTTATATTTTTTGGAACATCGTTAGATAAAAAGAGTTCATTGAATTTACTGGTGTATACTTTCTTTTTATCCAGCGAACTTCGACAGCAATCTGAATCTATAGCATTAGGATCAATCATAAAAACGCCTCACGGCATCTACCCTACAAATGTGATATTTAGCAATACAAACGCAAGAATAGCAACTCAATTTTAATTGCATTCCACATTTAAGGGCCTCGATAAGCCTCCGAGGCAATTAACAATATTTTAAGATTACTGCGATTTTACAATTTCGTTAGCAAAATCATTTGAATATACTCTCTTCCTTACTTGGGACTCGTAATATGATGATCAATAACTTTCCTGCTGCTCCTTTATTTTTGAATTATGAAGTCTGGGAACCATTTTGGAGTAGGCAGATATCTTTCAGAAGTTTCGAATTATCAATGTCAACAGTCACTGGTATTTATTAAACAACAGCTGTCTTTCAATTCCCAGTATCTCTGCAAGTAATTTGACATTGAATCATGGCATATTAATTCGGTGCTGACAGTGAATTTTTAAGTCAATTGAAGGATATTCATAGAAACTTAGTATAACACATCAGAGTTTCATTTGCAGAACTCGTTACAACTCTTCGCAACCTTAACTTAGAATATATATGCATTTCATAGAACAAACTATGTAATAAGACACTTAATTCACACTCGTTCTGTGTGGACTTCCTGGTGGTATGGCATATGACGGAGACAAATTTAATCGCGTCACCAAAACCATTATCGAGATGTGTAGTGACAGATCCAGAAATTGACAATGGGAAACCGTTTGAGTATGGACCATGCGTTAAGCATTGGGGAGATGCCCGCCACGGTATAGATATTCTATCTATTGAGAATAATGAACGTTGTGCGGATAACTGGCAGACAGATACGTTATCTAACCTGCCAAAAATACTCCCTGAATGCATATATTTTCTTCAAAATTGTTTTGGTTTTGATAGTCAAAACGAATTAATGAATATTTCAGAACTGAGATCAGATCTAAAAAGGTTGAGAGCATACATCAGGAGTGTAGTCGAAGAGATGGGTGAATTTGATCTGTTGTCTCTCATTATACCGGACACACTTCCATGCATGGAGAACATACCCTCTGTCACGATGTGCGTAGATGACCTTGATTTGAATGGTGGCTATTTTTATTTCAAGCACGGCTTACTTTACCGTTTTGTAAGCCGTGAAAAGGCACCTTCTCCTATATATGACGGAAATCTGGTTCGCAGTAAATATGCCTGCATCACCCTTTTAGCATGTCCTGAAAAACTTCCTGATGGTTATGCTAAAGAATATGATCTTGAATTTCCAGATGGCGTAACTTCACCCTATTTCAATCAATTTTTTATAGATCGCAGCAAACTCCATATGGGTTTGGAAATATTCTACTGGTATTACTTACAGGTATTCTCCACTAACCTAACAAATATACTTCCCAAGAATCTATATATTTCAGCATTAAACCCTTCATTTTACCCCTATGGTTGTATAGATGATAGGAAGAAAAGAAGAAATGTAGTCGAAAAACTGCTCAAATATATAAAAAGCATCGTAGATATGCAGGGCGAGGCATGGTATATTAGGCAGTGGCTTCCAGATAAGATAGCCACCGCTGAGTCAGTTGAGATAAGAACAATGAAAGTAAGCGATCTGGATATCAGCGGAGAAGAATTTGAGTTTGAATTATGCGCCCTCTATCATTTCGTGAAGTGAAAACTATGAAAGAGCAAAACAAGCTCATTGCTATTGCACTAATATATATGCCTAACTAAACATAACACCGTAAGCCGTTGTGTTACACTCCTTTAGCATTTCCCCAGATCAGTTTGTGAAGCTGAGGCATGACTCTTACCATCGGGCAGTCTTGGATAACCCATTCTGCTAATGGTTTAAGATCCATTCCCCCCACGGGAGTCATTATGACTGGGCAGTTTATATCATTTTCTCTCAGCACTTTCTTAGCGAATAAGTAGTCCACTCTGTCTGCAATCACAAATTTTAACTGATCCCGCGGTGAAAGAAATGAAAGATTATCATACATCTCTGATTTTGTCATGCCGGAACTGGGGCATTTCATATCCATCGAGATCATTATTTCTTCTGATGTAGGAATAGAATCCAACGGTATTGAACCATTTGTTTCAATTGTTATGTGGTATGATTCTTCAAGAAGAGCATTTATGAAATCGATTATGCCTTCTTGAATCATAGGCTCTCCTCCTGTCAGGGATACAAAAGGAGAATTATATTTCTCAATCTCATCAAGGATATTATTTACACTCATTTCTTTAGCATCTGCATCGTTTTTTGCATATTCTGTATCGCACCATGAGCAATCAAGATTGCAGCCGGAGAATCTGACGAATATTGTCGGAGTTCCCATAAGCACTCCTTCTCCCTGAATTGAAAAAAAGATCTCAGATACTTTCATATGGATCCCTCATATTCAACTGGATCTTTGATTCCGGCTTCTGCGAATCCTTTCAATCTCAATAAGCAGGAATCGCAGTGACCACAGGCTTTTTCTCCTCCGTTGTAACAGGACCAAGTGTATTGCAGGGGCGCTCCGAGTTTGGTCGCTAACTTAACAATTTCTGCTTTTGACATTGATAGGATTGGAGTTATTATTTTTACAGGGCTGCCCTGCACACCACATTTGGTTCCAACATTGAGTACTTTTTGAAAAGCTTCGAAGAATTCTGGTCTGCAGTCTGGGTATCCTGAATAATCTACTGAATTTGCACCTATGTATATGGCATCTCCACCTTCAGATTCACATAGGCCTGCTGCTAGACTAAGCATTGATATATTCCTTGCTGGAACATAAGTTACTGGTATGTCAGCCTTTACTTCAGATGCAGAGTTATGTGATGGAACCTTCAGATCTTGAGATGTCAGGGCACTAGAATGCAGAAAACTCATATCCATTTCTACAATGATATGCTTGGCATGGTAATGTTCTGCTACTTTTTTTGCAGATTCGATCTCTTTTGAGTGTCTCTGCCCGTATAACATGCTTAATGCTATCACTTCATAACCATCGTTGATGGCGCAGGCCAAAGTGGTTGTCGAATCTAAGCCGCCTGACAGAAGAACTACTGCCTTTTTCATTGATGAAGCCTCCGTCCAGCCCATGCAGTCTGTCCTCTTTCTTCATCTAATCCGATTTCAGCATATTCTACATTACTTGGAAAATCAATTTTGCTCAGCAGCATGTTCAATATCATCTCTGCCATCTCTTCTGCACTTGTCTGAGAGATGTCCAGTAGCATCACATCTTCCAATGGGAAAACATACCGCTTTGTACATGTTTTTACTTCAATTTCAGACCCAACATTGATACTCAGCTCTGGTGAGTTTTTAGGCAAAAGGATTCTGTGATCCAGCTCACTCACTATATCACGCAAGCATTTTTTTAGATCCACAAAATCCATAATCATTCCATTGTTGCCTTTTTCTCCGCACAATACTAAGTGCAGGATATATGAATGACCATGAAGCCTGCCACATTTTGAGTGGCCGGGAATAAAATGAGATGCAGAGAACTTTATGCCTGAGTACTCTCCGTCAATTTCAATGCGCATGGTTTCCATGACGGACAACATCTTATTGAAGTTTATTGTTTGTTGTAGATATTCTTGCCAACTAATGCGGATGCAAGAGCTATGGCATCAACGTAATCTGACTTAGCTCTTGAAGTGTCTATATAGACTTTATCTATATTCAATATCGGCGCGCCCATTGCAATGCCGTGACCAAGAAAATGAAGTGTTCTGAATATTAAATTGCCAGAAATTCCATCAGGTGCAATTATAACATCACAGGTCGTAGCAGCGTCTTCAATCAATATCTGCATGTCCACAGCATTCAGTCCATCCAGCTTTGCAAGCCTGACAGCTTCTTCAGCATTGCGTATGCTCTGATCAATCTCAGGCATTCTTCCTAGATCTGAAGATCTTCCTCCCGACATTATCCCGATGACCGGTTCAATCCCCATTTTCCTGAATAAATCTGCTCCAAGTTTTGCAAACTGCACTTTTTCAGGTACTGTCCATCCTTCATCTATCCCAGCTGGACCAAGCAGGAACAATCTGCCGTCTTTAGGCTGCATCATAGCTGCCCGCAATACTTTGGAGGTCCCAAAGACATCACGAACAGCACTCATAGCATCATTTGATGGAGTATCGCCTCTTACAGCCGCATCAATTTTACCGTCATGCAGATCTAGTGCTAGTTTTGTAGCATCATGATAAACGTCAACGGTCCCGTATCCCAGATCGCAGGCTTTCGAGGCGCTAGACTCTGCTTTGTAACCTCCGCATATACCAATGTGAGCCTTTGAATTTTGAGCCAACTCGAATATGTCTGTGATGCTGAGCATATGCAGTTGAAATATCCTATTTTGATCATATATGTTTGCGCTGTCGATTTTTAATTTCTTCAAAAATGATGTTCTGAAGGCAGGTCTGTTTTTGTGCAAATTTACATCTACGCTTGTCAATTCAGATAAAAATCTCTATTTCTCAAACTTCTGCCACAAACGCTGCAAAATGCATCATTATATGTAGCATCGATCAAGCTGAGATGCGGTTCTAACGATAATTATCTGTAACTCTTGCAGTTATAACAGATCGACACTTCATTATATATCTGGATTGCATTGAGCTGATAATTTCTCAAATTGACTAATTGTGATGTGTATGTTTGAGCTCACACAGACCTTTGACAGTTCTGTACTACTGTGGATTCAACAAAATCTCCATAATTCTATTTTGGATCCGCTCATGGTAGCATACACAAGTTTGGGAAACTACAGCATTATTTGGTTCTTGGCAGCAGCTGTGATGATCTATTTTCCCAAGACCCGCAAAGCTGGTGTATTGGTATTGCTTGCAATATTTTTGGGTTACATGGTTAATAATTTTGTAATAAAAGACCTGATCGAACGACCCCGGCCTTGGGTAGATATTTCAGGATTGGAACCATTGATTTATGCATCAAATCCAAATTCGTTCCCTTCAGGTCATACCTGTATAGCTTTTGCGGTAGCCGGAATAATCTGCAGGACACTGTCAAAAAAATGGGCATTAGTAAGTGTTGCAGCAGCAATTCTCATGGGATTCTCAAGGCTGTATGTGGGCGTGCATTATCCAACCGATGTGATTGCAGGGGCCGTTATAGGAATAATCTGCAGCCAGATTGTCTGGTATGTTTACGTTTCTGCAAATAAAAAGACATTTTCAGCCTGTTTATGAGAAATGTCTCGGTATTCAAAAGAAGTCTAAATGGTAATCTTCCCAGTCTCTTATTCCCAATACAATTTCAAGTTCGATTGGAGTAAGAATGGGCTTATCATATCTCAGATAATCATCTATTGCAATTCTAGAACAAGCAGTTGATACATAGGCATCTGCTTTGAATGGGAGTAAATATTCTGGATCAAACCTTTCCATCATAATTACATCAGCGGTTTTTCCTTTTGATTCTAAAAGTTTTTTCATTTCAATGGTTTTATCCATTCGTATCTGACCTGGCTTTGACGATGCCAATATCAAATAATGCTCTGCAGTCTGTGCTCTTGCAATTGCACCATAGCGCTGCCTGAGAATCTTATCTTTAAGATCAGTCAATTCTCTGACTTCATTCATCTGAGGGTCCAAAACTATCAGGTTTTTACCTGTTTCAATGGATATGCTTATCGGATGAAAATTGCCGCTTCCAATGTATATATATTGATCAACATCAGCAGACAGCGCAGAAGAAATATTGCATCCCAAAATCTGTCCGTTGAATACTACCCGGGAATCTCCTTTTCCAATTATCGCTTCTTTTCCATGAGCCTTTAGTATGTCTTGAATTTTTGGTAATAGATTAACATACTGAACCGCAGATACTAAGCCGATTTTAGAACCTAGTTCAGGCAGTATTTTTTCAATGATGTCATTTACTTCAAAATCAAAGAAGACTTCAACAAACAAAACATCTGACGATGCATTCATAGAAGGTATGTTTGAGTGACCAAATTGTATCAAAACATCTGCATACTGCTTAAAATCTGTATCATAATCACAAGCTCCAAAGCAGGGGTCTGCACAGATTATACAAAATGCATTAGTTTCAGACTCTATTTTGGATTTTACACCTTGAGCATATATCTTCAGCCCTTCGGGCATTTGAATAGCTACTTTAGAAGCATTTTTAGATAATATCCAGGAGATGACATCATCGAGCTTTAGGTCCAGATGTACACCTCCAAAAAAATTAAGAAAGTGGCTTAAGCTACGAGCTCAGCGCCTTTTTCAATCTCGATTTGACATGGAGATGGAAGTTTCATGGAAGCTTTCCACAAGGCATTCTTGCCTAATTGGAATGTTTGAGGTGTAACTCTTAGTGTAATGATTGCTGTTCCACTTTCAACTCTACATGCGGTACCTACACATTTTCCAAATGCACTGCGCATTCCACCAGACACACGGTCTGCTCCTGCGCCCGTTGCCATCTTATGCTCTCTCAATACGATATGGGGGTATAAGCGAATGCGGAGGTGATAAGATGCAGATGTTGTACCTTTCGAAAGTGCCCTATTTGCTGCAATACGAGCAGCTTCCAAAGCCGTATGCCTTATCTGGCAGGGCTCCTTTATTCTTAGGTTCATAACGATGGGAAAGTCTCCAGTTACATTGCCTAAGTTATATGTTGAAATACGGTTAGCAGGCACTCCTCCCATATACTCTCTGCGAGTGTATGCCTGTCCCCTAATTTGACGATACATTCTATTGGGTTTCCTTGCCATTTTTAATCACCATGAATTAAACTGTAAAGATTCGGTTGCATTAGCCTTGTCGTATTTAACATTATTCTTAGCTTAACCCCTGACAAAGCATAGGAGGACATGATTTATACCCCTTTATTAAACCTCTGGTACTAGTATGAGGTTATTGTTGTTTCCAACACTTACCTAGGTCTAATTTTATGAATTTATGATGAAACTCGATCAATAACATTGATGTAGATTATAATCAGTGGATTTATCCGATGGTTTGATAAAATTACGGTTGGAATAATATGACCTATATCCATCAGCTCATATCTGATATATTTTTATGGCTGTTAAACCAGAAAACAATGTAAATATGGCAGGCTCTGAAGTGTTAAGCGTGTAAACTGATTGTGCACAAACCTTCCTTTCTATATTGACATGTGATTACTGGATAAAAGTGATGTTTGGATTTTAGGAGCAACTGAATTCTCTGCAGTTTTACTGGATTTTATTATCATTTTTTGGTGGTTCTATTGCTCCCTCAAAACCTTCATGTTCGTGCGTAGATATATCTGACACAAATCCTTCTTGATCTTCTACATATTTGTCTTCAGACCACGATGGGTGAACTCTTCTTTCAGATATACTGTTTGCAACGGCGGCACGGGCTTTCATGTAACTGTTTTTTTTACTGTATACTACGTAAACTAAAACGATAGCAAGGCATATGAGCAGTCCTGCAAGATAGTTCCATATGCCGAATGATATGGGTACAATTATCAAAATAAGCAGTGTAATTATTGTAACACTGATTACAGTACTCATATTCTGAACAAATGTAAATAATGGGGTAACCTCTGTTGTTTTTGTTATTTTAGAGATGGTCCCTCCTACTATCATCAGTTTAGAGATGGCTTTTAGGCTTTGGACTAATGAATGTACTACTGGGATCAGTACAAGGAAATCTGCAATCAGTATCAGCAGCATCACATAATTGTTTAGTGCTGGTAATGCGTCTGCAAGATACTCTACGGTATATGGTGATACATAGTAGAATAAAATCTCTATGATGATTATCACTGCAAAGTCCATAGCAATCATCAATGTCTCTCTGGCAGCGATCTTTTTAGAAGCTGGTGAGAATGAAACTCTTGTGAAGATATCTGCACGAATTTCATTGATTTTATTGACCCATCTGTGCAGCCAGTTTGGAGATTTCTCTGAAACTTTATCATATATCTTGACTGAGTTTCTTGAGATCGGCGGTAACAGAATCATTGAAACTAGACAAGCCCCGATTACTGAGGTATAGAACCAGCTTTGAACAGCACCTGCATCGTATGCAGTTTTAGATATGATAAGTGCAAACTCGCCCATTGCCAATAGGCTGGCAGCGGAGATAAATGCAGTTTTTAATGGACGGTTTGCAACATAACATGCAAACGTTGCAGAAAATCCCTTTGCTAATATGAATATGATTACGATTATAAATATCAGTAAGAGGTTATTAACCAATTCTGCTGGGACAATCTCCATTCCAATGGAAATGAAAAACACGGCCATGAAAATCTCTTTAAGAGGTTCCACTCTTGCCATGACAATCTTTGAATACTCACATTGAGAGATGATTATACCCATTAAAAACGATCCGATTGCAATTGAAAGGCCGATATATGAGGCACAGAGGGCCATTGCAAAACACAATCCCATTGAGATTATCAGCAGAGATTCAGGGTTGTACTTTTTCCCAACCCAATTTAAGAATTTTGGAATCAGCAATACGCCTATCGCTATACTCAATCCAATGAATAATACAATACTGAAAATCAAAATTAATGTGGTATCTAACGCTGGAGAATCTCCGCTGAGCAGAGGTGTGGCCATTGTGAGTATTATAACCTGGCCGATATCCTCCATTACCGTGATTAATATTATACCATCTTTAGTCTCTTCATCTATAATATTATTTGATTTCAGCACTGCTGCAACCACTGCCGTGCTGGATCCTGATAGAACCGCCCCTAAAAATATCGATGCGGTGAACCCCCATCCCATAGCGATTCCGGCAATATAGCCGAACATGACTACTAGCGGAAGCTGAATAGCTGCGACTACTATGACATATTTTCCTACTTTTTTGAGCTTCTGTAAATTTAACTCGAGTCCTATATAAAACATTAAAACTACGATGCCTAAATCGGAAAATATTGAGACGATGGACATCATTTCGCTGGAATGTGATAGTTCCAAAATCGGTCCGATAATTATTCCAGCTGCTAAATATCCTATGACTGACGGGAGTTTCAACTTGGAGAAAATCAGAGTGCAGGCTCCAGCTACGAGCATAAGGCATGCAAGATTTATCAGCAGTATTGTTTCGTCCAAGTCAGTCCTTCCATTATCTCGCCATATTATTTTAGCAGAGCGTTTGCCAGATAATCGTCTTGGTATATCCTTTTTTCATTCTTTACAGCAGTTGGCTCTTTAATTATTCAGCCTAATTAAATATTAAGAGATTTAAATCATATTTCAAAGCGAAGGATCTAATAGACGGATATTTTACATAGGCTCTGAATATGACTAAAAAAAGAATATCCTCTAAAGAAATTAGACATATCTCAATCGATAGAATTAACACACTTATGCAGATGGCTCGCAACGAGTCCCGGTATGGAAATTATATCCGGAGTAAAAGATACGTAGAGCTGGCTAGGAAAATAAGCAATAAAACTAAAACATCAATTCCAAAAGGTGATCTGTATTGCAAGACATGCCTGTCTCCACTCATTCCTGGAATGAATTGCAGAGTCAGATTAAATTCCGGCCATTTATGTATACACTGCTTAAACTGTGGTAAGATTATAAGAACATCATATGCATACAAAAAGAGTGATTAAATGTCAACAAAGTTAAGTAAAAAAGAACTCGTGAAGCGAGGAAGCACAATTGATCCTACGATCCATGTGGGAAAAGAAGGTGTTTCTGATGGAGTAATCGAGGAGATAAAAACTCAGATAAAAAGAGCAAAGATAGTCAAAGTAAAAATGCTGCCCGCAGCCGGTGAAGATATAAAAGACGTAGCAGCAGACATTGCAAACCGTGCTGAAGTGAAATGCGTTGAAACAAGAGGTTTTACAATCCTGTTATGCGATCCCAAAATAGCAGAAAACTAATACAAGAGTTTTTGAATACTTGATGTAATTAGCCGTGTGGGGAACCGCATTGCTAGACATCGATCTAATCCGTAACAACCCCGATCTTATCAGGGAATCACTTAAAAACAGAAATTATTCAGAGAAGCTGCTGGATGATTTTTTAACCGTGGATGAGGAATGGAGAAAAGCCGTTGATGACAGTAACAGACTGAAACATGAACGTAACGACGCCTCAAGCCGCATCCCAAATCTAAAAGGTGACGAAAAACAGACTGTTATTGCTGAGATGAAACGAGTTTCCGAGAGAATTAAAGAACTCGATGCACTCAAAATTGAACTTGAATTAAAAAGGGAAGATATTGCATTAAATATACCCAATGTGCCAGATGAAAGCGTTCCCATTGGAAAAGACTATGATGGAAACAAAATCGTAATGGAATGGGGCACACCAAAGAAATTTGATTTTGAACCTAAAAAACATTATGAGCTCGGCGAAGACCTTGATATTATAGATTTCGTAAGGGGAGCAAAGATAACGGGCAGCGGATTTTACATCATGAAAGGTGACGGGGCCAGATTGGAACGTGCTGTAATCCAATATATGCTGGATGTCCATCATGAGCAGGGATACACCGAGATAATACCCCCTGCAATAATCAATAAAAATGCTGTGATTGGAACTGGCCAATATCCAAAGATGAAAGATGATATGTATTGGTGTGAGAGGGATGATTTATGGCTCAATCCTACTGCAGAAGTTCCAGTAACAAATATGCATCAGGATGAGATTTTTGAGAAAACAGATCTTCCAAAATATTACACTGCATATCTCCCCTCATTCAGACGTGAAGCTGGAAGGAATGCAGATACCCGAGGTATAATCAGAGTCCATCAGTTTAATAAAATTGAACTTGTTGAATTCGTTCTTCCGCAGGGATCCATGGAAAGGCTGGAAGTCCTGCGCGGTAATGCTGAAGCGATTCTGCGGGGTCTGAACCTGCCATATCGTGTCCTTTTATTATGCACTGGTGATATGGGATTCGCATCTGCAAAAACCTATGATCTTGAAGCTTATGCACCCGCAGCAGATCAGTGGCTTGAAGTTTCTTCATGTTCTTGTTTCACTGATTTCCAAGCCCGCAGAGCTAGAATAAAATACCGCCCAGAACCACACCTGAAGAGTGAATTCATCAATACGCTGAATGGATCAGGTCTTGCTTTGCCGAGGACGATAGTCGCTATCATGGAAAACTATCAGACCCCTGATGGCAAGATCGTAATCCCGGAAGTTCTGCGCCCATATATGAAAGGACAGAAGATAATTGGATGATCTCCAGATCATCCTAACCTTCATTTAATAGTGATATCAGCAGAAATGACTGCATATGTCCTACGATGAATTCATTATCTGTGTATCCGCAGATTCCCAGATCGTTTGAAGCTAGCATTGCGGCTTTGCAGTCGACAAGAACATCTGTAGCCATTATTCCTTTTTTTCTGACAATTTCTGAAGCATATTGTATTTCAGGTCCAGGCACTGTAACGACAACTACATTTACGCCTCGCTTAACGGCTTTAGAGAAGTTAGAATAACAACATCTGTAAATCTCTTCTATCAACGGTGATGCAATAAAGAACGATTCTTCTGCAGAATCCAGCATGTCGCTTATTTTTGCAATGATTTTTGCTTTTCCAGTCATTGTGTATACAATCTGAGGAGTTCCCCTTTCAGTAATGAGTCCATACACCATCTCTAACTTTTCAAAAGATCTGCTGAAGTCTGCGATAAATTTATCTCGTATATCGCGAGGGTGAACTGGAAAATACAATGTGGGCCTTCCTTCTTTAGATGTTGCATATCCTTTGGATATTAGGCTCTTAAGAACTTTGTACGAAGAAGTTCTTGGAATCTCAGCCATTTCTGCTACTTCTTCTGCTGAAGCTCTTGTTTTCATAATGAGAGAAAGATATGCTTTGGCTTCATATTCTGAGAATCCTAGGTTGCTCAAGAGCGACAGTAATTCTGACTTAGTTTGATCCACATCCATTGGATCAGAAGATAAAAATCTGAATAAACTTTCTTCATTCATTTGTAGCAACTAGAGCTACAATTCTATTAAATACCTATCTATCATTCTAACTCTGGGGACTTGTTATGATTACAATAGACAGTGCATTAAAGAAGGGGCTCCCAAAAGATACAAAGTCTCTTTGTCCCGAATGTAAAAAGGTTGTACCAGCTACTATATACGAATCAGACGGCAAAGTGTTGATGGACAAGATCTGTCCAGAACACGGTAAGGTTACAGACATTTACTGGTCTGATGTGGAACTTTACCTCAAAGCAGAAAAATTCGCATATGATACGACAGGTGTATCCAATGCTTTAATTCAAGATGCTACCAGTTGTCCTGAGAACTGCGGATTGTGCAACTTACACACAAGCCATACAGTCTTGGCTAATCTGGATTTGACTAACAGATGTAACATGAATTGTCCAATCTGCTTTGCAAATGCAAATCAGGCTGGTTATGTGTATGAACCTACATTTGAAGAAGTAGTCAAGATGCTTGAGACACTGCGTGCAGAAAAGCCAGTGCCATGTACAGCAATTCAGTTTTCAGGTGGAGAGCCTACAATATATCCTAGATTCTTTGATGTAATTAAAAAAGCAAAAGAGTTGAAATTCGCTCAGATCCAGGTGGCTACGAATGGTGTGAAATTAGCATCAGACCCTGAGTTTGCAATTAAATGTGCAGAAGCTGGATTGAATACAATCTATCTCCAGTTTGATGGGCTTGACGATGACATCTATATGAGATCAAGAGGCAGAAAAATGATGGATGTCAAAAATAAAGCCATTGAGAACATAAGAAACGTTCCCAACAAGCGTCCTTCAGTCGTGTTGGTTCCAACATTAGTAAGGGGCCTCAACGATCATCAGATTGGTGACATCATCAGATTCGCAATTAAGAACATGGATGTTGTAAGAGGTGTCAACTTCCAACCAGTGGCATTTACTGGCCGTATGGAACAGGAAGAGAGAGAAAAAGGCAGATACACAATCCCCGATCTCGTTAAAGATATCGAAGAGCAGACTGGATATGCCCATAAAAAAGATTGGTACCCTGTACCAAGTGTCGTCCCCATTTCTGCATATGCTTCTGCTTTCTTAGGTAAAGACAAGGTAACATTCTCTGCACACCCTCACTGTGGTCTTGCAACATACTGGTTCGTTAAGGATGAAAACAATGTAATACCGATTACTGATTTCATCGAAGTCGAAGGTCTTTTTGACGATTTATTTGAACTGGCTAAGAAGACTGAGAACTCAAAAGTAAAGAAACTCTCTCTCTTGAAAGCAGAGAAAATCATCAAGAAACATATGATTGAGGATAAGATCCCAGATGGTATGAATACAATGCAATTCATAAAAATGATGACCAATGTATTCAACAATGAGACCAAAGAAGGATTGGCTAAATTCTCATGGAATATGCTGCTTGTGAGTGCAATGCACTTCCAGGATGACTACAACTATGATGTTGAGAGAGTCAAACGCTGTGTAATTCACTACGTTGTACCCGATGGAAGAATAATTCCATTCTGTGCATATAACGGAGGGCCAGAATACCGTGCAGGCGTAGAGAAAGAATTCTCAGTTCCGCTGGATGAGTGGAGAGCTAAACAGGGAAATGAATATACCTGATCCAAAGGAGAGAGTTCAATGATAGTACATATTGAAAAGTGTCATAAATGCGGGGCATGTGTTGGATCATGCCCTCAAAACGCAATCTATCTAAATGACGTCATGCTTGAATTTAATGAGAACTGCAACCGCTGCGGGAGATGTGTCAAAATATGCCCCGTTGGAGCTATAGAGATGGAGGGTAAAAAATGAGACAGATCAAGTGCGATGTAGTTGTTGTAGGCGCCGGTCCAGCAGGCAGTATGACTGCAAAATGGGCGGCTAAAAATGGAGTCGATGTTGTACTGATTGAGAAGCGTCAGGAAATAGGATCACCAGTCAGGTGCGGAGAAGGTATCTCCAAAGCATGGCTGGATGAAGTCGGCATCGAAGTAGATCCCAAATGGATTGCCAGGGATGTCAGGGGAGCAAAATTCGTTTCTCCAACTGGATTCACATATTTTATCGATGAAAAGAACGCCGGCAATGAAGTGGGCTGGGTTGTAGACAGAGTATTCTTCGATAAAGCCTTGGCAAAAGATGCTGCAAAAGCTGGTGCAAAAATACTGCTCAAAACTGCTGCAACTGGTTTGATCTGGAAAGACGGCAAAGTTGCTGGTGTTAAAGCAATAAGCAATGGTGAAGAAATTGAAATCCTTGCCGATGCAGTAGTGGGTGCTGATGGTTATGAGTCACAAATCGGACGCTGGGCTGGAATAGACACATCATTAAAACCAAATGATATCCTGACCTGTTATCAGTACAGACTTACCAATATCAAATACGACTCTGATTATTGTGAATTCGTGCTTGGATCAGCTGCTCCTGGTGGATATGTATGGGTATTCCCTAAAACAGATGACACTGCAAATGTGGGATTAGGAGTTCTTACCACCCTTATCAAGAACCCTGGTGATCCAAAAATGTATCTTGATAAATTCATTGCTGAGACTCCTGGCCTTAAGGACGGTCAGCCTCTGGAATGTGTAGCCGGTGCTGTGTCTGTATGTGCACCTCTTGACTCTGTTTGCATAGATCATGTAATACTGGTTGGAGATGCTGCAAGACAGATCGACCCGATTACTGGAGGAGGAATTTCAAACAGCTGTATCGCTGGAATGTTTGCTGGAAAAGCCCTTGCTAAAGCAAAAGAAACAGGCGACTATACAATGAATACATTCCAGGAGTATGAAGCTAATTGGAGAGATCGTTTGGAAAACAAACTCTGGCGTAATTGGATGGCTAAAGAGAAATTAGTTACATTGGATGATGCTACTTTAGACTCATTAGTCAAGACAATCTCAGAAGTGGGTGTTAAGAAGCTCTCTGTCAGAAACTTACTGGCAGTTGTTAAAGAGAAGCATCCCGATCTCGTAAAAGAATTTGAAGACTTAATCTAAGCGGGTTAATCCCGCTCACTTATTTTTAATCCGTCTACGCCGGTATGGACGATGTATGGGGTTCCGCCGCGGAGTTTTATGGCTTTGTAAACCTTCTCTGGCTTATCTGTTAAAGCAATCATGCTTCCACCGCCTCCGCCGCCAGTTAATTTTGCACCATATGAGTGAGGCAATGCAGCATCTACTAAGTTCTGAAGTTCTGGAGAGGACACACCAAGGATTGCTAAGAGTTTATGATTTTTAGTCATGAGCCTCCCGAGTTTTTCAATATCATTGTGGTTTATTGCTTCTGCCCCTTCAAGAGTTATATCGCCGATTTCATCAATAATCTCGCATGCAAATTTGGTTCGCTTACAGTATGATGCTACTCTGGAAATCATAGGGCCAGTAGGTTTTCTTATTCCCGTGTATCCAATAACCATCCCCATCTGAGGGACTTTCAGATCATGGATATACCAGGTTTTATCATTCCTTGTTGATTGCCAAAGAAAATCAGGACCTTTTTTACTGTCTAGGAAAATACCGCCTCCATGTGTAGACACTGATGAATCCATCGGACTGGCTCTTCCTTGGACGTCATATTCCACTTCAAAAGCTTTTTTTGATATAGCTTCTTCATTCAGTGGTTTATTTTCAAGAGCCGCTAGGGCTCCAATCGTTGCTACGCTCAATGCAGCGGATGACCCTAGTCCAGATCCAGCAGGAATGTCAGATAAAACATCAAATGAAAGCTGCTGGTTCGAAGGTATATCTGTATTTTTAGATAAATTATTTACAATATAACTTAAATATGGATTACCAGCCGTTGCTAAAGGCTGTCCGTTTACTAGATTTTCACTGCTATGATCAATTCTGCACCTTAAACGTAAATTGACTGCCAGAGCTATTGCTGGCTTCCCGAATACTACTGCATGTTCTCCCATGAGGACTATTTTTCCTGGTGCAGAAGCTGAAATCACGATCACTGTATATTCTTCTTCTTTAAAGACTTAAGTCAAAACAGTAATACACTCTTTGAATGCATCAATATCATTCTGTAAAGATATCCATTTAATGACAGTATTTATCAGATAATCTGCTTCAACTTCAGGATTATTTTAAAATACATTGCGTTCTCAAATGATAGAAAAACTCGGAGAATGCTATATGACCGACAGAGTTGCAGTATTTACAACATTAAATGGAAAAATTGTAGAATGGAAGATGTTTGAAAATAGGATGCGAGGAATGGAATATTATTCAGCCGGTGTAAACAAACTAAGTGAAATGATTTCAAGAACCGGCGATGCCAAATGGGAAGTTTTATTCTGTGATGTGAATCAGTTTGCACGATCATTTCCAGAAAGCGAAGCTAATGGTTCTGACTTAATGTCTGGACATATTTCAGATATGCATAGCTTTGATGAAGCTTTTTATGAAGACGGGGGATCAAACATTCTGTTTACGGAATGAAATTTTTTCTGTTGCTACCGGATCTTTAACGCTTATCAGGAAAGCTACCGGTAAAACTGAAATCAGAGCCGCAACAATAAACGGCATTGATGATACGGTCTGTCCTGAGGCTCCTGCAATGGCAGCCAATAATATCGGACCGATAATAAATCCTAAATCCCCCACTGTGCGCTGAATGCCCATAGCTCCACCCAAATCTTCTGGTCTTGAAACATCAGTGATCCATGCTGAAACAGGCCCTGCCAAACCGAGGCAGATTCCCAACACACCCATTGATATTATTAAAGACAGTAAGGATTTATCCAGAGGTATTGTTAAGACCACTACTGCTGAAAGGATCAAGCTCAGTATCATGAATATTTTTCTTCCAAATCTGTCAGATAATTTACCGACAATCAGCATCATCACAGTATTGCCGATGGCTAAAACTCCCAGTGCGATTCCAAGATCTATTTCTCCAATGCCGATATTGTTGTACGCATAGAGTGGAATTACTGTGTTAATCACTCCCTGCCTAATCAGAAATGTGACCAGTACTGCAAAGCAGATGGCCATCAGATTGTAATCTTTCAAGAGTTTTGTAACATTCATATTTGCTGGATGGGCTACAGAACTTTTGCCAGTCTCTTTTACTGCTGCTGTTATTATGATCAGTGAAATCAGACCAAATGCTGCGTATGTGTAGAATGGAGCAGACATTCCCCAGGTCTCTGAAATAAACCCACCTATTACTGGACCGCTGACTGTTCCCAGCAGCATCATGCTCATATAAAATGAGAGAGTGGCTCCTCTGCGTTCTGGCGGAGACACAACAGCAACAAGGGTCATTGAAACTGTTGTATATATTGCCGATCCAGCACCTTCGAGAATCCTTGCTACCAGAAGTGTTTCATATGTTGGTGCATAGCCGGCAACGAATGACGATGCGGCAATCAGCAGCAATCCAATTGCCATGAATTTCTTCATTCCCAGCCTATATGCAACAACTCCGGCTGGGATATCTAAAAATGTTCTTGCTATAGCAAATGATGATATGATTATGCCAATTAGTGCATAAGGTATTCCAAAGCTAGCTGCATACGCTGGCAGGATTGGAGATATTATTGAAACCCCAGTCATTACCATGAATGCAGCAATTGACAGTGCTGCGACTGCACCGTAGCTTTTAGACCCAATCATAGACCATATTTCTCTGACATTTCTGTAATTGCATCATTCATGGTTTTTCCATTAAGATATTCTCTTTTTTCATTCCACCAGTTTTCATCGAATGTTTCTATTTCATCAGCATCTTCAGAATCTCCGATGGTTTTGTTATAATCTTCCATGTACTTTTCCATAACATCAATGTTGTATTCTTTATTGATGAGAAGCGTTGTCAGGAATTGACTCATGTTATTTGCAGAAGCTATTGCAAATTCTCTGGGAACTATATCGAAGAACATATCCAGCAGCGCATTTGACAATGATAAAAACATAAGCTCAGGTTTGGACTCTTCAGGAGAATCACATTCTTTGAGATATTTTGTCATATCTTCAAACCATAAGTCTTTAATGGCGTGGCTTCTGTTTTGATTTTTTCCAAATATTACCTCTTCGGCAAGCTCATCCAGTGATGTAAGATCTTCTTCACTGAATTCGTCTTCGCAGCCACATTTGCATGATGATTTTTCATTATCTTGACTCATAAGTTCACCTGAGTTAAATGAAAGTGCATTGCTGCCGGCATATAGGTAGTTTTGCCGGCAGATTTGATAAATGGTTTAGTTGCTAGCTTCGTTAATTCTGTTGATGACAAAATCTTTTTCAATAGTGGAGAAGAAGAAACCTAAACGAGGCCCCTGCTTCTGATTACAGAATATTTTGTACAATGCTTGAAAGCATCCTTTGGGACCTAGTTCCGTATCCTTTGCACATTGATATATTGCATCATGTATGCTTTCACCGTTCCACTCTACTGCGGAAATAGACTCGGCAAGCTTTTTAAAGAATATTTTTTCGTTTTCTGAAATCTCGCATTCAGGCAGGCTGTCGCATACTGCAAATTTAACGTTGTCTGGTGCAAATCCATTTAGCCAGTATTTTACGCATTCCATTCTTTGTCTGAGTATGTCTAGATCTTCCTGATCTACATCGTCATCGATAAGATTCATGCGTTTTAGAACCGCGATAACACCATCGAAGCCGTCTGCGATTTGCACTAATGAAACAAGGTGTCTGTATGGTATTTGAAGAGGTGCTGTCGCCCTGGGGCCTTCCGGCTGTGAAAGTTCATAGGCTCTCAGAAGATCTTTGTCCCTGTCTTCACACTCTTGATTATAGTACATGTATTCTACGCGATCGTATTCATCAACCATGTCGAGTATGCCTGCACCGGAATCATAATCAATGTGTCTGGAAGGATTGACTCTCAGAATAATATAATTCATTACTGCAGCCGGGGTGATATGCAGTGCATCTACACCAGTAACTGACGAGCCTGTTGACTTATGCATCTGTCCTTTACCTTTCAGCTGTACGAATTCATATGGAATCGGATAAGGTGCATCGATGTCGAATATCTCTTTTGCCAGCCTTACGCCTGTATCATAGGATCCGCCGGCAGCGGCATGGTCTTTTCCGAAAGGTTCACAGGTTACTCCAAATACCTTCCACTTTGCTGCCCATTCCACTCTCCAAGGAAGCTTCCCATCTCCCTTTCTGATGTCTGCTTTTCCTTCATGACCGCATGCACATGTGTATGAAACATATGGATATTCATATCCCTGTACCTTTGTATGGCTGAGACGGCCGCAGCATTCGCATCTTGGCGAGTAAGGGAAGAAATCCTTAGGGAGTTCACGGCCACTTACTTCTGTAAGAATCTGGGCAATCTGATCTTTCTTTGTAATTGCTGTATCGATGACTTTTTCAAACTTACCCTGTTCGTACTGTTCGTGAGTCCATAGAACATCACAGTGAATGCCCAGCTCTTTAATGGAATCTAAAAATGGTTGGATATAATGCTGAGCATAGTTCTCATGCTCTCCGCAGGGGCAGGGTATGTAAGCCAATGGCTTTCCTACTTCAGCTTCAAAGCTTTCAGGAAGAAACGGATATCTTTTTCTCAGCGGATCCCAGGAATCCACAAGGTATATCATTTTTACATCGGCACCTTGTTTTTCTAATGATTTGCGTACCGATTCGGCTGTTATTGACTCGCGCAAAGTACCTACATGAAGTGTACCAGAAGGTGTTATACCAGTAGAAATCAAGTGATTATTTCCTTTCTCGAGAAGAGTATTGGCCAATACGTCTGCCCAGTGCATAATATCGGCCTTCCATCAATAACAATGATATAAAGACTATGGTTACGGAAGCTAGCAATATGCTGTTTTTACACGAAAGGTTAAAATCTAATGCTACTGTAATGAAATTGCTTTCGGAAACCGGAAATGATACGTGATTTTCCTTGCAAACCGTTGGTATACAGATCGCCGTAATTTGGGTCTTTCCATGAACAACGATGTGACATCGGGTCATGAATGGGAAACAACCCCGGCGAACGACAATAAACCCCCGGCCTGGGTCAGTGTGGGGAGAAGAGGCATAAGCCGTCCATGAACTAATCTGTTAAGGCTCGGGGGACAATTCATAATACAATACCAAAAATACTCCGTAATCTAACAATATTTCTGTAATATTCGCGTGAAATAGATGAGCTAAATTCTGTTATTTTTAAAAAAATGCGAAAAGCGTATTGTCAGCACTATTTCTTTCTAAGAACAGAAGGGAAAATATATTAGCGTTGACTATATCAGAGCGTTGTTCCATTTAATATAACGTGGAACAGTTTCCGGGGATAATCATGAAAGGGATAATGAGCATCAAGGATCTAGGTGTAAATGATATTCCGATTGCTGGCGGTAAGGCTGCCAATTTAGGTGAGCTTACTGCTGCCGGGTTTGACGTACCTCCTGGGTTCGTGTTGACAACAGAATCCTATGACGAGTTTTTAGAGCACAATAATCTTAAGACTGTCATATCGGAATCAATCGAGGGTATTGATGTAGATTCAGACGCAGCGCTTCAGGAAGCATCTGCAAAAATCAGAAATGCTTTTGAAGCTGGAGAGATTCCAAAAAATCTTGAATCACAAGTCCTGGCAGAATACAAGAAGCTGGGAAAAGGAAAATACCCTCTTGTTGCTGTTAGGTCAAGTGCGACTGCAGAAGACCTTCCGACAGCATCGTTTGCAGGTCAACAGGATACTTATCTGAATGTTTCAGAACCTTCGTCTCTTTTAATATGCATTAAAAAATGCTGGTCTTCTTTATTCACTCCGCGTGCGATTTCATACAGAGTGTCTAAAGAATTCGATCATGACAAAGTTAAACTGGCTGTTGTAATCCAGCGTATGATCAATTCTGAAAAATCAGGTATTATGTTTACTGTTGATCCTAATTCAGAATTGCCTCACATAATTATCGAAGCAGGATATGGACTCGGCGAAGCCTTAGTAGGGGGAAAAGTAACTCCTGACACATACGTTGTCGATAAATTCCACCGTAATATCCTGAACAAGAGAATATCCACTCAGACATGGAAATTAGTCCGTGGAGAAAGCGGAGAGTGCCTGAGAGAAGAGATTCCAACTGACCAAGTAAAATCTCAGAAATTGACCGATTCACAGATTGAAGGGGTTGCAGACATTGGAAACCGCATAGAAATGCACTACAACCGTCCAATGGATATTGAGTGGGCAATAGAAGATGACCACATATATGTTGTTCAGGCAAGGCCGATCACTACATTATCAAAACAAAATAAACAGCAGGAAACTGTTGAAGAATCTGAAGAATCAGGTCGCACCATTCTTGTCAGGGGTCTTGGAGCTAGCCCCGGAAATGCCAGCGGCAAGGTAAAGATCTATGACGAGAACATGAGCTTGGATGTGGTTAAGAAGGGAGATGTTTTAGTAACTCAAATGACCACCCCGGATATGGTTCCGGCAATGACTAGAGCAGCTGCCATTGTTACTGACGAAGGCGGTATGACCTGCCATGCAGCGATTGTAGCAAGAGAACTTGGAATACCATGCGTTGTAGGAGCTACTGAAGCTACCAGCGTCCTCAAAGACGGAATGGAAGTAACGGTTCATGGTCAGATGGGAGTTGTTTATGAAGGAGGAACACCCTCTGTCGAGGTAATATCCACTTCAGCTGCTGCTACTGCAGTCGCAGTTGCCGTACCAGTGACTGCTACAAAAATCATGGTAAACATAGGCGTCCCTACAAAGGCTTCGGAATATTCTGAGCTGCCTGTCCAGGGTGTAGGTTTGATGCGCAGCGAATTCTTATTTACATCTCATGTCCAAGAGCATCCTTGTGCACTGATCGAGGGTGGAAGAGAAGAGGAGCTTATAGATAAACTGGCAGAAGGAATAGCTTCTGTAGGAAGAGCTTTCTACCCAAGACCTGTAGTTTTGAGAACTTCAGATTTCAAAACCAATGAGTACCATGACATGAAAGGCGGAGCAGATTATGAACCTAAAGAATCCAATCCTATGATCGGATGGAGGGGCTGCTCCAGATATGTTTCAGAGAGCTATAACAAAGCATTCAGGGCTGAGCTTAAAGCCGTGAAGAAAGCCCGTGATGAAATGGGTCTCAAAAATATATGGGTCATGCTGCCGTTTGTGCGCACCATTGATGAAGTCGTTGAAATCGAGAAGATGATGAATGAAATAGGGCTCTACCGCAGCAAAGACTTCAAGCTGTACCTGATGGCAGAAGTCCCGGCAGTGGTATTCATGGTTGAAGAATTTGCAGAGCACTGCGATGCATTCTCAATCGGATCCAACGATCTGACTCAGCTTGTAATGGGTGCTGACAGAGACTCAGATGTGCTCGGCAAAATGGGATATTTCGATGAAAGGAACGAGGCTTTGAAGAGAGCTGTTAAACAGATAATTGACGGGGCTCATAAGAAAGGCGTTACAGTCAGTATCTGTGGACAGGGCCCGTCTGTATATCCCGAATTCTGTGAGTTCCTGGTGCGTGCTGGAATAGATTCCATCTCACTTAATCCTGATACTGTTGTTAAAACAATAAACTATGTTGCTGCAGCAGAAAAAAGGATTATTATGGAATCAATCAGAAAGCAGCTGAGCCAATAAACAATAAAAGCAGGCTCATTCAGAGCCTGCATCTTTATTTGTTAAAAGTCTGGTTGCAACTTTTACAAGAGGATGATTTTTACCTTCTATTATTCTGATGTCATCAATCGTTTTAACTCCCATTTCATCGGCTGATTTTTCCATGCCCAGCTCAATGTCATGCTCTGGTTCTAAAACGAAAGCCTGGAACTGCTTAACACCCATTTCCTTAGCGGCTAATACTCTGTGATGGCCATCAACGAGAACATAGTATCCATCTTTACGAATTACAATCAGGGGTTCTACAAGACCTCGTTTGATCTCATACTGTCTTCCACGAAGTTCATCAGCATAGACTTCCTTTTGTGTGGGTCTTAGCTGGTCTATTGGGATTACACGTCTTCTGACTTCAATCTTAACATCATGCTGCTGCGATAAAAAATTCTTAAGCATGTTGATCTTATTCGGAGTCGCTTTCTCGATGGCAGAGCGGATTATGTCCATGTTGGATATCATTCCGACAGCCATGCCGCTTTCATCTACGACAGGCGTATTTCTAAGTCCGTACCTAAATAAAACACGTGACGCATCATCAATATCCATATCTGGCGATACTGTCACAGTTCCGTCTTTAATGATCTCGCTGACTTTCTTATCAGGATGATCTATTTCTCTCAGAAGTTCTTTAGCAGTTACAAACCCTAAGATCTTCCCATCTTGTGAAACCGGAAGTCCATGAAATTCTGTACTGATTATCTTATTTTTTGCTTCTAGAATCGTAAAATCTGGTGGTATGGAGACGACATCTCTTACCATATAGTCACTGACTTTAAGCTTTGAATCCATAAGATCACTTCTTGAAGTGTGCTATGTCTCAATCAAATTATGGTATAAAAAGTAAAGTAGAGTGATTAGCTCTACCTTTTTCGTGTTTCTAACCCATTCTCTTTTTGTTGGAAAAATCCGATTATGACTGAAACCAGTGCCACGATGAAGAATATCAGAAATGTCTCATGTATATTGTCCACAATTGGCCCTAGAATCTCTATCGGAACGCCGCCGCCTTCAATGAAGATCTGTTCCATGTAGTCTTCAACGCCGTTGAACAGAACTGGGAAAGCGATAGTAAAGCTGAACATTCCACCAGCATTCATCAGCATCATTCTTGTCGAGGCTGCTGATCCCCTTTCTTCAGGCGGTGCAGCTTTCATGACTGTGCTTGAATTCGGTGATGAAAACAGTCCTGAGCCTATACCAATTATCAGCATGTATGCGGCTAGCAGTGCAAAACTGGTTTTTTCATCAATGGTTGTTAGGCATATGAGACCTAGAGCCATCAGAATCAATCCTGAGAGTGCGATGTATTTTGTTCCGTAATTGTCTGATAAACGTCCTGCAATGGGACCCAATGCCATGAATCCCAGGCCATATGGAATTAGAGCCAGACCTGCGGTGAGTGGATCCATTCCATATGGTCCCTGGAAGAAACAGATCAATGCAAACAGAATTGCACTTCTGGCCAGACCAGTTGTAAAGTTGGTAAAGTTTGATACTGCATAGGATCTATTTTTGAAAAGTCTCAGATTAATCATCGGCTTTTCTACTTTAAGCTCTATGTAAATGAATACAATCAGAGCGACTGCTCCGATAATTATCATGAGCCATACCCAGATCATATCCAGCATTGGGAAAGCCAGCAATGTAATTCCTAATAGTAGAAATGTAAGCCCTACTGATACAGACAAGCATCCCTTGAGATCAAAGGAATTATTAGCGGATTTCATTACAGTTTCTCTGAGACTCTTTATGCCCCATAATGTTCCAATTATTCCAATCGGGACGTTGAATGCAAATATTGCCCACCACCCGTATCCAACAAGTACTCCGCCTACAACGGGGCCCAATATGATACCTGCTGCTCCGGCCACTTGATTTATTCCCAGGCCTAAGCCAAGCCTGCGGGAATCAAATGCATCTGCAACCAGTGCAGTGCTGTTGCCGAGAAGTAACGATCCGCCTAATCCCTGAATTGCCCTGTATATAACTAAATCCCAGCCGTTGAATTGTGGAACGGACAGGCAGCACAATAATGAAGCAATAGTAAATATTGCAAAACCAGAAAGGTATAATTTCTTTCTACCATAGATGTCCGCCAGTCTGCCAACTATCGGCAGCATAACGGTGGTCATCAGCATATATGCTAAAATTACCCACATTATTGTGAGAAAATCTATATTGAGGTTACCCATCAATTCAGGAAGAGCTATAAGAAGTGCAGATGACTGCATCGAAGCAAGTAAAGCTCCGATTGTAGTAACAGAAAGCACAATCCACTCATAACCAATTTTTCTCTTCCCCATAATAATCTCTCATTTTTGCTAAATAAAATCTACTATTTAAACAATAGTATAATATATCTAGTTATAAAATTATAACCTACGCTGATCCTAAAATCGCATATGTTCCACACCAAACGTCTTTTGGCGATAAGCGTTAAAATTGTTTGTAAAATCAAATTAGCAAGAGCCTAATATTACGTTTTACAAAAGGAATGCAACGAACTACATATTACAAAAAAATGGATACTAGTATAAGTAACTTTAAATCACTTCTCAATTCAATTGTATATGCATATCAAATTTTTCCGAAAATCGTATCTTAAATGTGTCAAGATACTACTTTGCACTCAAAATTTGATGTATGGTGTATAATCGAATTCATCTTTGATACTGAATCAGATGACTGGAGATAGAAATCAATATATATGACCTACTTATTGATGAGGAAAAGTAAGCCCTGGTAGTGTAGCGGCCTATCATGAAGCCCTGTCGAGGCTTCGACTCGGGTTCAAATCCCGACCAGGGCGCCATTCACTAAAGCTCGTATCTTCTTTTTAGGATAAGATGAAGACCTAAGTCTTCCATTACTTTGTTTTTTTAACTCCCTTACTCTGTTGCTAGGATGGAGATTTCAGAACGTTAACTGTCTCGTTTGAGGCTAGATCATACGTCTTATTTTTGCCGTTGATGGTTGTGGAGATCTCTGATGGCGCCACCGGCATCAGCACCCCGTTCACATGTACTTAGTACAAAGTGATCATTATTGTTTTAGAGCTTATGAATTATACCTTATTGACTAAGCAAGTGAGGTTTTAACCGAGTTTATATTGTTTTTTACGTTTTTAAAATACATATATAGCATATATATAGTCTGTATTTTTATTAACCCTAGACTATACCCTAGCCAAAACTTGGCTGACTTTCTATGATTTGTTTGACTTAGCCAGCGCTAGTTTTGACTATCAATAGATCAAGAATTGGAAAGAGTTAGACATGAAGAACTTATACAAAGTATCGTGTGTATTGATTGCACTGATGTTTGCATATGTAAGTTGTTTTGCAGCCCTGGGTCCGGGAGACTCCAAGGATGCTTCAGATGTAATAGGGCTTTCAGCACAAAATGTATATTCCCAATAAACTAAGAGGCGGCATAAAAACTATGAGAAAAATACCAGCTATTACAACAACTGTATTAATCGCAACAGTGTTATTGATTCTAGCCCACCTTCACCTCACATATGTAAATGATGGAGATGTGACTGTGTATGAATTTTCACATGTTGTGTTGATTGGTAATGTAGTAATATTGTTTATCTTAGCATATGGAGATATGAAATGGTATGAGTTCTTTCAAACCTGCATTGGCAAAGCTAGCATGATCTCTATCATCTCAGTTATTACCGCTACAATAATTATTGGTGTGACATATTCACACGAAACCTGGTTAAATATCATAGCATATGAGATATTGATAGCTATCGGAGTAGAACTCATATTATTAGATCGTGCTAAATTAGGCAGCAGTTGGAGACACAAACCTGCAGAATAAAACGCTCTCTCTTTTTAGTCTCGTTTTCTGCCTTCATTTGACGTGCAGAAAACACTCATCTTCAAAGCCCTTTGATCCACTTTGATCTATTTTTAACATCGGCGATACGCTTCGTGTCTTTGTTGAAATTTACATCTAATGAATCATATATGTTAATCGCATCTAAGGCAAATCCCCTGGTGGTTATTCTCACCGTATTGTGAGCATCTTTACATTCTTTTATGATTGTCTTAGTAGGTCCGTCTTTTACTGAATTTTTCTGAGAAACAATCTGTGCCTGCATGTTATTTACTACTTATTTTATTAATCATTACATATTTGTAAATTAATGATTTGGCAATAGGGATTAATGCATAACATCATATGTAACAATAAATTTTAGTTACTGAAGTTTATTCAAGATTTGATATATTCAAATATCCTCTTTTAGTGAAGACATCATTGAAACATTGTACTTTTGAATTCTTTCATCAAAATAAAGTTCTGCTTCAATCGAAAATACATCTCTCATGGATTTTGATGTAAGCGATATCTCTGGCGGACCGGATGATTGTATTTTTCCTTTTTTCATGAGAATCAGTTTATCACAGTATCTGGCAGCTAATGAAAGATCATGTGTGACCATCACTACTGTAAGATTTTCAGATCTTGATAGAGAATAAATCATTTCTAGAATCTCTAATTGATGATTTACATCAAGGTGAAGTGTCGGTTCATCCAATAATAATATTTTAGGCATCTGAGCAAGGGCTCTTGCGATTATTACACGTTGACGTTCTCCTCCGCTCAAACTATCCATACTGCGTTTTGCGAGATGGGTGACATTTGTCATCTCCATCGCATGCTTTACTATGTTAATATCTGAATCAGATTCGCTTTCAAAGCGTTCTAAAGCTGGAATGCGCCCCATCATCACGATATCCAATGCAGAAAATTGTGAGCCCATGTTTACACTCTGAGGGACCACGCCTACCTTGAGCGCAATTTCTTTGCGTGACATCTCATTCACATCTTTATCTCCGATCAAAATCGATCCGGATTTAGGAGAAAGCGCTTTGTTTATGCATCTAAGCAGTGTGGTTTTTCCAGATCCATTAGGTCCAAGGATGCCTACAATTTCTCCCTCAGAAATGTCCATTGAGACATCAGATAAAACCTGAGAACTACCATATTCAAACGCAATTCCTTGAACTGATAGTTTCAATTTACCACCCCATGGATTTTTTACGAGATATCAGTAAATATATAAAGAACGGAGCTCCGATTGCAGAAGTTATTATTCCTACTGGCATTTCTGCAGGGCTGATAATTATTCTAGCCACAGTATCGGCTAAAATTAAGAATATGGCGCCTCCCAATATTGATGCAGGAAGTAAAATGCGGTGATCTGGCCCTACAAACATTCTCATGATATGAGGTACAATCAGACCTACAAATCCAATGGTTCCTGTCATAGAAACAGCCATGGCAGTTATGAGGGATGCTGCCAATAGTAGCAGTAATCGGGATCTATTGACATTTATACCCAGGTTACTGGCTTGTTCTTCGCCTACCGTCATAGCATTCAGTTCACGTGATAACCCCAGGATGAGAACTGAACCAATTAAGATGGGCAGGAATGCAATTGAAACTTTACTCCAGGATGATGAATTGAGACTGCCCATCAGCCAGAACACTATTCCAGAAAGTTGATCCCCTGCAAAATACTGCATGGCTGAGATGAGTGCACTAAATAAAGCACCCACAGCTATACCAGCAAGTAATAACGTCTCTACAGGAACATACCCATTGCGTGTTCTGGATATTGAGTAAACCAGTAATAACGAAATGAATGCAAAAATAAAAGCCATGGCAGATGTTGAAAATTGTCCACTGATTATTGAAATGCCAAATACCATGGATAATGAAGCACCAAAAGCTGCTCCGTTGGAGATACCAAGTACAGATGGAGATGCCATGGAATTTCTGAATATGCCCTGCATTGCAGCCCCGGCCAATGCCAGTGCAGCTCCTACGATGGCAGCTAAAACAATGCGAGGAAGACGATAATCTATCACGATCCATCGTTCTGTATCATTTCCGTCGCCAAGGAATAGAATCTTGATAACATCAGTCAATGAAAGATTTGCATATCCAGCTCTTAGTGCAACAACGCTTGAAAAAAAGAGAAGAATCGCGAGTACAGCTATGTAGACTAACCATCGTTTTTTGTTAGTCTTTTGTATCTCGGCGATATCTAATTCACTCATTATCCAGCCTCATAGATCTGGATAAAAGAATGAAACCATTTCTTCCAATGCAATGATTAGATTGGGAGAAGCGGTCATAGTATTTGCAGATATGATGTGTACTCTGCCATCCTGAACAGCGTTTGTAGTTGGTAACTTGGCAGAAATAGAATCTACGGTTTCAGTCTGCGCACTTCCTGCTTCCAGTAGAATTACATCAGGATTTTGAGTGGCAATATACTCTGCGTTAGGTGTTGGATTTTTAGAGGTCGTAACTTCTCCATAAATATTAATTCCACCTGCCAGTGTGATTAATTCATTGGATATGGAATCTTTTCCCACAGTGTTGCCGCTTTGAAGCTGAAGATATACTTTCACACGTTCATCTTCCGGTATATTAGCCACCTTAGCAGAAATGGCATCAATTCTGTTTTGAAGATCAGCAGACTTTTCAATAGCCTCATCGCTTCCAATTATCTTAGAAATTGTAGAGATGGACTGCATGGTTGAATCTACACTGCTTGGATAGAGAGCTACTACTTTGAAGCCGTTGTTTTCAAGATTTGTAATTATTCCATCAGTCGCAACATATGATGGAAAAGACCAAATAAATATGCAGTCTGGGTTGATTGTTTTCAGGCTTTCAAGATTTATAGAACTTACAGCTCCTAAATCAACAATGTTTAATTCCTTTGCATTTTCAAGATTTTTATAGCTGGTACCATCTAATCCAACGATCTTATCCTCACAATTCAACCAGGATATGACATCTGTAAAAGCAGATCCCAGCGAGACTATTCTTTCTGCTGGAGCATCAAAAGAAATAGTATTTCCTCTATAGTCAACTATTGAAAAAGCTTCTTCACTGGGAACTTCTTCACCGGGGTTATCGTTCTTATCAGAACTGTCTCCTGCGAAGACTATTGAGTATGTTGCAACCGCTGCAATTAAGATCACAGCGACTGCGATTATAGCATATACTTTACTCTTCATAATATCCCCTCGTCACAAGGTAAGGCTGTATCACAACAGTCATTTTAATACTTTCTTTAGATGAAAACGTTCAAACTTGAGTTTTTTCCTACCTGAGTACAGCTATGCTGGTCTGGATCTGGATAATTATTTAAACACATCTTATGTGAATCCAGACAATATTTTTTGCTGATCTGTCATCAGATTTCTAAGTAAAAGAATTGTTTGAAAGGATATATATGAAAATCTTGATTTTCACAATGCATCATTTTGAATGAGATATTGATGATGACTCAGGTTTGATTTCCTTTCTATTGTTGTTTGAAGATAGTCAGGAACTTTCCCCTGAGTCATTTTATATTCTGCGCTGCAGTATATCAGGTCACAGTGTACATGCTGTTTGCTGATTCTCTTTAGAATTTCTCAGCCCAGGATTTCAGTTCTGCAGCTTTTGCTCCAGCGTCAAACCGCTTTCCTTCACACAATGTAGCACCCTTGCATGAACTTTGTAATCCAGCGTTGGTTTTGCCCATGTCGCTAGAACCTGAAGTTGCAAACGGAATAATTTTCTTACCTGTCAAATCATACTGCTCCAGAAATGTATTGATGATTGTTGGAGCTACATACCACCAGATGGGAAAACCGATGAATATGCGGTCATACTGCTCTATATCATCTACCTTATTGTCGATGGCAGGCCTGAAGGATTTATCATTCATTTCTATGCTGCTGCGGCTTTTCTTATTCGTCCAGTCCAGATCCTCGCTGCTGTATGGCTGGGCAGGTTTGATCTCATGCAGATCTGCGCCGATTGAATCGGCCAGAGTCTTTGCCAGCTTTGCGGTTACACCGCTAGCAGAAAAAAACGCAATCAATGTTTTGCTCATGTTTTTCCCTCCATTTCATTGGTTACATGTAAGTAACTGTCTCAGAAATTTCCTTGCGCTGGTTATGGGTTGCGAGAGGTTTTGTACCTTCTACCGGATAGCCGAGATCCAGCAACATGAGAACTTCTTCATTTTCTGGTAGGTTAAGTTCCTTTGCTGCTATTTCCGGGTCAAAGAAATTGATCCAGCAGCTGTCTACACCTGCAGCTTTAGCTGCCAATACCATGTGCGTTGCCACAATGGTAGCGTCTTCTATTCCCGAATCACGTTTTTCACCTGGATATGTAAAAACGTTGTCGCGGTTAAACGCTACAGCGATCACCGTCGCCGCACCGTATCGGCAGGGCGTTATCTTGTCGATCTTTGCAAGACCATTTTCAGACTGCACTACATAGACACGCTGCTCCTGCAGGTTCTTTGCGGTCGGAGCAAGTCTTCCAGCTTCAAGAATTGCATCCAATTGAGATTGCTCTACTGGACGGCCGTCAAACTTTTTACAGGAATAACGCTCCTTTACTACTTCAAAAAATTCCATTTACTCTCTCCCTCTGGTTATACAAGGTTCTCTGAGCCTTTAGGCTTATTTCATGAGATTAGTCTCATGAGTAACCAGTTCAATATATACGCGAATTCAAGTATACAAATTATCTGTAAACTTGTTTATTTAAGCGATCTGCATAGGGCTCACGCCAACTGCATATCCATCTATGGCTGTAATGCAGAGGTATTACTGAAAGATACATAATCCAAACAATATACAAGAATCATCAACGGAACAGTCGTTTTTACAAGAAATCTTTTGATCGATTCATACGATTCGATTCACAAAGTTTTTAATCATCTGTGTATTGGGGCATGCTATGAAATTCGAGTTTGCCGGAACTAAATGGTTCCTCTTGCTGGTGGCCTTTATAGTCCCGCTTATACTATTACTGGTGTCCATATTCACAGGAACTGGTATTTGTTCCGTAGTGTTTTTCATTGTTTGGATTGGTGCAATATTTCTTATCTTTTACCTTCCAAGGTTTTCTGAAAACGAAGAATGATCATTTTAATACAATTTGGGACTTACAAGTCCCATTTACTTTTTAAACCTTTACGAATGGCTTATATTATTTATGCGCTTAACTGTAAGATATGGGAGTAAACATCTCTGATATCGTTCCTTCGGAAAAGATGGAACTTTCTGGCCTCTCCGACAGAACACTTGCAATTGATGCATACAACTCAATCTATCAATTTTTAAGTATAATCCGAGGCAGGGATGGAACACCTCTTAAAGATGAGAATGGAAGAGTAACATCTCACCTTACAGGACTTTTATACCGCAACATTAACTTTTTACAGGCTGGTATACGGCCTGCATATGTTTTCGATGGCTTGCCCAGTGCATTAAAGGCACAGACTCTTGCAGAACGATTTGAGAGACGAACGAAAGCTCATGATGAATGGAAAAGAGCGATTGACGAAGGCGATATTGAAAAAGCAAGATCCAAAGCTGCTCAATCTACAAGAATAAGCAATGAGATTGTGGAAAGTTCCAGAATTCTCCTTACATATATGGGGCTGCCTATTATCCAGGCTCCCTGTGAAGGTGAAGCGCAGGCAGCATACATGGCAATGAAAGGCGATGTCTGGGCCGCATCATCTCAGGACTTTGACTCACTGCTGTTTGGAGCTCCGAGGCTTGTTCGTAATCTTAACATCACCGGTAGGCGCAAAATGCCTGGCGGCAGAGAGTATAGGGACATTTTCATTGAAGAAGTGGACCTTGAGAGGGTTTTAAAGGAAAACGGACTCGAAAACAGGGAACAGCTGATTTCTCTCTGCATTCTTATCGGGACTGATTACAATAAAGGTATACGAGGAATCGGCCCCAAAAAGGGATTGAAATTAATCAGACAGTATGGTTCAGCATCCGCAGCATTGGAGGCCATAGGGGAAAACATTCCGAATCTTGATGAGGTTCAGGACGCGTTCATCAATACAGCGATTACTGAGGAATATTCATTAGAATGGAAACATCCTGATTTTGGACGCATCATCGAATTCATGTGCGAAGAGCACGGTTTTTCAAGAAAACGAGTAGAGTCTTCATTGAACAAGCTGGAAAATAAAAAGAGAGTCAAAGGTGACTATAAAAAACCGGTACCGACTAAATCGCAGATGAGTTTGGATGATTGGCATTAATCATTCATTTCTTCTTTATGATCTCAACCATAATCTGCGTCAGATATCCGCTGATATTTTTGTTCAGGCCTGAACGTGTAATTCTGGCACACCGCATCCTTAATTAACAACAACAGGATTACCGCGATGGAAGTGAACAGGCGATGATAAAGCAGGTTCAGGCTGAATACAACCCTCCAGAGCTTGAGAAGAAGATTCAAAAACTCTGGAAAGACAACGACACGTATACGAAAACCAAGCAGATGCGTGCCGAGGGAGAGGACTATTACTTCGTGGATGGTCCTCCATATACCACTGGGTATATCCATCTCGGTACTGCATGGAATAAAACGATTAAAGACTCTATTATTCGTTACAAAAGGATGTGCGGATACAACGTCCGCGATCAGCCTGGGTTCGACATGCATGGGCTGCCCATTGAAGTTAAAGTCGAGCAGTCTATTGGAATCAAAAGCAAAAAAGAAATCGAAAGTTTCGGTATTGACAATTTCATTTCAAAATGTAAGGATTTTGCCCTGACTCATCAAGAAATGATGACCGACCAGTTCAAAGAATTAGGTATTTGGATGGACTGGGACAGGCCTTACCGCACCCTTGCCCCTGAATATATTGAGGCTGCGTGGTGGACTTTGAAGAAAGCTCACGAAAAGAATCTTCTTTCTTCAGACAACAGGGTTATCTCATGGTGTCCGCGGTGTGAAACTGCTCTTGCAGAAGCTGAAATAGAGTATGGGGATGAAACAGATCCTTCAATCTATGTAAAGTTCCCTCTGAAAAACGAAAAAGGAGTTTCTTTACTAATCTGGACAACAACTCCTTGGACATTACCTGCAAACATGGGAGTTGCAGCCCATCCTGATCATGAATACGCTAAGGTTCGGTTTAAAAAAGAAGGTGCTGAGGATACAGTAATCATGATGAAATCCCTCATCGAATCCGTGGGAGCAGTCGGGGGATGGACTGGATATGAAATTTTAGAGACATACATGGGAGAAGACATCGAAGGTATGGAATACATTCCTCCCCTTTATGAAGAAATAGATGCTCAGAGAACAATCTCTGGTGAATGGGTTCATAAAGTTCTCTTATCCGATACTGTAGAAGAAGACATGACTGGTCTGGTGCATATCGCTCCAGGACATGGTCCGGAAGACTTTGAGACTGGTAAAAAATACGGCATACCTCCGTTCTGCCCTGTAGATGGCAGCGGAAGATTTGTTCCAGAGGTTGGGGAGCGCTATGCAGGAATGAAAGTTAAAGAAGCCAATCCCCTGCTCATTGAAAATTTGGAATCTAAAGGTCTGATGTTCTTCTCAGGAAAAATCGAGCATCGTTATGGTCACTGCTGGAGATGCCGTTCTCCTATTATCTACCGTAACACAAATCAGTGGTATCTGAGGATAACTGAAGTTAAAGATAAAATGCTGGAAGAGATTGCCAGAGTGGACTGGGTTCCAGAATGGGCAGGATCTTCTAGAGAATATGACTGGACGATGAATGCCCGTGACTGGTGCATTTCCCGTCAGAGATACTGGGGTATTCCAATCCCAGTCTGGATGTGTTCCTGCGGTAAAATGAGAGTTATCAGTTCGTCTGATGATCTCAAAGGTGCAGAAGGTTACGAAGAGGGAATGGATCTTCACCGTCCTTGGATAGACAACGTAACATTTGACTGCGAATGCGGCGGAAAAATGAAGCGCGTTCCTGATGTCTTAGATGTATGGTTTGATGCAGGTGTTGCTTCCTGGGCTGCTCTGGGATGGCCCCGCAAAACCGATGAATTTAACAGATGGTGGCCTGCAAAGTTCATCACCGAAGCTCACGATCAGACCAGAGGATGGTTCTATTCACAACTGGGATCTTCATGTGTAGCTTT
This sequence comes from Candidatus Methanomassiliicoccus intestinalis Issoire-Mx1, assembly GCF_000404225.1. Lineage (NCBI taxonomy): Archaea > Methanobacteriati > Thermoplasmatota > Thermoplasmata > Methanomassiliicoccales > Methanomassiliicoccaceae > Methanomassiliicoccus > Candidatus Methanomassiliicoccus intestinalis. The sequence continues at coordinate 1,308,606 of NC_021353.1, read as the reverse complement.
CGACAGGGCTCCTTACGACAGAGTTCTGATGCACGGATGGATGCTTGATGCCAAAGGCCTTCCAATGTCCAAAAGCCGCGGAAATGTAGTGGAGCCTCATGATGTAATCACTGAATATGGTGCAGATGCTCTTCGTTTCTATCTTCTCCGCGTTTCATCTCCCTGGGAAGATGTATCTTTCCAGCGTGAAGGTGTAAAAAGTGCAAGAAAGACTCTTAACATCCTCTGGAATGTAGCCAGCTTTGCTTCTACATACATGTCTATAGATAATTTTGACCCTCAAACTCAAAAAGTTTCTAAAGACTCACTGCGTCCAGAAGACCTCTGGCTAATGTCCAGGACAGAAAAACTCAAAATGACTGTGACTGAGAATCTTGAGTCTCTTGATATTCATAAAGCATGCCGTGCTCTGGAAGATTTCATTCTCGGGGATCTTTCAAGATGGTATGTCCGTTTAATCAGAGACAGGATGTGGAGTGAATCAGCAGATGAAGACAAACTCGCAGCTTACAATACTCTATACTCATCGTTGATGACCGTTGTGAAACTGCTCTCTCCTTTCTGCCCTCATATAACAGACGAGATTTACATGGCAATGGACGGCAGCAAGGAAACTGTACACATGGTGGACTGGCCTTCTGTTGACAAGTCTCTCATCGATGACAATCTCGAAGCTTCTATGGAGCTGATGCAGGAGTTAGTGGAAGACATTACAAGGGAAAGACAGAAAAATAATGTCAAGCTCCGCTGGCCTCTGCGCAGAATCGTTGTCAGAATAAACGCTCCTGAAGTTGAAGGTTTAATCAAGAGAATGGAAGAAGTTCTGCTTTCTCAGGCTAATGTAAAGGAGATCGAATATTCTTCAGACAACTGGGACGAGCTTCTGCTTGTTGTGAGTCCTGTACCTAAACCGATAGGCCATACCTACAAGCAGGCGTCTGCAAAGATCATTCCTGCAATAAAGGAAGGAGACGCACGTGCCATTAAAGCCGGTACTGATGCCGGGGCATACATGCTTGAAATCGATGGTGAAACCTATAAGATCACAGAAGAAATGGTTTCCTACAATTATGTTCCACCGTCTGATGTCATAGCTGTGCCGTTCAGCCGCGGAGATCTCTACATTGACTTCAATCTCGATGAAGATCTTAAACTGGAAGGATATGCAAGAGAAGTGATCAGGCGTATTCAGCAGATGCGTAAAGACATGAAACTTGATGTCGAAAGTTTCGTTTCTGCAGAAATTAATGCCGGGTCTCTTGCAGATGCTGTCTCGGCATGGAAAGAGCACATCATGAAAGAAACCAGATCTACAGATCTGATTATTTCTGATACTCCTTCAGGCGAGTATTCTGTCGATTGGGACATCGAGGGAGAAAAGGTAGTCATTGCCTTGACTCCTTCAAAATAAATTTAACTGGGGAGAAAATCCCCTCTAATTATTTTGTAAATACTTAATCAGTCTCTGTAGTGAATACGCTACTTGACTCATGTGTAATTCACAGCTTATTATTTAGAAATTTAAACTCGTATCTTACAAAATGTTGTATTATAATCGCAACTCCAATTCCTGAAATTATGCTAAATGAGGTCCGCATGATGGAAGAATCCACAAAGTTTATTTTAATTACTAAGCACTCAAATAATGTTGCTAGTGAGAGGGCTAATGAGATTAGCAACAGCTTAGTATTGTATGTTTTAATAATTTTTAGTCCGTCATCCGTTAAAATTAGACCTATTTCTATTCCTACCAATACTGAAAAATCTCTAATGCAAAGTGCAATCTCAGAACCATTAATTATGAAACTTCTACTCATCTGCTGATGGCATAAATAATCACTAATCGAATATATTGCTCTTGAGATTGGATCTATCTCATCCCATAGCTCTGCATGATCAATAACCCCAATCGAACCATCCAAATCTACAAAATATCCAGAACTATACATATATGGGATGATTATCATTAATGTAAGTATGATCGATACAACTGTTAGTGCGATTCTCCCAGGTGTTGATACCTTCATACACATTCCATCTAATTGTTTGTTATCTATATATTACATTTATTAAAAAAAATTGAAAAAGATAGTTACGCAGAATATAACTACCTTATAAGCGCCGTCCAATGTATCCAATTAATGGAATACATGCTGTTCCAGCAAATATTAATGGTACTGAAACTATTAAACTAATGCAGTTTGATTTATTCCATTTAGCATGTAATACCATATCTTGTGTTATTGGTGTATTAAAATCAAATTTATAAGATAATGACGAATCGGTGTACCACCCACCAAAGCTGTAGCTATATGTCATTCCTCCTTCTCGTGTGGGATCATCTGGTTTTATAGCCTCTTTTCTTTCTACGATACTTTGTGTCTCTATTTTTGAACCGCCATTTGAATCAAACGATATTGTATATTTTTTAGTAATTTGATCCCATTTAGCGTATAATGTCGTATCTTTTGTAATTGGGGTGTCAAAATCATATTTATAGGATAAATTGGAATCTGTATACCATCCCCCAAATATATATTCATGTACTCCATCATTATATGTCGGATCGTTTGGAGCTATGGCCTTTTTTCCTTCTATAACCATCTGTGAAGCAATATTTGAACCACCATTCGAATCAAATACTATGTTATATTTAGGGTGAGGTGTGCTAATCCATTTAGCATATAATGTTATATTTTTTGTTACTGGCATATCAAAAGAATATTTTTGTGTACAACTTGAATTTAAATACCAATTATCAAATGAGTATCTATTATTCATATCATCCTCACGTATGGGTGTAGAAGGAATTTCTGCGGTACTTCCTTTTAACACGTTTTGTGAATCAATCTTATCTCCTCCATTTGATATGAAGGATACTGTATAATATATATCAGATATTGTCACTTCATCTCCAGATTGTCCATTTGTACCTTTCATGCCGCTTGACCCACTAATGCCATCTCTTCCTTCAAATTGAATGTGAGTAATGTCGGCAACCACGACCCCTTTGGAACCACCGTTGCCACTATGTCCTCCCGATCCACCAATTCCCCCATCACCAGGTATTAGACCTTTACCACCATTGCCACCGGTTCCGCCATTACCACCATTACCACCGATTCCACCGTTACTACAGATGGGTGTTTTTACTACAAACAACTGCCTTGTTCCACCATTGCCACCAGTTCCACCATTGCCACCAGTTCCACCATTGCCACCAGTTCCACCATTACCGTCTAAAACGAATAATGAAGAAGGCGATCCTGAATATGTGGAGTATATTAAACCGGTTCCACCATTGCCGCCATTACCACCATTGCCGCCATTACCACCTTTGCCGCCATTGCCGCCATCGGATACTTTGTATCCATCGATGCTGCTAACTCCTTTGCCACCAGTTCCGCCATTACCACCATTACCACCTTTGCCACCATTACCGCCGTCACCTCCTGTGCTATATATGTAGGCATTATCAGAAATTGTGAGGCCAGATGTTACTATGCCGAATGCTCCATTGCCACCATTAAAACCATCCTGTCCATTATTACCCGTAGAACCTGATGTGCTTTTAGTTGCATTATTCTCGATTGCATTTTTGCCGGAATTTCCATCACTAGCTTTGGTACCATCGCTCCCATTACCACCATTTCCTCCTGTAGCGATAACTTTTCCACTTCCAGTAACTGTTAAATCATGTGTATTTATTGCAACTAATCCGTTAGATGATGTCTCACCGTTTCCTCCATATACCTCAACATCGCAATTAATAATCATATTGATGCTAGCAGAATATATTGTGGACGTGTAACTTTTTGAACTAACTGCATCTGAACCCTGAATAATGACCTTGTTATTGCAGATTAGATTAACCTTATATTTGGCTGAGTTAGGATAATCTATTGAGTATATGGCTGGTTGTCCATTAAGACTTTTAAATCCCACATCATTTAGAGTTATTGTCAAATCTGTCGATCTAGAATCAATGCATATTGAAAACCCGTCTAATATCTCGTTTGTCAATGTGTATTTTCCATTTATTACTAATGTCTTTATATTAGAATTGATATGATATGTTTTTCCTAAATATGCTGTTGATAATTCAATGATATTAGAGTTTTCATCATTCTGAACAATGATGTCCGGAATGTCACTTACTGCATCATCCTCATTTAATGAATCATCATTTACTACATATGTAAATATAGACATACTAAGCATCACAACAACAGCTATTGATAGTAACATTTCTTTTTTCATTAGCTATCTTCTCCATTTTCAATATATATTACCAATCTTTCCTTGAGCCAGGCATCAATGCATCAATATATTCTTTTTTTAACATTTTTACTATGAATAAATCCTGATCGATGATCTGTTTTTCTTTTTGGGTCATATTAGTTCTATCAAACTCTAGTTGTTTTTCTTTTTTAGTTAAATATCTAATCTGATCTTCGATCTTTTGTTTATGGTCTGATCCAAGCTTTTCTTTGTTGCACTCATAAGATCTATATGCGTCAGATGGTAATAAATTTCCAATATCTGCATCTTTCCTATAGATTTCTCTGATGACAAAATCCTTTAATTCCTGATCATTAATATTTTCTATTGCTACATCGAGTGTTTCTTTAGGACTTGTAAATGGAAAAACTTGTGTACCATTCACTTCATCATCTTCTATTATTATTTCTGTTTTTTTATTAATAATTTTTTTATTCAGTATAACCCCTCCTTGTCAATATTAGCATTTTTTGAATCTCATCATACTCATATCTGTATTTTTTTAAATCAAAGTATTTATCTCTCAATTGCATAATTATATTACGTACGTCACTCATATTTAGATCTAAAATTTTAACCATAAATGAGTCTTCATCGATATGTTTAATAATTGCCCTATCCAGTTCATACTTGTTTGATGCAATTAATCTATTTTTTACATAGTAATTCATAGCCATTGATGGACAATTAACGTTCTGTTCACATTCATGGTCTAAAAAACAAGTTTTATTATCTATGTTAAAATACTGATAATTATTATTAAAATCATATGTTACATCAAGATGATACCACACATCATCTAGTTTTACAATATTCCATTGATGATTATTTCCTGTTATTGAAGCGCAATCTACTCCATAGCTATTTAGTAGCAAGCAGGTAGTATGTGCAATTGATGAACATACACCACGCCCATACAAAAGAGTCCCCAGTATACTGTGATATTCTGATTCCTCAATTCGGTCATTGGATTGTTCTTTGTGCCAAACACTGTTTTTTATTATCCAATCATGAACTGATTTTTCAATGGAAAAATCATCTGTGCAGTTAAATATATCACTATAGTATATTTCATTTATTTTATACACTATCTGATCATCCAATATTGTTTTCTTATCATTGTCGAACATATATTTTATTTTTATTTCAATTATTCCATCATTAGTCTTTATCGAACGGTGACTTATGTCATATATCATCGGGTCATCAAGAATAATTTTTGATATTATGTTGTCAATTTCACAAAAGTTGTAATTTTTATTTAAATATATATATATTTGTTTCTATCTATTAATCCAGAATGTATCCTATCATATGCTTCTTTTAATCTAATATCTAATTGTTCATAGTAGTACTTATATCGATTTTCCATTGATACTTTTGACATTCATATCACCTATCTGAATTATACTCATTTTACTCTTAATATCAGATCAATTGGAAGTGATTCTTCTAGCTCTGGTGTGAGAGTGATTGTACAAGAATTTGTTACGCCTATGCACTCACTTATGACGCTTAATATTCCAGATGAATCTACTTTCAATGTGGTTTTTATTGGCGTATCTTTGGGAACAGTATGTGGTAATTGAACAATTAATGTTCCTATTTTATCACATTCATCTAATGAAGTATATTTTGTACCTATTGATGAAGCATTTTGATATATGTTTTGGTGAAGAGCTGTGCATTCATAACGTGTTAAGTAGTCCAATGTGCATTCGCATGGTATACTTTGACCTATATGTATATGATTACAACAAACTATATCCTCATCTTCATCATTCGGGTACGCACTAATCCCAAACGTATTGGAAAGGCGCTCTGTTAATATAGTTTCATTATATTCTTTACACCATATCGCTGCACCTTTTGATATGGATAGGTCTGGATCCCTCATCAGTATCTTATCAGCAAAATCTGGATGCCTTGCTATCATTCCTTTTTTGATTTGAGGCATCCTCGACCCCCCTCCAACAAGTATTATTTTGTATATGTCATCTTTTGTTATTTTTTGAAGACCTTCCACTTCACTATTATATGCACTTTCTAGTGCATTATCAAATACGCCTAGTGCTTTGAGCAATAAATGTTCTGTTTTCTTTTCAAAATCCTCAATGCTAAATCTAAAATTTACAAGGTCGCCGGTTGAACGTAATACAAACGTAGTATCCAATGATCCAGAAGATAACTGAATCTTATATTCTTCTGATGTACACTTTATCAATGTATAATCAGCAACACTCTTTCTAATATCCTCTTCTGATCTATTAGTCTGTTGTGAACATTGCAGTAACATTTCTTTCTCTACTTCAATATCCCATAATGATCCACCTAGCATTTCTTCTCCTTTAGATGAGCGTATTTTATATTCCAATGTGTAGTTCTCATCACCATCTCGCTGCACCTTTATACACGTAGCAACCGTAACATCAAGTGTACCACCACCTAAATCAAAGACTACTATTGTTTTTCCGATCGTATCTTTATTTGTTTTAAAGAATGATATTGCAGCTGCAGTGGGTTCATTCAAAAGACTTTTAACTGAAATTCCAGCAGCTTTTGCTGCTTCCAAAACAAGATTTTTTTTATTCTCCATATAATTTGCTGGACATGTTATTATACACTCATAACTTTCATTACCATATTGATTCTTGTAATGCTCCATCAATTTTTTTAATACCTCTGCAGATACATCTACGGGAGTCACACTCAAATTTTCATTTATCTTCCATCTTTTTTCTGAACCCATATACATCTTTGCTAATTTTATAGTTTTATTTTTATGTTTAACATCAAACAAATATTGTTTTGCTATATCTCCTACAACAATTCCGTCTTCTTCATAACTAACTACAGACGGAAGAGTATGTTTATCCGATGCCGATGTCTCTATCACTCTTGGCTCATCTTCCATATCTGTAATTCTGGATATGCAAGAGTTAGTTGTTCCTAGATCAATTCCTAGATATACTTTCATAATATTCACTCTTGTTCATAGTTTTCCATTCTTGTAAAAATCATTACCTTTTGTTGACGAATTATTCTGTCATTTCTTTTATATGAACCACTATCAATGTAATTACTAATGGTACTTACCTTATACTCATCTTCAGTATTTTCAGTTCCTATTATTCTCATAGTTTCATAATCAACATTTTCTCCAACTAAAAATTTTTCAATATACTCTACATTTATATTCTTTAGAGCACATCTAAACATCTGATCTATACTCAAAAATGATTTTTTATAATCAAAGCTATTGTTATTTTCAGCAGCATTGTACATTTTTTTATAATTTTCGAATACATCTATAAAGTAATCAATGATCTTATTTTCTGTATCTATGTTTTTACTCTTTGCTAGATCTCCACACGTTTCATTTATTACGGAAGATAGATGTTTTCCCAAATCATTAATACCATCTGTAATGTTGATCTTAGAGTATAATGAAACTAGCACATTATATGCATGAATTATTTCATCAATCTTCGTATTTATGTCTCTTAACATTTCTTCGAATGTTTCAATACTTTCTTGATTCTCATCGTTTGTCTTTTCGTAATAGCCAGCTCCAGAAACCATTTGAAGTACTGGTTCAAGCATTTTAATTATCTGTTGTATGCTATTATGTATCTGTAATAGCTCATCTTTTTTGTCAATTTGATCATTTTTTTCGAGTATGATCTTTCCACTAATATTAATTCTAGAAGTAGATGCGTTGTTTATTTTTGGAGGTTCTAATCTGGATAAGTCATTAATATCATCAGATAACCCATTAACATGGCTATTGGAACCTTCATAGCCATTTTTTTCACATAGCTCTTCAGTACCATTCTCAGAATCTTGAATTGTTTGGTCTGGATGTGATATTTTGTCCTCATTAATCGTTAAATCTGTTTTTTTAGGAGTTATTGAGGATGAACGTCCCCCCCCCCCCACTCAAATCTTGGTTATTCTCAATCAAATCAACCACGCCCTCTTGAACAGATGGTAATCCTTATAGTACCATATATACATATCTATACATCTCTTATACAAAGTAAAATTTAGACTTACTGTAATGTACATATGCAATACTGCTCATGAAGCATATGACCCATAAAATTAAACTTTATTTATACATGCTTTATATTTTATATTTATGTTTAATAATATTTACATATATTTTTTAGATATCATAATAATTATCATGACAAAAAGGTCAGGGTATTTAGGAAATCATTGGATATATTATGACGTCTAGTCAAATTTTAGGGTTTTTGAAGTATAGTATGCAATGCGATAAATCTGCAAAGCTGATCATCATACATCAAGAGTATATTGAATACTGTGTGGATTAATAAGTTTCACACATCCCCTTGTACTCTAACGGTTTGTAAACATTGTGGCCTTTCCCCGTATGTTCTTTTATGCCTAAATACGTCCGCCACCCTCTCTATATACTCCAGCCGGACTGCACACATCCTCAATTAGATTACTAAGTGAAAATACATTCTAATTATGGTTGATTATATTTTTTTAACTCAGCTTCATGAAACATCATAGCTACTAACTTATCGATGGATTTCTCCAATGTCTCAAATGGTCATAACATCTTTTTCCATGAATCTTTTTAAACATGCGGTGTCTAATATCAACTGGTCAAATATCTAATAGCTGATGTGTAATTATAATAGTTGGATTGTATTTAAAAATATTAAATACCTCCAAGAAGGAGGCTGTTTTAAAATAAAATAGATTTAGTTGGTTTTTACAAAGACTAGCTCATATGACCTGTTTCCAAGTCCGATTTTTTCAGCATGTTCTAAACAGCTCCGCCATTCCGATTCAGGTGTGGAATTGGTGAAATGATCATGGTGGTCGACAAAATCTGCTTTTTTCATATTATCTGTCAATTGGCTGTTAGGCAGTGGCTGAGCAGCAAGGCAAGCGTCTACGCAAGCCTGATCTAAAGCTAAAGGATCAAATGACGCGAACATTCCAATGTTTGGAAGAATTGGAACATCATTTTCACAGTGACAATCGCAGTTAGGTGAGACATCAATAATCAGAGATATGTGAAATTGTGGACGTCCATATACGACAGCTTTCGTATATTCCGCCATGCGGCAGTTCAATTCCTTTATGGCACTGGAATTTTCAAATGAGATTGCATCGAAGTTGCATGCTCCAAGGCATCTGCCACATCCAACACAGTTTTTAGAATCAATTCTCATCTTCTTTTTCTTCTCATCAAAAACCAGACCATTGTTGGCACATTCTCTTTGACATAAACGGCATCCACGGCATTTTTCTTCATCTATGCATGCCTGACTGTTGCTGTGTTGTTCTGTTTTTCCGACACGTGAACCGCAGCCCATTCCTATATTCTTGATCGCTCCTCCAAATCCAGTCATTTCATGTCCTTTGAAATGACTTAGACTGATAATAACGTCAGCATCCATTATTGCACGGCCGATCTTTGCATCTTTAACGTACTCTCCGCCTACAACCGGTACGGAAATATCATCAGTTCCTTTTAACCCATCTCCGATTATTATCGGGCAGCCTGTAGACAAAGGTGTAAATCCATTCTCCCATGCACACTCAAGATGTTCTAGAGCATTTTTACGGCTTCCGGGATACATGGTGTTACAGTCTGTCAGGAATGGTTTTCCTCCCAATTCTTTAACTAGATCTGCGACTGCTTTAGCATAGTTCGGGCGCAGGTATGAAATATTGCCCAGCTCACCAAAATGCATCTTTATGGCAACAAACTTTCCAGCCATATCGATCTGTTCAATTCCAGCAGCTTTAATCAACTCTTTAAGTTTGGCCGGCAGTCCGTTGCCGAATGCGGTTGTGCGAAAATCGGTATAGTAAACTTTTGATTTTTCCATTTCAGCTCCTCCTTATCTGTATAGTTTTCAATATACTTTTGAAAGCATTATTTTCATTGATTTTCTGAGCTCTTCGATAGATTACAGAGACATCATACATATTATTTAAACTTAGAGTTTGCTCAAACTTTAAGATATTGAATTTCTATGATATTATGCAACAATCTCTCTCAGAACTTTGCCTATATCTTCATCAATACATATGGAACGAGGTTCGATCTCTTTAGCTGTATGTGCTTCACCCAGATTTATGCAGGCATAGACTGCCTGTGGGTTTAAATAAGTCATCCTCCAGAAAGGATATTTGATGATAGCTGGAGTATTGCATCCTACTCCCAGTTCCAAAAACAATATGCGACTATTTTTATGATTTTGGATATACATGGAATAATTCTCTGCTGCAAAATGCCAGTCTTCATCTTCTACAAAATTGTTATCGATGCGAAGATTTACACACATTTTTCTTCCACAGATGGGGCAATGTGGTATCAATTCTGAAGGTATCTTCATGTCTTCCTGCTCTGACACCATGCGACGTACGATCATTTCGTTGTCGTATGTTTTCTGATGGCACGGTTTTGAGCACTGCCATAACCCATAATCTCCTTGAGTACAGAATATTCTGTTTTTGTCAAAGCCGGCAATCTGAAATTGATGGTCTACGTTTGTTGTAATTACAAAATAGTCTTTATTCTTTACAATCTTTAATAAATCCAAATATGGCTGGCCAGTAGTTTTGTTATATCTATTAACATAGATGTATCTGCTCCAGTATGCCCAGTATTCTTCTGCTGTCTGATATGGATAAAACCCTCCGGTGTACATATTTGTTAAATCATATCTTGTGATAAAGTCTGAAAAATTCTCCTCGAATCGTTTTCCAGAGTATGTCAAACCTGCAGATGTAGACAGGCCTGATCCCCCGCCTATCACAATTGCATCAGTTTCTTCGATCTCGCACCGAAGGCGTTTAATTTGTTTTGAGTAGTCGTCTGTAGATGTCATAATCCACTTCTTTGAAAACATTGAAAATTACATTCATCTTATGTGTTTTCAAGAATCCTTTTACAGAATTCACGGCAATTTTGGCAGCATCATAATTGGGAAAGTGAAATTCTCCGGTAGATATGCAGCAGAATGCTATGCTCTTTACATCATGATCTGCAGCAATGTTTAAACATGATATGTAGCAGGATTCCAGTAACTCACGGTCTTTTTGTGTGACTTCATTCTGAATCATAGGCCCGACAGTATGAATTACATACTGAGATGGCAGATTGTATGCAAAAGTTATTTTGGCAGTTCCAGGCGGTTCTCTTCCTCCTTGTTTTGTCATTAAGTCGCTGCATGCAAGTCTGAGCTGTACCCCGGCTGCAGAATGAATTGCATTATCTATGCATGCATGTCTTGGAATAAAACATCCTAAAAGGGAACTGTTAGCCGCGTTGACAATCGCATCTACGGCAAGTGTAGTAATATCTCCTTTCCAGATGTAGATATGCTCATCAATGGGGCTAAGATCATTCAATGAAGTAATCTTCTTCTTTGACAGCTCTTCTGAAAGGTATTCGTCCTGTATCTCTAAAAACTCCTTACTGACCTGATTGGGTGTCCTGATATTCATCAAGTCCCGTAGCAGTTGTTTTCTTTCATGTTCTGAAGACGGTACATCTCGGCAATCTTTGTTTTCCTGCAGAAGATGCTCGATCAACCACCGAAGGCGTTCTTCTTGTTTCATTCTATCATCTTCTTTCTATAGCCTGCCGGTCGCATGCTTCAGTGCATCTCCCACAATGCAGGCAGTTCTCTTCTTTAATCTTAACTGAAGTATATGAGACATCTATACATTTCTGGGGGCAGACATCATAGCATAAAGAGCAGCCGTCACATTTTTCGGTAACAAAATACCCGGTTTCTCGAATGATAGCATTCCCAAATGAAAATTTTTCTCTGAATATAGGTTTTACACTGAGATCAAAAAATTCTCCCTCTCCTTCATAAATTTGAAAGACTGTCAAGGATGTCCGGCTTTTCTCATCAGGATAAATCTCAGCCATGTATTGATTCTTTGCAAATATCTCTGGAATGCGGCCGTTTCCAATTTCTTTTACTTTTCCGCAGATAGTTATGGATTTTGAAGACAATGTATTTTTACCTTTTATTCCTGTAAGTGATATTATTGGGTGGGAAACGAGGCGGTCATAGAAAGCTTTCCCCCTAGCAGTCAGAAAGTATAGGCCTTCTTCACCAGCTAACATAATATCTATTGCACATGTCACGGGATTTCCGTTATTATCTACCGTAGCAAAAATGGTAGAATGGATCTCATTCACCAGCATGTGCAGATACTCTTCATATCTTTTCATATATGTCTTATCTGAATTGATATGGACTCATATATAGAAAGCAGTAACCTTGCGGATACTGTCACATATAAATAATAAGTGTAAAGCGCTTAATCCAAATGGGTTCAAGCGCTTTTGTTGTAGATTTTAGTAAAAGTGTCTCAGGCTTGCTTCAGCAGGTCTTTCATATCATCTTCCGGTACTGTGATCGGAGCAATGCCGAAGTTCTCAACAAGGTATGTCAGAACGTTTGGGGACATGAATGCAGGAATTGATGGACCCAGGCGGATATTTTTAATTCCGAGGTATAACAAAGTCAGCAGAATGCTGACTGCCTTCTGTTCGTACCATGAGATTACAAATGAGATGGGCAGATCATTCACACTGCAGTTCAGAGTTTCAGCAAGTTTCACAGCTACGTGGATTGCACTATATGCATCATTACACTGCCCCATATCTAAAATTCTGGGGATTCCTGCGACAGTGCCTAAATCAAGATCATTGAAACGGTATTTGCCGCATGCCAGTGTCAGCGCGATGGAGTCTGACGGTGTGAGTTTAACAAAATTCGTATAATAACTGCGCTCAGGTTTTGCCCCATCGCATCCAGCCACCAGGAATATATGCTTGATCTGCCCGTCTTTTATTGCATTGATTACTTTATCTGCAATAGACAGCACAGTCGCGTGTCCAAATCCAGTAGTAACTTCTTTGCCGCCATTTATTCCTGCAAACTCCACATCTTTTTCATAGCCTCCGAGTTCCAGCGCTTTTTGTATCACTGGAGTGAAATCTTTATCCTCGTCAATATGAATCGTCTCGGGAAATGATACTGCTCCGGTTGTGAATACACGGTCAGAATAGCTGTGTTTGGGAGGCATCAGGCAGTTCGTTGTAAACAGGATCGGTGCAGGAATGTCTGAGAACTCTTTTTTCTGATTCTGCCAGGCCGTACCAAAGTTACCTTTTAAATGGCCATATTTTTTAAGTTCTGGATATGCATGAGCCGGCAGCATCTCCCCATGAGTGTAGATGTTTATTCCTTTTCCTTCTGTTTGTTCTAGTAGGAGTTTCAGATCTTTCAGATCATGCCCGGTTATAACTATGAACGGGCCCTTGTTTACTGTAAGCGAAACAGTTGATGGTATTGGAGTTCCATAAGTTTCAGTATTGGCTTTATCCAGCAGCTCCATGCATCTTAGATTAACTTTGCCTACCTCCATTACAATCGGCAGCAGTCCATTCATATTAGCTTCTGGATTTCCTACAGCTCGTAATCCTTCGAAAAAGAAGTCAGAAATTTTATCATCTTGATATCCAAGCATTGCTGCATGATACGCATAAGCAGCCATGCCGCGAAGGCCGAATAATATAAGTGATTTAAGTGAACGGATATCCTCTGTTTCTGCCCATAACTGCAGTGAATGATCTGAATATGTATCTTCAGAGTTGGTATTGGGAAACTGGGAATTGATTTCCTTAGTCAGCGCAGTTATTTTTTCACAGTCAAAATTGACATTGGTAATCGTTGTGAACAGCCCTTCAAGCATGAGGCGGCGCTGATTGTCATTCGGTTCTTTTCCATTTAGAGACAGAGACAGATCGATAAGTGCCTGTGTCAAGCTGTCTTGTGTATTGGCTACCATGAATGATTTTCCGCATACACCGTTTTCGCCGGTACATCCTTTGCATCCTGCTGTTTGTTCACACTGAAAACAAAACATTTTTCCATCCATTTTAATCACCTGCTTTATTTTTAATTATTTTTCCATTAATTGATATTATTGAAGTCTGCAACGGGATAGTTTTTCCGCTGTTTTGAAGAGCTTTTAATACTGCATTTTCAAGACCGGTGCAGCATGGCACTTCCATCATCACAATCCTGATGCTGTTGATCTTGTTATTTTTGATAATTTCAGAAATTTTCTCACTATAATCTATTGAGTCCAGTTTTGGACATCCTATTAATGTGATGCGGTTTTTGATAAAATCGTTATAGAAATTTGAATACGCAAAAGCGGTGCAGTCGGCGGCTATAAGCAACTCCGAATCATCAAAGTAGGGAGCGTTTGTGGGAACGAGCTTTATCTGTATCGGCCACTGATTTAGACAATTATTGTCTAAAGTGTCGATAACCCTTGTCTGTCCTCCTGGACATCCGCAAGCAATCTCCTTTTCTTTGTTTTGCAGATGTGATTTTACAGCATTTTCATCGTAGGCTTCCGCTTCTCTTTCTTCAATCGATATAGCTCCAGTCGGACATCCTGGCAGGCAGTCTCCTAATCCATCGCAATAATCATCTTTGACAAGCTTAGCTTTGTTATTTACTATCTGAATTGCCCCTTCGTGACATGCGTCTGCGCATATGCCACAGCCGTTGCATTTTTTCTCATCAATCTTAACTATTTTTCTTATCATGACACTTCACACTGTAGCAAATGAAATATAATAAATAAAACAATTACGTTGTAAAAACAACAATGTGAGTATAATGAAAAAATATCTGCATTTGATCAGAAATTCACCGCTATTTTCCGGCATGACAGATGATGAAATACTATCTATCTTAGACTGCATGAACGGCACTGTTAAAAGATATCAGAAAGATGCAGTCATCCTGCGGAGCGGAGATATCGTTCATAATGTCGGAATAGTATTGAGCGGGAATGTGCATATCGTGAAAGAGGATTTCTGGGAGAACGATAACATCCTTACATGTCTTGGCAACGGCCAGATTTTTGCAGAAGCCTATGCCTGCTTAGGCACAGAAAGGCTGGAAATCAATGTAATTGCCAAAGAACGCACTGACGTCCTGTTTATTAATGTAAATAAAATAATGAATGTGTGTACTTCAGCATGCGAGTTTCATTCAGTCTTAATCCGTAATTTACTTTGGAGTCTTGCAGAGAAAAATCTTGTTTTGACAAAGAGAATAGAGCATACCTCAAAACGCAGCATTAGAGAAAAACTTCTTTCTTATCTTTCTGAACAGTCTAAGAAAGCCCGCAGCCCTGAATTTGAAATACCATTCAACAGGCAGCAGCTTGCAGATTATCTTTCCGTGGATAGGAGTGCAATATCCAACGAACTGTCTAAACTTAGAAATGAAGGATTGATAGACTTTGAAAAAAATAAATTTAAACTAAATGAATTGTCAGCATAATCGTTACAGATAACTCTATAACAGAACCATACTATGGACTGAATGATGAAACCTACTGCAGAATGGCTCAAGTCCTTTAAAGAGATTCGCGAAAAATTGACCTGTCCAGCTCCGATTAACAATTACTTCACTATGCCGGAAATTGCCGGTAAAAAACTGGATTTATTGGACTTTGGTATAGTGTCCATTCCAACAGGTGTGATTTTAGTCAGAGACCCTCTCTGCTATCTCGACTGTGAAGAGGAGCCTTATTTTACAGAAGTACCTCCTGGAGAGTTTCATGCAGTTGCCTGTGTGGTCTCTGAAGATGATTCTGATTGCTCAAGATATGCTGCGGTGCGTGTTCAATTCACTAAAAAAGAAGCTGTAACTTTTGAAGAGGCTCTTATTGGAAATGAAAACCTCTCTGAACTGGAAGATGATGAATATTATGGATTCAATGTAGATGCAGGCTTAGCGTGTATATGTGATATCGCGGTGAGGGATGCATTCTGTGAATTTTATGATGATTGGTCTGAAAGTAATCCAGGTAAGAACATTTATGATGATTACTTTGCGGCAATCTTTGCAAAAAGCTATGCTGAAAATCCAAAACATCAACGAGAGGGGGGAGATTGGATAAACTGGATAGTTCCAGGAACAATTTATCATTTACCCATCTTTCAAACTGGATTTGGAGACGGCACTTATCCGGTATACTTTGGGTATGATGCAGATGGAAAGATCTGTCAGCTGGTAATTCAGTTCATAGATATCGATCTTGCATACGGTGATGAAGACTAAACTTTGCTGAGTGTCTGGTCATGAAGCTGAACTCACCTCCATGAATCAGACTAAGCAACTATCAATTTTTTATTCCGCATATAATACACAATTCCAGTAATATCTGCCAGCAGCCAGCCTATCGGTATTGCCCACCAGATTCCTACCAGGCCGATTGACGGTATCGCTGCCAAGACGTATGCCAGCAGGACTCTGGTTCCCAGTGAAATAACTGTTAAAACAATCGATACCGCTGGTTTTCCTACTCCGCGGTACAGACCGTAAAGAAGGAAGAGACCGCCGATTCCGCAGTAGCAGGCCCCTTCTATTCTCAGATACTGGACACCAATTGAAATGATCTCCACATCTTCAGGGCTTACAAACAGTGTCATTAACGGTTTAGCAAAGATCACTACTATTGCTGAGATTACAATGCAGAATATCAACGATACTTTTGCTGCGGACTTTATTCCCTCATGGATCCTTTTTGATTTTCTAGCTCCATAATTCTGTGCTACATATGTGGAGAATGCGTTTCCGAAGTCCTGTACAGGCATATATGCAAAAGAATCAACTTTAACAGCCGCTGCGAATGCAGCCATTACCGACACTCCGAAACTATTGACCAATCCCTGAACCATCAGTATTCCAAAATTCATAATTGATTGTTGTATGCAGGTCAGAGAAGAATACTGTACAATCTTATTCAATATCGATTTTTCAAATTTTAGATGTTTTCGTTTTAGTCTGAATTCTGGAGTCTTCCATATGCAGTAAACAGCAATTGAAACTGCAGATACGGCCTGAGAAACTACGGTTGCAGCAGCGGCACCCTCTATACCCATTCCGAATGATATTATCAATATCAGATCAAGAGCAACATTTAAGATTACAGCTGCTCCTAAAAATATCAGTGGAGTTGTGGAGTTTCCAATGCCTCTCAGTACTGCTGTAAAATAGTTATATATGAATACAAAAATAGTTCCATAGAGTGTTATTGTGAGATAGCTTTTAGTTGCGTTGTATACTTCAGATGGGATATGCAGTGCGCTGAGTACCGGATCAATCAGACACAATGTGGTAATTTGGATTACAATCGTAACAGCAGCAATGAATACGAATGACATGAAAAAACTGGACTTTAGTTTTTCTTCCTCCCTGGCACCAAAGAATATGGAATAAACAACTCCGCTTCCCATACACAGCCCTATGATGATAGACGTCAGAAAAACCATTAATGCAAAAGAGGATCCCACTGCAGCTAGAGCGTCAGAGCCAACGTATCTTCCGACTATCAGAGTATCGGCAACATTGTAAATTTGTTGCAGAAAATTACCTAAAATCATCGGCCACGCAAATAGCAGCATTGTTTTGGTAACACTGCCGTTTGTCAGATCTCTCTGCATGGTCATACCTGATTTTTTCTTTTAACTCTAAAGTGGTCTGCTGGAATATTAAACACCCTCATATAATATTGTCTCTGCAGCGTTTTTATGCGATCTAGTCAATTTCAATACGTAAGGAATGCTATTTTCTAAATACTAATGTCTTGATATGAAATTGATCCAAGTGGAACAGGAACTTTGTCAACGTTTAGATGAACTGCGCAACAGCGGTGATTATTGCAGCATAATTGGAGCAATCACAAGCATCTCAGATTATAAACTGGACTATGATCTTGTTACCCGCTTAGCTGAGGCATATCTGCGCACTTACAAGTATCGGGAAGCCATCGACTGCCTTCTTTCAGTCAGTGATAAAGGCGCTGAGGATTATATGTGGCATTTCATTCTGGGTCAGGCGTATTATTTTACAAATGATATGACAAAAGTAAATGAAGAGATTGGTAAAGCATTCGAATTAAATCCTGAAGGAGATTATGCTTCAGACTTTGTAGAATTTTGTCATATTTATCATTATGTCAAACTTCATCTGGAAAGCTTGTCAGAGAGGCTTGTTCCTAGAAATAAGCTCATTCCAGAACATCAATTTTCTGACAGAGTATCTTCATTCTGGAAGTGGTTCTGTGACAATGAAGCAAAATTATCTGAATTTTCTGAAAACAACGTGTGTGATTCAGAAGTCACAGCTTTCTTTTCAGAAGGCACGAATTTAATAACCAAGGATATCAAGTGCTTTGTTGAAAAAGGATTCAAATTCACATTTGTTTTAAACGGCAGCAGTCCTCTCTACTATCTTCTTCCATATCTCATTTCCAGGGCTCCGAAGAATATTCAGAACAAATGGGATATTGGCATATCGATACCTAAACTAAACCGCTGCAATGATCTCTCAGTCAATGGTATTCCGATAAAAAATGTTAAAATATCGTTTAATTATGAATCTGAATCTGACAAATTTAACTTATATTTTTATTCAGAAGAATTTCAATCAATTGAAGAGAGTGAGGCAAGCATTATAGTTGTTGATATGTTGAAATTATTATTCAGTGAAAATCTGTTGAGGCTTTATATTGACACATTATCACTGCTGCGCTCTCCAACGGATGAGATGTTTCCCATGGAACAGATGTGTGAAAAAATGTCTAATGTTCTAAAATTGTCTGGAAAAGAAATGATTGAAAACCCCAGTGACATCCGTGTTGCATATGCCTTTGGAAATGAATACACAGACAAATTGAGACATGACACACTCAGCGGCTTAACATCTCTTTTGAATTCAGTTGCTGAATATATTTCTGATGTAAATAATACATATATGGACATGGAGAACTGTGGAGCCAAACTCGTTTACCTATTCTACACATGGCCGATGGAAATGGATGAAGACAAAATATTCAATCTCAGGTATAATTTTGAATATTACCTGATAGACGAAATTCTTGGTGAGAAAGGCAGTGGCAGAGAAATTGGAATAGCTCTGGGAAGCGCCAGCGGCAGCATGTATGAATACGAAGATCTGCTGATCTATGACATGTCTGAATTTTTCAAACGAATTGACCGCATGTTAAAAGACTATCAATTTGAATTTCATTTAGCTGAGTTTTGTCCAGATGGAAACATAGTCAATCTTAGGTCTGAAATGAGGTTATAAAATGGGTCTAGATCTATATGCTGGGACATTGACAAGGTATTACACTCGCAACTGGAAAACCGCTGTTCAACAGTGGTCTGAACAAAATAACGTCCGCTGTGAAATCATAACACCAGATGGTGAATTGGGAAATGAAAACATAGATGCTGAAGAGGTCCAGAGTTCAACTGAACTCTGGATGGAAGCATTGATAAGCGGACTGTCAAATGAAGACATTTTTCTTAAGCCCTGGGAAGAAAACAATGAAAAAGAGTATTACACTGATAAACCAGATTGGGCTGGTTATGGTGCTTTAGTCATTTTAAGCGCATGTTTGTATTCTGGAAAAGAAGTTCCTAAACTTTATGAAAAATTCAGTGATTGGAATGACAATCTCATAGTGCAGGATCTTGTTAAAGAAGAGTCGTATATAAATTCGTTTTTGAATGGAATTGAAATGTGGGTCCCGTTTGAAGAATGCATGTCATTCAGTTATATATTTCCAACAGGCAAAGAGGCTAATATGTCTACGGTAGGACAATTGGAATCTGATCTTCAATATATAAATAAAATGAGATGGAATGCTGATGAAGAGACCATTCTCAGCTGGTTTGACATTGAGATGGTTTCTGATGAATCCAATGAAGATGTTTTTGATTTTGACGCTTTGTCTAGATTTGCATATTGTATATTCTACAAAGCAGTTTTGTTTGCTAAAGAGAATAAAGTTCCAATAAGATTGGATTATTGATCAGGAGGAAGTTGCATGTCATCAGAATTTATAGAGCAGTTAGATAGCTGGCATCGATCTGAAGAACACCAAAAAATCGTAGACTCAATTCTGAGCGTTCCAGAATCAGAAAGAGATTACAACCTTATAGTTTTACTTGCAAGAGCATATAATAATCTGGAAGATTATGAAACTGCGGTTAAACTGCTGCTTTCTGTGAGTGCTGAGGGAAAAGATGACGATCTGTGGCACTATCGGTTGGGATATGCCTATTATTATCTCGGAAAAGATCTGGATGCTAAGAATGAATTCAAACTAGCACTTCAATTAAATCCTGATAATAAAGATGCAAAAGATATTTTGGACGACTGCAATTATTATCTTGAAGATATAGACGACTCTTTTTGTCCACATGACCCTCTGCAATACATCCTTGAAGGTCTTCATGAACTGATCGTAGAAGATAACGTCATTGAAGACGGTAAATTATTCATTCCTGAATGGGATTTGACGATTTCTCCGTTTGTGGAAGAATTAGCAGAAGATATGGCTGTTTTGTATTTTACTCTCAACTGCGGTTCATGGGACCGAGAGTTGTTTGAATGCTCAGTTGCATTGGGTGATACGCCAAAAAAGGCAATTGGTATGGCTGAGGGAAGTTTCCTGTTCTCAGTTGTAGACGGCATCAGGATCATGATGAATGGGGAGAATTCAGAGGAGCTGGTTTCTGAATTTGCTGGTGAAAAACACAATTGGCATGCATACAAATCAGATATTGTCGGAATGGGTAATAATCCGGAAGGTGACGATATCGATGAGTTTTGGAATCTGCTGAGAGACGGCATTATCAGACGTCTGGGAAATCAGAAATTTGTGTATGTTAAAGTATACGCAGCCAAAAATGGAGATTCAATCACGGGAGAATGCCGCATTAATGATATACAAAGCAGAGAGCTCAGCAACATAGTTTCTGAGATCGCTGGTAAATGGGATACAACAGACTTCAGCTCTAAAAAGCAGTTTTTCTTTATAACCCAGGATGAAGAAACTTATCTGGAATATCCTTACAGCGAAGAAGAACTTGAGGATGCTACTGTCAAGGCAGTCAGCTTATTTGAAAAATGTACTTCTGGAGATGACTATCAGCAATACCTGGAGAAACTGATTGAGGAGCTAGGGGATTCAAGTCTTGCTGAGGAACTGCAGGCCTTTATTCCCGAGATGTGTGCCGAAAATGCATTCCCTTCTATTCAGTATCCTGAGTCTGTATTAATTTACAGAAACGGAGAAAGTTTAGAAGTTTATAAGAATCAGATAGCGAGCTACCATTCTATACAGAAAGCTTTATTAAACGGATTCAACGACAATCTTTTCTCGAATGAAGTATTTTCCTCTTACGTCTATGTAAGTTCAATTTATGGTGCAATCTGTGACGCAAAAGAGAAAGGTGAGAATCTGGAGACTAGCGAAGCAATTATGATGATATCATTTAGTTTTTCAGATGACTATCTATTGCGGTAAGAGGGAGTATAAATGAATAAGGAAACTCTTTATAAACTAAACAAATGGCACGAAGAAGATGAATTCCAGAAGATCGTAGATGAGATCTCATTAATGGTTGAAGAGGAGATGGATTACGACGTCATTTCTCATCTTGTGAGAGCCTTCAATAATCTAAAAAGGTATGAAGAAGCCATTGAAAAACTTCTTTCGGTTGAAGAAGAAGGAAAGAATGATTTTTACTGGCATTTTGAATTGGGTTACGCTTATTATTACCTGGAAAGATTTGACGAAGCTAAAAATGAGTTTGAGGCAGCTTGGGAATTGGATCAAAACGATGAGGATACAATGCGCTTCATTGGTTTTTGTAAGGAAAAGCTTCAAGAAGCGGCCGGTTTAAAACAGGAAAACTTTGATCCAGAACTTTATACAGAAGAGCAGCTTAAAGTTGTTGAGCGGCATATTGAGAGGCGTATTGGCCATTATGGCCGAGTGTTCCA
Source organism: Candidatus Methanomassiliicoccus intestinalis Issoire-Mx1 (assembly GCF_000404225.1). Classification (NCBI taxonomy): domain Archaea; kingdom Methanobacteriati; phylum Thermoplasmatota; class Thermoplasmata; order Methanomassiliicoccales; family Methanomassiliicoccaceae; genus Methanomassiliicoccus; species Candidatus Methanomassiliicoccus intestinalis. The sequence goes on along the minus strand of NC_021353.1, from coordinate 1,286,413 downwards.
TGAAATAGTCTCTCCTGATATTCATGTGGATATAGCGATTATAGATCCTGATCCAGATCATAACTATTATACGCTTGTGACCATGGGCATGGGTGCCCACCGCATGACTGTACCGCCTAACTTCGAAGGCGAGAATTTTGACAGGGCGGAGCTTGTAATATGTCTGCCTCCAGACTGGCCTATAAATAGCAACAGTGATATATGGTTCTGGCCTGTAAAATGGCTGAAAGTTATGGCCAGACTTCCCGGGGAGCAAAATACCTGGCTTGCATGGGGACACACAGTGTCTAACAACGAACCCTTTGCAGAAAACACCAAACTATCGGGAATGATTGTTTCCAATATGACTGATTTTGACGAAGGAGCAGATAAATGTATTTTGCCTAATGGAGAATGCATCAATTTCTATCAGATCATTCCTCTGTACCGCGAGGAGATAGAATTTAAGGTGAGCCACAGCAAAGATGAATTGATACATATGCTGGATGGCATCGATCCTGTTGTGGATCTCAACAGGCCTAGTCAATGTGTTTCAGAATCCAAAAAGAAATTCGCTATCCCGAGTGAAGACATTAAGCCTGTATTATCTGATTGGTATGGACCGCTTGGATGCAAAGCTACGGACCGCATTATGGTGGATGGCGAAAAAATAGGTTATATGTACAGAGAGGAGCCAGATCCCGAAATGCCGGACAGCGGCTGGAGATTCTTGGCAGGAGATGAGTCTGATGAATACCTGAATGATCCTCTCAACATAGGAATTTATTCATTAAATACAATATGCAATTATGATCCAGATATAATTCCTCTGCTGCATGCACCTTATGGAACTGCATACTTCAGGGATGAGACTGGTAAACTCAGGAAAAGAACTATTTGAAACCTGAAAATGAGCAGTCATTTTCAGTCTTAATTATTTCGTAAAATTATTATTGATACTAAGTAATTTTATACAACCTAGCTGTTCCCATCTGTAAAAATGGTGAGCATATGAGCTTTGATAAAGCAACTCAAGTGTATTTTAGTCCCAGTGGAAATACTGAAAAAGTTATCAAGGCAGCGTCCAGCAGAATATGCAACGACATTACCGAATATAATCTATTGAAAACACCTTTGACCGAAGATATCCAAATTTCAGGTGATTCAGTACTTATTGTAGCAATGCCAGCGTATGCAGGCAGGATTCCAGAGCCTTGCGTGAGCATGATCAATCACTTGAAAGGCAGTAAACAGCCTGCAATTGCTATAATTGTGTATGGAAACCGCGACTATGAAGATGCATTGATTGAACTGAAAGATCTCTTAGAGGCAAATGACTTCTGTGTAGTAGGTGCCGGGGCATTTATCGCTCAGCACTCTATATTTCCTCAGGTGGCAGCAGGAAGGCCTGATGAGAATGATCTCAGACTTATTGCTGAATTTGCAGACCACTGCAGTAAACTGCTGTCGACATTTTCTCCAGATTGCTATATGACCATTAAAGTCAAAGGAAATTCACAATACATTAAACCGGGAAAGGTGCCTCTAAAGCCTAAAGGAGACAGTAAGTGTAACGGATCGTGCATATGTGTTGACATCTGTCCCACACACTCAATTTCTGCAGAGCATCCAAAAAAGACGAACAAGGAAACATGCATATCATGCGGAGCCTGTATTCATGCATGTCCAATGAATGCAAGGGCGTTTCATGGCTTCATGTATAAACTCGCTACAAATGAATTCATAAAAAGTTGTGCTGAGTATAAAACGCCAGAGACATTCTATATCGATTGATCTAACTGGATCATTCTCTGTTGATGATTTAAGCAGAAGATATTTTCTGCTTACAATCTACTCTTTTATCTGTTTATAACATATATCATTTTAGATCTTAATTGTGTTTTTGTCGAATATCATGTCTCCTACGTTCTTTCCACAACTATAATATATGGGATATATGATCCAATGGTTGGATATTACATCCAAGTGAGATTATGAACAACAAGCTTGTAGCAATTATTGTAGTCGCTATCCTCGTAGTTGCAGGAGGAGCCATTGCAGTGATTTATTCAAATAACAGTGGCACTGATAATAAACCGTCGGTTGCATCAGACATTCGGCTCGTGGTTTATGGAAATGCAAATGGTGATGATTATTTAGATAACAATGATCTAACATATCTGCAAAATGTCTTAGATGGAAAAAATGAAGAAAATAAATTTTGCGATACAAATTGCGATGGAAAAACGAATCAAGAAGATGTCGAGTATCTGAAAGCTATTCTAGCAGGGACAGCATCTGAGATCTATTATGAAAATCTAAATGGAAACATTGCTTCCGTACGTCAACCTGTGAATACGATAGGTGCTGACTATTGGCCTATTATGTATGGGATCATGGCTATCGGGGCTACAGACATTCTCACATGGACAGACAGTGGAATCTACAATAGCCTTAGTACAAACGACATATACAGAGGTCTGGATACCTCCAACATAAGGAATTTTGGAAGTGGATTCCATGAAGGATATGACTTCGAGACGATAATGTCTACAAATCTTGATGCAATTGTTTGTGGATCTGAAGATATATATTTTGTAGGAATTGAAGATAAATTTTCAGACGAATCAAAAATCGATATGATTAGACTTCCATTTTGGGAAGGTGGAGACGTATCATCAGCAGTTATTACGCTAGCATATCTTCTTGGAAACTCTGAATATATTGAAAATGCACACAAGTTTATTGAGTTTCAAGATCGCATACAGAAAATAATTGATGATGGACTTTCAAATGTAGATAAAAAAGAGACAGTTCTAGTGACCTACCTTGGATCCAGTACAGAATCTTCTTTAGAAGTTGAGGTGGAGTGCAGAGGTTCTGGAAGCTATGAATGCAGCATTATCGCTGGGATGAACAATCTTGCATCGTACCTGAACCAAGAAGGAAAATTATCATCTGACACTATGTATTACAACACTGATCAAGAATACATAATCGGAAAAAATCCAGATTGGGTTATTATTTTAGGATCGGGATCAGGACTTTTCCCCAATGAGGATAAATTAAAAACATCTTATGATGTAGGTGCAAAGTATCTGGTTACTACCAGTGCAGCCAAAAATAATCAGATTGCGGTTTCTGGGTCTGGTATAACATCAGGAACAATGCAGATGAACACTGCTTTGTATCTGGCATGTACAGTTTATGCAGATGCCTTTGAGAATGTAGATGCAGATGCATTTCTTCAGGAATATATTGATAATTTTACATCTGTAAATAATGGTTTGAGCTCTACAGATTCTGATTATCTGAAGGCCGATTCAACCGGTTTCATATACATACCTTCGAAAGTGTAACTTTCGATAATCTTTCTTTTTTTATGATCTGGAGGTACAAAGGTGAAAAGTCATACAGCCAATGAACTCTCAAAAAATGATCTTAAACGGATGTATACTACAAGAGAAGATGTATCTCTGGGCTATGGAAAATATCTTTGGAAAAAACGAATGTTCATAATCGTTTGTGTAGTCATCTCCATACTCATTGCAGGTTATGCAGTTACTGTTGGAAGTTACCCAATAGGATTTTTTGAATCATATCAGATAATTATCAACCACATTCTGGGAAATGTAACAGATGCTACAAAAGATCTGATAGTTTGGGAAAGTCGTCTGCCGCGCATTATTGCAGGAGCACTAGTTGGGGTAGGCCTTTCGATAGCAGGGGCTACAATGCAAAGCACCATGAAAAATCCTCTGGCTGATCCATATACTACTGGGATATCCTCAGGTGCTTCCTTTGGAGCGACCATTGCTATAATTTTAGGAATCACAGTTGTGGGTTCATCCTACGGTGTCGTAATAAATGCATTTATATTTTCATTGATCCCAGCAGCGGTCATCATTGTCATATCGGGATTGAGAAAAGCGTCTCCTACCGTAATGATCCTTTCTGGAATAGCAGTGATGTATGTTTTCAATGCTCTGACCACTGTAATCATGTTAATGGCAAATCCAGAGGATCTTGCAGCTGTTTACAACTGGCAGGTGGGAACATTAGCTAAGTCAAAATGGGAAACACTTCCTGTTATGGCTGCGGTCACACTCATTGGATCTGTTGTCTTAGTAACCCTTTCGAATAAGTTGAATATCCTGGCAACTGGAGATGAAAGTGCAAAATCGCTAGGCATAGATGCAAACAAACTAAGATTATTTTGTTTGGTAGTCGTATCTTTTTTGGCTGCTGGTATTGTAAGTTTCACGGGAGTGATTGGTTTTGTGGGTCTAGTTGCACCACATGTTGCAAGAATATTTATCGGTTCAGACAATCGATATCTGCTTCCTGCTTCAGCAGCGTTTGGAGTGGCATTAGTATTGATTTCTGATGTAATTGGAAGAACTGTAATCTATCCTGCAGTTTTACAGGTTGGTGTCGTGACTGCTTTCCTGGGAGGTCCCTTATTCTTATATCTCCTAGTAAAACAGAGAAAGGAGGCGTGGTGATGGAGATAACTTTAGATAATGTTAATTTCAGTTATGACGATTCACCTGTTCTGCATAATATTTCTTTAACACTCAATGAACCAGGGTTAGTTTGCATAATTGGACCAAATGGGGTAGGAAAATCAACTCTTATTAAATGCATAAATAAAATACTCCAACCTGATTCTGGACAGATCTTTTTAAACAATAAAAACATAAATGACATGTCTTTTAAAGAAATTTCAAAGATAATGGGGTATGTTCCAGCAGCTGCCAATGATATGTTTTCAATGACTGTAATTGATTCCATATTGATTGGAAGATACCCTCATAAAATTGGAGTTCTCCTACTAATGAAGATGTAGATATTGCATGTGATACAATGGAGATGATGAGCATAATTCATTTAGCATTGAGAAATCTAAATGAACTCTCCGCAGGTCAGCATCAAAGGGCGTCCATAGCGAGAGGACTCGCACAGCTTCCGCAGGTCTTAATTCTAGATGAACCAACTGCTAATCTGGATGTAAGGCATCAGCTGATGGTTACCAATCTGCTCAGCAGTCTCTCGCATAAAAATGATATGATGATTCTTATGATAAGTCATGATCTGAACATTGCAGCAAAATACGCAGACAAAATAATCATCATGAGTACTCCTGGAATTATTTATAAAATAGGAACACCTGGAGAAGTCATAACTCCTGAGGTTATGCGATATGTCTACGGGGTGGATTGCATGATTGAAAATGTCCAGGGTCATCCTCATGTTATCTTACTTGATGCTTTGTCTGATGAAAATATACGCAAAATGCATGAGGAGTCTGAATAATATATATTTCAATCTTTAATGCAATCCACATCATTCAGTAAATATCTCATCAATCTTCGACCTAAGCTGAGAATATACCCTGATTTACCAATTTTTTCTCAAGCAATGTGATTATATATGACATTGCAACAGACAGCTTATGAAAGGAAAATTAACTACTGCCAGCGGCTCTCCAATTGATGACGATCAGGCATCAATCACTGCAAGTGGGTATACACTTATTCAGGATGTACATCTGACTGAGAAACTGGCCCATTTCAACAGAGAGCGTATTCCCGAAAGAGTTGTACATGCAAAAGGTACCGGTGCTCATGGATATTTTGAGGTAACTAATGATCTGAGCAAGTATACAAGAGCCGCTTTCCTTTCAGAAGTTGGAAAGAAGACTGATATCTTTGTAAGATTTTCCATCGTCAATACTGAAAGAGGGGGTCCAGATGCTGATCGGGATCCAAGAGGATTTGCTGTTAAATTCTACACAGAAGAAGGAAATTATGATATTGTAGCCAACAACACTCCTGTATTCTTCGTAAGAGATGCTATTAAATTTCCAGATTTCATTCACAGTCAGAAGAGAAATCCTAAAAACAATCTCCATGATTATGATACATACTGGGATTTCCTGTCTTTAACTCCTGAAAGCATTCATCAGGTAACGATTTTATTTACTGACAGGGGAACTCCTAAAGATTACCGTCACATGGATGGTTTTGGCACTAATACATTCATGTGGTATAATGAGAAAAACGAATATGTCTGGATAAAATATACATTTAAGTGTGATCAGGGAAATGAAACTCTGACTGCCGATGAAGCCATAGAACTTAAGGGAAAAGAGGCCGACCATGCAACAATCGATCTGTATCAGGAAATTGAAAATGGAAATTATCCTTCATGGACGGTATATGTGCAGATAATGACTCCAGAGCAGGCTAAAAAATATGAATTCGATCCATTTGATGCTACTAAGGTTTGGTATCATGGAGATTTTCCGTTGATTCCTCTGGGAAAAATAGTTTTGAACAAGAATCCTGAGAATTATTTCGATGAAGTCGAACAGTCTGCCTTTGCTCCATCCAATATGGTTCCAGGTATCGGCGCCTCCCCTGACAGGATGCTGCAGGCAAGATTGTTTGCTTATACAGATACGCAGCGTTATAGGCTCGGTCCGAATTTTCAGCAGCTTAAAATCAACGCACCCAGAGCATTAAATGTTTATCAGAGGGACGGACCGATGAGTTATGGCATTGTAGGCACAGATCCCAATTATTATCCAAATTCAGTACCTGACGCACCGGCTCCAGATATCTCATACACTCCGCCTGCATCAATAGTTGATGATGAAGCCATGAGACATCAGGTGCCGATAGATGATGTTGATTTCGCTCAGGCCAGAGCTTTGTATACCAGAGTTCTGAGTGATAAGGACAAGGATCATCTGATTTCTAATATTGCAGGACACCTTGGTGGTGCTAAAGAAAGCATACAATATCGTCAGACTGCTTTATTCTATAAAGTCGATGAAGACTATGGTACGCGGGTTGCTGAAGCCTTGTCGCTGGATATTAATAAAATCATGAAGCTGGCCGCGGCATCCCAGGAGGAACGAGAGAAAATAACTATGAAGATGTAAAACCACTTTTAATTTATTTTTTTATTTTAATTACTTATCTCGTCAATAGATTATTTAAACGTCTGTGCACATGTCTGTTTTGTATTGAATGCTAATGCAGATCATGAGGTAAAGAGATGCACTATGTCCAGGCAAAGGGGATATTATCTGCTAAAAATGGAATGAATCTCTATCGCGGATGTTCTCATGGTTGTATATACTGTGATTCAAGAAGCAGCTGTTATCACATGGATCATCAGTTCGAGGATATTGAAGTTAAAGAGAACGCTATTGAACTGTTGGATGCCGCCCTTAAGCATAAGAAGAAAAAATGTATGATTGGTACGGGATCAATGACTGATCCATATATTCCTCTGGAAGCAGAACTGGGTAATGTCAGAAAGGCTCTGACTCTGGCATATAAATATGGGTTTGGTTTTACATTAATTACAAAATCAAATCTTATTCTGAGAGATATTGACCTGTTAGACAAAATCAATAAAAAAACAAAATGCGTAGTGCAAATGACTATGACTACGTATGACGAAGAACTTTGTAAAAAAATAGAGCCCAATGTCAGCACCACAAAGGAACGTTTTGAAGTATTGAAGCGAATGCGTGATGCAGGAATACCCACCGTAGTATGGCTCTGTCCAATACTTCCGTTTATTAACGATACTTATGAGAATATATCTGGGATTTTGGATTACTGCATAGAAGCAAAGGTGCACGGCATCATCTGTTTTGGCATGGGATTAACGCTCAGGGAAGGAAACAGGGAGTATTTTTACAGCCAGCTGGACAAACTGTTTCCACGTCTTAAAGAAAAGTATGTCAGTGCATTTGGCAACCAGTATTCAATCGGCAGCCCGCATAATCATGAACTGATGAGTTTGTTCCATAGTACATGTGAACAAAACGGCATCCTCCATGACAATAATCAGATATTTGAATACCTGAATCTATTCGAAGAAAAATCAACAGGCAGACAACTAAGTCTGTTTGATTGATCATCATATATCAAACTTGACAGTGCTTGCATAAAACGAATATTAAAAGAAAAAAAATCATCAGATGACATATGCATCTGATGACTGTGTGTTTACTGCATTTTCTGATCTAATGTAGCTTTTATCAGTTCAGCGTTGGACAGTTTTGAAAGTTCTTTGACTTTCTCAAAATTCAGTCCCATGGCTTCCGTGATGCGTTTTCCATACTCTTCATCTGCCAGATAACAGTGGACGGCATGGCGGTACTTGATATTCGGAGTTACTGGTGCAATATTGCGTGCAGTATTCTCGATCAGTAACGCACGTTTATCTTCTGTCATCAAACGGTATAAATCTCCACCTTGGCGGAAGCAGTTGTCAGTAGGATCATCCTTTGGATCAAATGCATACATTGCTCCACTGAGATCTAACGGCGGCTCCATAACTTCTGGCTGGGCAGCCCATTCACCTAAGCTGTTAGGTGTGTATGCAGGAGCACCGCCATAGTTTCCATCAACGCGCATCATTCCATCTCTGTGGTAATCATGAACCTCACATTTTGCTCTATTGACCGGAATCTGATTGTAATTCACACCAAGACGGTAACGCTGGGCATCTCCATAAACGAAAAGACGTCCCTGCAGGAATTTATCAGGTGAGAAACCAATTCCAGGTACGACATGAGCTGGTGTGAATGCAGCCTGTTCTACCTCTGCAAAATAATTTTCAGGATTCCTGTTGAGTTCCAAAACACCAACTTCATGAAGCGGGAACTCTGCATGTTTCCAGACCTTGGTGATGTCAAACGGATTCTCATAATGATTCCTGGCCTGCTCTTCAGTCATGATCTGTACATACATGGTCCAGCGTGGATATTCGCCGCGTTCTATAGCTTCATACAAATCCCGGCAGTGGCTTTCCCTGTCTCTGCCGATTAATTCTTCTGCCTCAGCATCAGTAAGGTTCTTAATTCCCTGCTGAGTATGAAGATGGAATTTACACCAGACGCGTTCATTTTTAGCATTGTAAAAACTGAAAGTGTGCTCGCCGTAAACATGCATATTTCTGAATGATGCTGGTATGCCGCGGTCAGACATTACAATTGTTGTCTGATGGAATGTTTCAGGAAGCATGGTCCAGAAGTCCCAGTTATTCTGCGCTGAACGCATATTTGTACGGGGATCTCTCTTTACAGCTCTGTTTAAATCTGGGAAATCGTGCACATCTCTTATGAAAAAGGTTGGTGTGTTGTTTCCTACCAAATCCCAGTTTCCCTCTTCAGTGTAGAATTTACAGGCGAATCCTCTGATATCACGTTCGGCATCTGCAGCACCTCTTTCTCCTGCTACAGTAGAAAATCTGACGAAGACATCTGTTTTCTTTCCCGGTTCAAAAACTTTAGCTTTTGTGTATTCAGTAATGTCATGTGTTACTGTAAACGTACCATATGCCCCGCTGCCTTTAGCGTGCATGCGTCTTTCGGGAATTACTTCTCTGTCAAAATGTGCTAGTTTTTCTAACAGCCAGACATCTTGCAGCATCACAGGTCCGCGAGGTCCGGCAGTTAATGAATGTTCATTCTCAGCTACTGGAGCTCCGACCTCATTTGTTAACTTTTTAGAAGATATGATATCATCCCCGTTATGAATCCAAACTTACCGCGGTAACATTGAACTCATATCAGGGGAGAATCATCTTGAAGTTATTATAGCATCGCCGTAATGTCATGAAATGCAGTTTCTGAGATGTCAGTAAATCACAGTGGATTCTGCTTAAAAAGTCCCTATGGGTTCTTCATTTAATTTTTTCCTTAATGCTCTCCAGTCAGGCAGATATTTATCCATGTATAATTTGAAAACTTCATTATGGCTGCCCTCCAGAAGGTGACACAGTTCATGAATTACTACGTACTCTAAAAATTCCGGTGATTTTTTAGCAAGCTGCAGATTGATGCAGATTCGCTTGGTGGATGTGTTACAGTTCCCCCATCTGGTGTGCATATTTCTGATGATGTATGAACTAGCTTTTACGCCGATTATGTTCTCCCATCTTTTTGCGGTTTCAAGCATTATTGGTTCCAGCTGATTTTTATACCAAACATTTACAACCTTTTCTCTTTGTTCGAAAGTACTGCTTTCATCAATCAGTAGAAGAGCATTATCTCCGCTGACTATGAAACTTTTAGTCTCTGAAGGAATAATTGTCAATGGGTATTTCTTTCCCCAGATGTTTATTTCATCTCCATTTGTGTAACGGCATGCTTTTGATTTCTGTTTTTGAAATTTGGATTGATGTTTTTCTATCCAATCTATCTTTGAAGTTACAAATCTTATAATCGTTTCATCACTCATTTTAAGAGGTGCAGATATCGTCACATTTCCGTAAGGTGGATGAACATACATGCGAAGATTTTTGATTTTCTTCCTTTCTATTTCCACCTCTATGCCGCAAATTTCAAGAGTTTCCATCAATCGTCTCAACCGAGATGTTCCATAATTCCTATAAATCCCTCGTTGAGATTATGAATGTTAAAACTTATCCTGAATGATATACACATGTGAACAGAAAGTCAGCACTCAGTATTGGAGTGAGGTAAAAAGACCTGCGTCTATTTTTCTTATTCAGACTGAAATTCGGATACTTTCTCGGATCATAATTCTTAATGGTTTGCTGAAGCTTTTTCAACTAGTATTTAATTATTTCCGATTATAAAAAAATTGGAGGAATGAATCCTCCTTATCTCTTTTTAATGTATATGTATGCAGCAGTGATCACTATGATGATTATGGCTGCAAGAATTATCAGGAAATATATCAGATTGTTATCTCCAATGTTATCTGTCACAGTTCTTTCCCACGCTGCAGTAAGCACAATGTCATCAGATACTGGAGTATCAAAGCTGTAAGGTTCATTTTCATAATACCAGCCTATGAAGTTATACTCTATTCCCCAATTGTCTCTTATCACTGGAGGCTGTGCAGGAGGTGTAATTTTCTCACCTTCTTTTACAGTTTTGAATATGGTATCTATGCTTCCTCCATTTGGATCAAACGTTATTACATGATCTTCGAGGGTGATTATATTCAGATTGTTAAACTGATTTTCCAGCCGGTCTGTGTTCTTGATGCCGGCTTTAATGTATACATCAAGACCGCCGTCATCGAGTGTTGGATACCATGCATCATGGGTTTCTCTCTGAATATTTTTTTGACAGTTATAAAATATTGAACCTGCTCCATATATCTTCATATCTGGCATTTCTGGCAGCATGTCAGAATGGGAAAAATAAACTTCTTTCATCTTTGAATGTGCAAAAGCTGCTTCTCCGATATGTTCTACACTTTTGGGTATTGAAACTGACGAAAGACCTGTACAGTAATCAAATGCAGAATCTCCGATATACACAACGTTCCCAGGAATAACCAGAGTTTGAATATTATTTGATTTGAATGCCCTGTCGCCTATGTATGTTATGGAGTCTGGAAGATTCAATTTAAACAGATCTGTGTAAGCAAAAGCCTCCATTCCTATCTTTGTTATCCTGTCGTGTATAATTACATCTACGATGCTGCATCTAGTATCTCTGAAGGCGCGATCTTCAATTACTGTATCATCTGATGGTATAACTATGCAGACCTGTACGTGATTGTCCCATGGATGTTCAATTCCGCTTGTGATGAGCTCTGCTCTTGATGATGCCGTGATTCTCAGATATGGACTTTCATTGATTATAGATTGTATACCAAAAGCATCATAAAATGAATTATTTCCCAAGGTAACTTTATTATTCCCATCTATGATACAACTTTCAATTGAGTGGCATTCTTTGAAAACATTATTGCCTATGCTTTTCATTCCTGCAGGGAGATTTACAGTTTTAAGATTCTGACATCTGTAGAATGCATTGTTGTCGATTTTTTCAAGGTTTCCTGTAATGTTCACTGAATCAAGACTTGTACATCCTACGAATGCATACTGTCCAATAGAAACTATACTGCCTGATAGTTTTAGAGACACAATCGATGAGCAGCCCATGAATGCACTGTCATCGATTATCAGTGAATCACCTTCTATTTCAATTTCATTCAATGAATTACAGTTATAGAACGCCAACTCTCCTATCTCTCTGACGCTGCCGGCAAATACTACTTGTTCCAAAGATGCACAGTTGTAAAATGCTCCAGTTCCTATACCGACTCCAGAAGCTTCAATCCGTACCTCTTTCAGGTCATGTGACATGGCACTGACAAACGCATCAGCCGCGATGGCAGTAACAGCATAATCTCCTTTTTTGGTTTTTACGACTTCAGGTATTGTTATGTCTGTCAGATCAAACTGTGCTAGCCCTTGAACAGTAACACTGCAGCCGTCTTCATTCAACCGGTATGCTATCTCTGGATCGCTGTAGATATCCTCTAGAGTAGGGGAGCCGTCATTATCACTAATTATTCCATTACTGGAATTATCATCTTCAAAATTCGGCAAAGCGAGTAAGATTATTGCTAATGCGACAATAATCATTCCAATTGATGCTGTTTTCAGTCTACTCGTTTTAATCCCTCAAGTGAATGAATAGAATTGCTGCAGGCAGCTAAAACTTATAGTATCAACAACTCCAAATCCTGTATAGATTTCATAGTATTTATTTTGTAATATGAAGCATTGTTTCTTATTACTATACTTGTTTGAGTACCTTTTAGTGCGGCATGTGCTACCTATTGGTTACACATCATATGTGTGCAGCATTATTTTCATTAATTACCTGCCAGTATCTAACATTTTTAATCTTATGAATTATATGTATTTAGAATCAAAGGGCGAGTATTATACATTGTATTCTAGATGTATACACCATGTTGAGTTTGAGTGAGGATGCAGAATTTAAAAAACCGAAGATGTTTGCTATAGCAGGAATACTCTTTGCACTCATCGGTGTTGTTTCGTTTTTTACCTGCTGGTTTATTATCCACGATTATGAACTCAAAAATCTGAGCGGTCTGGATATGATTCCAGACTCTTCAATTTTTGCATATCTGCCATTAGTTATTATGATCATTTCTGTAATTAACATAGTAGCTTTTGCATACTGGCTGCACGCACCAAAAAATAAAGTTGGATATTCCGCATCAATTCTTGGCATGGCCGTAATCATATTGGCAATTTTTGAACATTCAGAGATATACATGACAAATGCATACCCATCAACCAATGTTGGGATTGGATTTTATTTAGCTATGATCTCCGGCATAGGCATATTTTTCTGCGGTTTCCTCAAAGATGCAGATTACAAACGCAACTCAATAAAAAATTCAAGTCTCATAGGAATTTCCGCTGCGATTATAGGAATACTAATCATCTTCACAACGTCACTGGCGATGAATCACTCACTCGGCGAAGATGGTTTGCAGGTCCTGCATAATGCGCGTGTTTTATCGGGAAACATTGAGATTTACTTTCCGCTGTTAGTTTCTTTATTTTCTATACTCTGTGCGATTCCGCTTATTACAGATATTTTCATATCTAACAGAACCGGGCTAACCTTGTCTTCCATATGCGGAGCTTTGGTAGTTATATTTACACTGCTTGAACTTAATTCTTTTATAAACCAGCCTTCATTCCGCCAGCTGAGGATAGGCTTCTTAATTTCATTAATCTGCGGAATACTAATGTTTCTGTTTCCGATTTTCAGTAAAAAACATGATAAGCTTTGTGAAACAAAACAGTCTCTGGAATCTGACAAATCCCGTGTGATTAAATTTGTTGGAATGTTGGCATCTCTGGTCGGCGTAGTTTCTATTGTGTTTGGATGGATCAATGTGACGGTCTACACACACGTTGATCTAAACTACAACTGGACTGGCATAGATCTGCCAACTGTGCATTTCACCGGGCTTCAACCTTATCTGCCTATTGTAGTTGCAGTCATCTCGTTAGCTGCATTTTGTCTGTTTTTAGTCCAAATGAGGAGTGAAAGGAATAAGCTGGGCTATGCTTCTGCCATTCTAGGCATATCGATTATAGTAATCTCGATTATCTTCGGCGTCTGGGTGTCAGATCTTGGAATGGGCTATGTCAACGGCAATCTGGCAACTACTGCTCTCGGTGCAGCCGTTTATATCTCATTCATATCTGGAATCTTGATGGCATCGTCAGGCATTATTGCAGCCAGGTTGAAAACTTCTGGTTCAGATCACAACTGAACCAAACCTTTTTCATATTTTTTTAAATCAGTCCGGCGTTTTATCTGCTGCCTCTGCAATTGTGAGAGTATTCTATTTATCCTGTGTTTGCATCTAACCTTTGTGAGTGATGATTGGACTGAACTCTACAGACCTAACAACCTTGATGAGGTTGTGGGGAATCCCAAAGCTGTAGCGGCGTTAAGACAATGGGCAGATAATTGGGCTGCGGGAAAGCCGGTAAAAAAGGCTGCAGTTCTGATAGGCACTCCCGGTGTAGGAAAAACCAGCGCTGCATTAGCATTAGCTAAAGAGTACGGCTGGGACACTGTGGAGATGAACGCTTCAGACCAGCGTAATGCCGATGCAGTAAAGAGTGTTGCTCTGCGGGGTGCTCTCGGCCAGACATTTACTGATTCAGGAGAATTTCTCTCAACATTGGATGGTAATCTTAAACTCATAGTCCTAGATGAAGCTGACAATTTAAGCGGTAAAGAGGACAGAGGCGGAGTGCCGGCATTGGTTGAGGTTGTCAAAACTACCAAACAGCCCGTAATTCTGATCGTAAACGACTGGTATGCTCTTTCCAGAAAAAGTTCTGCCCTCAAAAGTGATACAGAACAAATAAAATTCTCACAGATTAAATCTGTCACAATAAGAGGTGTTCTGAGAAAAATTGCCAAGGATCAGGGAATTACAATCACCGACAGAGCTCTGGAACTGCTTGCAGATAATGCAAACGGCGATATGAGGTCTGCAGTAAGAGATCTTCAGGCAGTTGCAATGGGCAAAGACGAAATCAAAGATATTGACGCTACATCGGTTTCATACAGAGAAGTGGAAAAGACAATGTACAATGTCATGGATGATATCTTCAAATCCAAAGATGCAGATCGGGCAAGAAGATCCCTTGCAGAAGTGGATGAACCTCCTGAAACTAAACTGCTCTGGATTGAAGAAAATCTTCCTGTTGCATACCGTGATCATCTGGATATGTACAAGGGAATGAAAGCCGTAGCAACAGCCGACAAATATCTGGGGAGAGTGTACCGCAGACAGTACTTTGGTTTCTGGTCCTATGCAGGTGATTTCTTATCATACGGCGTCTGCGCTGCTAAAACCAGGGAGATGCATGGATTCCTGAGGTATAATTTCCCGCAGTACTTGATGAAAATGTCCAGGTCAAAAGGCATGAGGGCTGTGCAGGCCAGTATCTGCAGCAAGCTCGGTGAAGCGGTGCACATGTCTGCAAAACAGACGCGGCAAGACATACTGCCTTATTTTTCAAGAATCTACATAAGTGATCAGGAGTTTGCACTCAAAACTTCTCTGGATCTGGAGCTGGAACAGGAGGAAATTGCCTACATTCTAGGGGAAAAGATCGATTCAGCGGCTGTCAAGAGAATCATGAAATCTATGAATCCTGACGGTGAAAAACCTGAAAAAGAGAAGAAAGCCTCCTCAAAACAAAAAGAAAAGAAAAAATCTCCTGTAAACCAGAGCACTCTGTTTTGAGGTTTAAACATGAATGATGTTACAGAAACTCTCAAAAAACAGCAGTATAAACTTCATGGCGATCATGCAGCTGTAAAGCTGTGCCACTGGGTAAAGCAGAGTCTGCTTCATGACCGGCCTTGTTATAAACAAGAATTCTACGGTATCAAGTCCCATAGGTGTCTGCAGATGACTCCTGTAGTCAACATGTGCACTCACAACTGCCTGTTCTGCTGGAGAGTCCAGGGATTTGATTCTGAAAATATTGCTTGGAAGGAACCTGAAGATATTCTTGAACACTGCCTGGAGCAGCAAAAGAAATTGGTATCTGGATTCGGGGGAGATCCCCGCTGCAGCAAAGAGATGTGGCTGGAAGCAAGAGAACCGAAACAGGTAGCGATCTCTCTCTCAGGCGAACCTACTTTGTATCCTATGCTGGGCGATTTCATCGAACTCTGTAAAAGAAGGGGCATGACTACGTTCCTAGTTACAAACGGCACCACGCCGGAAATTCTGGAGAAACTTGATCCTCTTCCTACTCAGCTGTATGTTACCGTTGCCGCTCCGAATGAGGAAGTTTACAAAAGAATATGCGTTCCAAGAATCCCGGACGGCTGGGAAAAATTGATGAAGACTCTGGAATTGTTTCCATCCCTTAACACCAGAACTGTGATACGCCATACACTCGTCCAAGGATGGAATGTGGGCTGGGAAGATGAGTATGCCAAATTGGATGAAACTGCCGATCCCATGTTCATAGAACCTAAGGGCTATGTCTTTGTAGGCGACTCCCGGCGGCGTATGACTATTGACAACATGCCGTCTCCCGCATCAGTGGCTGAATTCGGCAAAAGGATTGCATCACGTTTGGGCATGGAGCTGCTCAGGGAAAGACCGGACAGCAGAGTCTGTCTGCTTGGAGATAAAAACGCCCAAGTCAAAATACCTGGTCTAGAATAACATTCTTTAGAATTTTTATAAAATAAATGAAACTATGAATCAGATTCCTCTGATTCATTAAAAGTTTAAACGCGCTGATCAGCGCATTCTTATTGTTTCTAGGTTCATCGGCGCTCTTGTTTCAATATTGAATTTCTTGTATATTGATGAAGCAAGATCTGAACATTTATGTTCATCACCATGACCTATGATAATCTTATTAGGTTTAGGATCTAAAGATGCAATATATGCCATCAGCTGTCTGCGGTCTGAGTGACCGGAGAATCCTTCGGCAACTTCAATATCCATACACATTTTGATATTGATCATCTTACCCCTTTCTGGAATCTGCAGATCCGTCTGGCCTTTTAGAATCCTGCTTCCAAGAGTTCCTTCAGCCTGATATCCTACAAAAATGAGGCAGTTGTTTGAATTGTCTGCCCATGATTTTAGATATTCCATAACCGGACCGCCGTTCATCATACCGCTTGTGGAAAGCACTATGCACGGTTCATCATCATGACATATCCTTTCTCTCATATCCTGAGTTTCAACACGTTTGAAGAGGGGTGATAAAAATGGATTTTCTCCCATCTGGAAAATCTGTGTTCTCAATTGTGAGTTCAGGTATTCAGGGTATGCTGTATGAATTGCTGTAGCTTCCCAGATCATACCATCAAGATATATTGGAACACTGGGCAGCTTACCCGTACGCATCAGTTCTTCGAGAACCAGCATAACTTCCTGAGAACGTCCGACTGCAAATACTGGGATGAGGATTTTTCCCTGCCTCTTAAGCACTCTGTCGCAGATCTCATTCAAAGTGTTGACCGCGTCTGCCCTGGATGGCTGAAAGTCCCTGTGTCCTCCGTACGTAGACTCTATAACTAATGTTTCCAGTCTCGGGAAGCGGTTGGCTGTAGCATTGAACAGCCAGGTCCTTTCAAACTTCATATCGCCGGTAAATGCAATGTTATGCATGCCGTCTCCGACATGGAAATGACATACGGCTGAACCTAAGATATGCCCTGCATTCTGGAATGTAAGTCTGATATCTGGAGCAATATCGGTAGTCTCTCCATACTTCAGTGGAATACAGTGAGCCACGACTTCTCTTACATGAGATGATTCATATGGAGCTTTCTTACCCTCTCCGAAAGAGACTTTGATACCATCCAGCTGCATCAGTGACATTAGATCTCTGGTAGGCGGAGTACAGTAAACCGGGCCGTCATATCCAAATTTATACAAAACAGGCAGAAGTGCACAGTGATCCATGTGTGCATGGGTAATCACTACTGCGTCCAGAGTGTCCAGCGGCATAAGTTCCGGGGCATTGAAATAAGGCGTACCTCCGTCTTTTCCGGGGTCAATTCCGCAGTCGATAAGGACTTTAGACTCTCTTGTGGAAAGCAGCGTAGCACTTCTTCCTACTTCTCTGAAACCTCCCAGGGCGGTCATGCGGAGCCAGCTTTCGCCTTCAAGCCTCTGTCTTGCCAGGCGTCTTCCTACTTTTTTTAGAAATACCTTTCTGTCATCTGAAATCTGACGAAGGTAACTTCTGATATCGGAAACTGTTTTTGACGGCAGAGGGGGAGCTCTCACAACTTTAGGCGCCCACCCAACTTCTTTTTTGATTTCGTTAAGGGTGCTTCCATGTTTTCCAATGACGATGCCTGGTGAAATGGCCTCAATCATTACTTCCCCGATGTCATCGTCAAAATAAATATCTGTGATCTCAGCTTCATCTGGAATAATCTCTCTTATTCTTCTTTCGACTTCCTCTGGATCTGCCAGCATTGATGGGTCTGGCCTGATGGCTACTCTTCTTCTCAATCCCTGGGCAAGCTGTTTTACAATATCATTATTGGATGCAAATGTATCCATGTCCTTTGTATAAACCACAACCAAAGGGCCTTCGTATTCAATGCCAGAGATGTTAACTCCTTCCGGAATTATTTTGCTGATCTGCTCTCTAGCTTCTTCTAAAATCCTCTCTGTACTCATAAACTATTCCAGCTGAATAAATTAAATTAAAAAAAGAAGTTTGAAATTAGTAGTGTTTAGCGAAGCCTACCATGAGATTCATGTCTTCGGCCCTTTTAAGGGACTCTTCTGCAGATAGTTCGCGGAAGCCATCTTTGTTGATGACTGCTACTGCATACCCATCTCCGCTAGCGGAGTCGCGGCGCATTGCAGCATTCAAAGCTCTGATTGCAGTGTTGACAGCTTCATCTTCAGACATGTTCGGCTTATAATTGTCTTCCAGCACACCGTATGCATATGGTGAACCAGATCCAACAGAAATGAAATAATCTTCGATAAGTCCGCCTGCAGAGTCAAGTGAGAATAAATGTCCTCCGTTCTTGTCTATGCCGCCCATAATCAGGCCTACATAGTAGAAACCATATGATCCGCCGCCGTTTCTCATCAGATTTGCAAGAAGTGTACTGGCAGCATTAACGGACATCGGCGCCCCACGCTTAAGCTTGTAAAGTTCAATCTCTGCTTTAACATAACGAGTAAGAACTTGGGCATCTCCAACTAAACCGGCAACAGTCAATCCAAGGTTGTCGTCGATCTTGAAGAGTTTTCTAACGTCCTTATGAGCAATGACGTTATTCATTGTAGCACGGTGTTCTGTAGCCATGACCACACCGTCGCTATACACAATACCCAGCGTAGTTGTCCCAGTCTTTAATTTATTATCATCTGCCATAGCGATCAACCTCAAAAGCGGTTAAAAGATAATGTTTTTCTCGCTGATTCTTTGAAATGAAGGCGCTGTATTTATAACTTGTCTAGATTAAACGATGCTTTCTAAAGCTCTGGATACTAAAATATCATCCGATGAGAAAATGCAAACGTTCTGCGTACGATTCCAGTCACATAGAATATGCTTAAGCACCCTTAAACAATTACGTGTCTCAAAGAGTTGTCTGCAGGCTGAGTTCAGACAATTATATATCATAAAATCTTAGAGACCTTTCAGGGCTGAATTAGGCTGTTGTCTCTTTTAGAAAGTCAAATATGATTGAGATATTCTTTAAATTAAAAAACTTATATATTACATTTTGTCAGAATAATTTACAATCTTATTTGTTGTTGTAACTACTCTTAAAAGCGTTCATATTTTTATATGTTTAGGTGTGACTGGGTATAATCAATCTATCGATCCGCCTCTGATGGGGAAGGTTTCAAATCCATGTACGTTTTAATGACTGTTGAGGGAGTAGCGATATAAGCCCGTTCTCTTACGCACCACATTAAAACTGTGTGCTCCAAAATACATATCAGAACGGCCTCGCGTCAGGACTTTTGTGCCTGCTCCCTCACTTTTTAACAGCGCTTTCTGCCAGGTATCCTAAGAAGTATGTGACGCCTATTCCGCAGAGAACTCCAGTAACTAACCTGAGCTGGTTGAATGATACATAGTCAGATACCATCTGGGCCCCGCCGTCTATCAGGATGGGGAGAATCAAAACTGCCAGAACAATCCATTTGAATCTGGGAGCGGCAAGAAGTGATATCAGCGAACCTATCACCAAACCTATGAAGATTCCAGTATCCCTTATGCAGAACGGCATCTCATTGCCGTTTATGTAAAGACTGTTGCTGGCCATCTGGTGGCAGTTGGCATCTCCCAATATGTACATCACAGCCGCCAGAGGATTCATTTCAGAAATGACATCCATGTTATCCATGTTGCCCGCTGAACCATCCAGATTATCTACGCTTCCAGACGGCAGTGTCGCAGGAGCTATGAACACGAGAGCAAGCCAGACAATGAAGATGACCGCAAGTATCTTTTTAGTTCTTTTGACATAGTCAAAGGCCTTCGGCACATCATGCCCACCTATTCTGTAGTATTTTATACCTCTCCTTTCAGATAATTTAAGTGTAAAAATGCTTTTAGAGCGGTGTGAACAAATATCTGCAGCTGTTCAGGCCCGTAGTTCTGCTGATGGGGATCGTATTTCTCATTGCTGCTGCTTTTATTGCAGCAGGATCAAATATTGATGATTATCTGAATGATCTGCTGATAGCTGTTCCAGTGGTGCTGGCGTTTGTTATCGGAGGAAACTCTGTAAACGATTATGTCGATAGGGATGTTGACAAGGTCGCACACCCCGAGAGGCCGATACCTTCAGGCCGTATGAGCGCCGACACAGCATTGTATATTGGGATGACCGCATTGGCTTTTTCCATCATCCTCTCGTTTCTGCTTCCAAATTATGTCTCTACTGCGATCGTCATAGCCGCATGCGTCTTCATTATTGTTTATGAATTATTATTGAAACAGCTTGGATTTATCGGAAATATAACTATCGGCGTCCTCACCGGCATGGTTTTCCTTCTTGGAGGGGCTGTAGTGGGGAACGTGGAATCCTGCTATGCAATAGCCGCAATGATTATTCTGATATCTCTTGGAAGGGAGATAGGACTTGACATAAAAGATATGGATGGTGATGCAGGAAGGACAACGCTTCCCATGAAGATAGGGAGAAGAAATGCTGCTGCCTTAGCAGCAGTGTTCTTTGCGGTATCTATCCTTGTAAGCATCTATCCTGTGGTGCGTGGATCTGCAGGCAGCTTGTATGGCATAATCATCATTGCTGATGTGCTGATCGCGCTGACAGCTTATTCTGCCTTCAAAAACCTGGATAAGTTCCAAACGCTGGTAATCGTATCTATGTTTGTAACGGCGATCGCCTTTGTTTTTGGAGCGGTTTAATCTTCCAGAATCTGAGGGAACTTTTCCTTTGCAGCTTCAATGAGGTCATCCACTCTAATCTGCTTTAAGTCGAAGTCAGAAATTGCCAGTATAAATTCATCAAGGAGTTCATCTGACATTTCAACATACTTCTCTTTTATTCTCCAGTTTCTTTCTAGTTCTGGATATATTTTAGCTCTCCAGGCTGAATCATATTCAATCAGGGCTTCTTTTGAAAAGTTGTTGTTTTCAGCACATTTGGACAAGATCTCGCCAGCCAGTTTGCCAGTCATGCAGGCATGATAAATCCCTCCGCCGGTCAGGGGATTAATGATTCTTGCAGCGTCACCAACAATAATCAGGTTATCTGCTACAGAGCATTCGAGGCCTGCAGATGTAGATACAGCTCCTCCAGCTATCTCTAAAATCTGACCGTTTCTGAGGCGTTCGTCTTTTTCAATGTATCTGTCAAGGTAATACTTGGCATCTGCTTTTCCTTTGCATTTGCTGCCTTGTATTCCCAGCCCTACGTTGGCAGTTCTTTCTCCCTTGGGAAATATCCATATGTATCCGCCGGGCGCTGCAGATCCTATGAGAAACTCACAAAATTCGTGCTCTATATCCACATTGGTCATTCTGTATTGGATGCAGGTATCTACATCGTTCGTTCCTATCGATGTATCAATCCCGGCCCATCTGGCTGTCTGAGATTCAAAGCCGTCCGCAGCTACTATGCACTTGGCATAGATTTCAATGTCAGTACCCATCTGTCTTGCATGGATTCCAATGAGCTTTCCATCTGCATCTCTTATGACGCCTGTGCAGCCCGTTCTCATCATGATCTTTGCACCGGCAGCCGCTGCCTGTTCTGCTACAGCCTTGTCAAACAGATGTCTTTCTAAAACGTACCCTACTCCATGGTCTCCGTGGGCTTCTATGACCTTCAGGGTGTGACCCGAAGGAGATTTCATGATCGATCCGAGGATCTCTTGTGAAATCCATTTAGGGTCTGGTTCTATGCCAACTTCCACCAGTCTTCTCCTTGAGACGCCTTCTGCGCACCTCAGGGGTGCTCCGATCTCAGCCTTCTTTTCAATAAGTATGGTGTCCAGACCGCCGAGGGCCGCATGCTTTGCAGCCATGCTTCCTCCCGGTCCGGCTCCGACTACTACGACATCGCAGGTATATTTCATTCAGAAACCTCCGACAGGGCTCCCACCGGGCAGAGTCTGATGCACCGTTTGCAGTTTGTGCAGCTGCTGTCAAATTCTATGATGTAATCATTAAGATAAATCGCATTAACAGGACAGCTTCCGGCACAGGCCCCGCAGTGGAGGCATCGATCGTAACAAACTCTCATCATATCACTTCTGGCGGATAAATGCAGCTTTCAGTTATGCTGCTGGTATCATCGCGATTGAAATGCTAAGAGGTTATTAACTTTTCTCCTTTTAATGCAATTTTATTTCATTTGTTTGCTTATAAGCTAAATAATTTTACAAAATAAGTGAATGTGAATGGGATCTTGTAACTTATTTACAAATTTCACAATCTTGATTATAAAAAAGATTAAATGCGGCCGGAGCCGCTTAGATTTCTTCTTCAAGATAAAGAATTGAGGTCATGCTGAAATCACCGAATGAGATTGTGCAGGTAAAAATCATCATTTTATCGTACACAGATCCATGAGCGAAGACTCCTGCACTATCCTGCAGTTTTTCAATGGTGATACCGTAGCCGTTTTCAAACATGCAGGCAGCGAATTTGCTGGGAACATCACCTACATTTTCTGTACCTGCGAGTAAGGAGCCTTTCTGAGATTCAATTTTCATTTCAAAGTCCCCATCGGCAACAATTATCTTGCCGTTATTAAGAATAGAGTACATAGTGGCGGTATCCCAGCTGGTATTCTCCAGTGACGGAGTCTGCGGTAATTCTACAGCTTTTCCGTCAAGCGTATAAACACGTTCAACGGCTACAGGCTGTCCTTTTATCTCGGCTAATTCAGACTGCATGGCTGAATGCATGAGAAGAGCAGAATCACTGACATTGATGTACCAGTAGTTGCCGTTTTCATCAATCATTGTACCGGCAGTGAGCCCGCCGGCATCGAATATGAAGCCGATTACTGTTTTGTTGACTACCTCTGAACCTACTGTCTGTTCCATCTTGCATGAGATCCAGTTTCCATCCTGCATGATGATTTCAAAGCTTGATCCAGAAAGATTGTGGGATGTACCATTATAGGATTCTCCGTTTGCCAGCAACCATTTATTCTCCAATACCGGGACTTCATCATACGTCATGCTATAATCGACAGGTCCTCCGGATCTTGTGTAAACCATGCACCATGTTGCGATGCTGTCAACATTTTCAACAGTTTTGAAGGCTGTTGAATAGAGCACTAATACATCTGTTTCCAACAGAAAACCTTTCAGAAGCTCGCTGGAGCCCTCATCACGAATTTCAATCGTAATTAAATTACCCAGCAATGTTCCGGTAATGTCCATATCGCGGTATGTACCGCTGATTAAAGACAACTGTGATTTATCGATTGTAAGATCATAGGTTGACAGATGCGGTGTTCCTGCTCTGGAATATTCTTTTAATTCTGTACCCTGGGAACTTCCTTTGGCATAGGCTACTTTCCAGTCGCCGAGGATCTTGTCATTGTTTGTATTTTTACTGAATGTGGAATGTTCAGCAGTCTGTTTTCCCTTGTCATCAGTATGAATTTCAATTAAATTGAAAACATTACCATCACTGCTTAACCAGCCATAACCGGTGATGAGTTCATCTCCATACTGGCTGACAACCTTTATCATCTGATTTCCCGTATCTGGATCAGTGAAGTGGTAAGCTACTATGCTCCCGTTTTCACCATTGTGTGAAGAGGTACCGGCAGCTATGGAATTGTAAATATTGATAAAGCTGAGGGAATGGAAAACAGTTTCTTCAGAGGTCTTTCCGTCTGCGCTCAGAGTGTGTGTAGAGTCTGCGTACCAGTCTCCAGCCAGTTTATCGAGGTTTAGTGATGCAGAGATGCTGCTGTTGTTTTTTACATATATTCTTTCAATAGCACTCAGTTCATCTTCATTTATGCCGACGTCTGAAATCATTATATTGTTGACTATGGCAACATTATCCTTCAGACTCATTTCCCACACATGTCCGTTTTCGTCAATGAATCTGCACAGAGTGTTGGTATCTGGATAGATGATTCCTCTGATTTCTAATGGAACATTATCATCTCCAACCACCTGATCCATCACTCCGATGAATGCCCCTTCTTCGTGAGATGTTATTTTAATTCCCTGCTTCATATCTCCAATAAATTCTTCAGCTCCAGATATGGAACAGATATAACCGCTGGATATGCTGAGGTCCAGATCTTTAAGGTCAGCATACTTGTTTTTATCCTCATATTTTCCATTGCTGGTAAAAATTGAATAATGAATGCAGGTATTTTTGTCTGTGCCGTGTGCATAAGTGAGGCTGAGGACACCATCATTCAGATGACCTTCAAAATTCACTTTTTCTCTATCTACAGTAGCTTGGAAGAATACATGTCCATCAATGTATGCTCCAGCTATCTCTTCATTTAGATATTTTCCGTAAAACAAATCATCTTTTACGCTGCTGATCGATATGACCGCTGTTTCTGCAGTTTCATTATGCGACATGAAGTTTCCTTCACTGTCTACGCCATGTTCATCAGCCAGCTTCCATTCGCCGGTGAGAGGTGACGTTTCATTGCTTTTACTGTCCTCATAATAGAAAACTGCTGCAACAGCAGCAATAATGATGATCGCAACGATAATTACCGCAGCGATTTTTTTGTTCATGTTCGGATATCATTATCCTGCTATATTAAGAAAATCAATAAAATATAAACTCGGTAAAATGCTAGATATTTTGAATAATTTCAAGATTATCAGTTGGCATATTTATCCAATGTTCGAATCTAACCTTAGACATTTGTTTTATGACATTTTGTTGGATATTAGCCTGATTTTATCTAAGCAACCGCGGTTAGATTGATAATCTACCTACACATACTACAGCATATGCCTCTCACAGGACAACTTGCAGAATCAAGGGGATTAAAAAATCAGAAATCGTTTTTAATTTCTCTGATGATTAAGTATAATTCATCTCTTGACAGATGGATGCCAGTTAATTCTCTGCAGAGTCATTTTGGTTGTGAATTATATGATTGAAGTTTTAGCTCCGGCAGGTTCCAAAGAGGCTTTTTCAGCAGCATTAAAAGCAGGCGCAGACGCTGTATATCTGGGAGGCAAGACATTTGGTGCCAGAAGCTCTGCCGCTAACTTTTCAGACGGGGAGCTGGACTTCGCAGTTAAGACAGCGCATGAAAACAATATGAAAGTGTATGTTACGGTAAATACACTAATCAAAGATTCTGAGATGAAGGAGGCGTTCTCCTTTGTTTCATTTTTAGATTCCATAGGCGCCGATGCAGTAATTGTCCAGGACAGAGGCCTTGCTTCACTGGTAAAAAAAGAGCTGTCAATACCGCTGCATGCTTCTACACAGATGGGTCTTCATTCTAAAGATGATCTTCTCTGGGCTGAAAAAATAGGATTCGAACGAGTGATTCTTCCGCGGGAGCTTTCAATAGGTGACATCAATGCTCTGAGAAAAGAAACTTCAATAGGTCTGGAGGTTTTCGTTCACGGCGCACTGTGTTATGCTTTTTCAGGACAGTGCCTGTTCTCTTCAGCAGTCGGAGGAAGGTCCGGCAACAGGGGAATGTGTGCTCAGCCATGCAGAAAACAATACACCCTCGGGAAAGAAACGAGCTTCATGCTCTCAACCGCAGATCTGTTCTGCGCCGATTCTCTGCCTGATCTTATCAGTGCCGGAGTCGGGTCTGTAAAAATTGAAGGAAGACTCAGGTCTCCGATTTATGTATATTTAGCAACAAAATTATATAAAAAGGCTGCAGACCGGGCCGCGAGGGGAGAATACCCTCTTTATGACGAGCGTGACGCAGAGCTCCTGATGACGGCTTTCAATCGTGGATTTTCAGAAGGTTATCTGAAGACTGACAAGGTCATGCAGAAATCTTATGCAGATTCCAGAGGGCTTCCCCTTGGAAAGGCTTCAGTGGAGGGCAGGACCGTATCTGTAAATTCCGAGAGGCTGAAACCTGGAGATGGACTTACATTTTACCGCGGAGCTGACAAAGTCGGCGGATTTGAGGTGAGGTCTGTAGACTTCAAGAACGGCATCTCAAAACTTACTTCTCCATTCCGTCTTGAAATGGGAGAGTATGACGTATACAAAACAAAAGACCGGGAGTTCAATGAGATTGAGAAACTCATCTCAATGGATATGCGTTATACAACTGCGAAAAGGCGGTGGGTTGACATACCCAGCAAAGTGGCTAACCGGAGAAAAAAAGAATGTAAACTCTCCTGTTACGTATCTGACATAAAATCTCTGAAAGCTGTACTGCCCTATTCTGACCGCATCTATTATGATGCACCGAATGCAGAAGAGGCCCGTGACCTATGCGGAGATATTGAGATGGTGACAGTGCTTCCGCGCGTTACACCCGTAATTCCAGATGCTTCTGGACCAGTAATGGTAAACTCCCCCGGGCAGGCCTATCACTTCATTGGACACAGAATGTATGGATCATATTTCATGAATTTCTTCAATTCATATACGATTCCTGATCTATATCAATACACAGCTTCAGTGGAGCTGTCCAGAGAAGACCTGAAAGATCTCACTTCACATTACAAGGGAAAACTTGAAGTCATGGTTTTCGGCAGAGTTGAAATGATGGTTACTAAAGATCCTAGTCTGAGAGAAGGAAATTTAGTTGACGGTTTAGGAAAGAGATTCCCTGTTGTAAGAGATCCATACGGCTGGGCCCACATCATGAATTCTTCTGACTTATTCCTGCTTGATTTTCTGGATGAGATTGATACGATGGGCATAGATTCGTATGGACTGGATCTAAGATACAGACAGCCTGAATTAGCTGCAGCAGTTGCCAAAGCTTTCAAACAAAGAGATATTAATGCTAAAGATAAATTAAAAAAGAGATGCGGCTCAATAACCGCGGGGCATTACCTCCGCGGCTTGAAAGCCTAATGTTTATGCTCCGAATTTCTCTGAGCGGTCTGCTTTGTCTATGAGGATAGACATCAGATTCTTTCCCAGTACTCTTCCCAGACAGCCGCGGGTACATGAAACTTCATTGAATTCTGTAGCTTCATCTTTCAGGCTGTTTTCCGAGTAGATGCATAATGGTACAGGATCTCCTGAGTGATCCATTCTTTCAACTGGGGTACAGTGATCTGCTGTAAATACTACAATAGCTCCCGGCGGAAGATTCTCTTTGATGTATCCAGCCATCTTATCGAGGCGTTCAACGACTTCGACTTTCTTCATTGCCGCTCCGTCATGTGAGCTTATGTCAGAAGCTTTGACATTCATAAGAACGAAGTCTTTCTTTTCCAGTTCTGTCAAGGCTGCCTTTGCTTTAGCTTCCATGTTCGTGGAAAGGCCTCCTGTGCAGAGAGTGGGTTCGATGATTTCAAGCCCGCAGATCCTGCCTATTCCTCTTATCAATGATACACCCGCAACGCATGATCCAGTCATACCGTATTTCTTTTCAAACGGTTCAATGTCCGGAAACATTCCTGCTCCTCTCGGCAGCAGTATGTTTGCAGGGAGTTTGCCCTCCATCTTTCTTTTGATGTTTACAGGATGATTGTTGAGAATTTCATATGATTTCTTTACAAATTCATTTACCGCTCTTGCGGTTTTCTCTGCTCCTTCCTGTGTAGCTCTGGAAATTCCTACTTTTGCAAGATCATGAGGATCTGCATCTGAAACATATGGGCTCAGACCTTCTCCGCGCAGAAGAAGTACGGCACGGTGTTCTGTAGCCTCTTTTACAATGCAGTCTACATCCCCGATCTTCAAATCTTTCAGGGCTTTCACGAGTTCAGTAGTGTCCGGCTCTTTGATACGCCCTGCCCTGCGGTCTGTTACATTCATGCTGCTGTCTACTGTAGCAAAATTACATCTGAATGCTACATCTCCGCTTTGTCCTACAAGTCCTACGCCGGCAGCCTCAAACGGCCCGCGGCCAGTATATACTTTGAAGGGATCGTATCCCAGAATAGCTAAATGAGAGGTATCGGATCCAGGCCTTATGCCGGGTCCTATCGTATCCATAATCCCGGTAGATCCGTTTTTAGCAAACCAGTCAAGATTTGGTGTGTTTGCATATTGAAGGGGTGTTTTATAATCCAGCTCCTTCACAGCCCGATCTCCGAGTCCATCCATAACGACTATTAGGATCTTTTTTCCAGAATCCATTTTTATCATATGTGTTATTGTACACTTCCCTATATACCTTAGTCTAATTACTACTCTGTATTTGGTTGGATCCTTAATTCTTACATATCTTAGTACGGCAGCTATAACAAACTGATTGTTGCATACAAAACAATCTATACTTATTCAGAATTCAGTTTTTACGATGTCAGATATATTTGACAGAGATAGATCTGGGGAACTTATATCAATTCATGATCCAGACTATCCTAAGATTTATAAATTAATTCAAGAGGCTCACCGCATAACTGCAGAGATAAATACAGTATTCCATGATGAAGATGAGATCAGGCAGCTGTTTTCTGAGTTAACCGGATCTGTCATAGATGAAACCACAGTCATCTGCCAGCCGTTTTATACGGACTTTGGTAAAAATATCCATCTCGGCAAAAACGTATTCATCAATACTGCATGTACGTTTATAGACCGCGGGGGAATAACCCTGGAGGATCATGTGCTGCTTGGCCCCAATGTGAATTTAATTACTACCAATCATGCATTTAATCCAGCTGACAGGAGATCCACAATTTCCAAGCCTATCAGAGTATGTGAAAATGCATGGATCGGTGCCTGTGCTATTGTTTTACCCGGTGTTACAATAGGCAAAAATTCTATTGTGGCTGCCGGTTCAGTAGTTACAAAGGATGTTCCAGCAGACACAGTCGTGGGTGGAAATCCCGCTAAATTTTTAAAACATATTTCTGAGGAGTAACTGCCCTCAGAATTATATTTTTATAAATTAAATCTTAATATTTAATTTTATATGACTTTATTATGCTTTAAAAAAGTTAAAATAATGCAGTTTCTATTCTTTTATTAATCTGGAGGCATGATGATGAGAGTATGTTGGTGTACAATACATGTAAATGATATGGAGAAATCTAAGAAATTTTATGGAGATATCTTAGGTATGAAACTGGAAAAAACATTCAGCCCAGTACCTGAACGTACTATCGCATTTTTCAAAGGTGATGATGACGGTGCAGAGATTGAATTAATTTCTGACTCTGAAGGCATCTCCTCTGCTGAAGAAAGAATAAGCATCGGCTTCATGGTTGATGATCTGGAATCTATGATGCAGAAACTGAAGAACAGCGGAGTAGAAATTCTGAGAGGACCTCTCACTCTGGGAAAAGATACCTACTGCATCTTTGTAAAAGACCCAAACGGGATTGAAATCCAGATTGTTGAAGATAAAGGGTCCCAAAATTAAATCAACATCCAAACATGAACTCATTCATGCTCTGATCTGCAGCTATTTTGAATTCAATTCATTTGCTTCATTAGAGCCATTTATGAGTTCATGCATAGAAAAAAATCGTCAGAATAATCTTACAATGACGCGTAACAAATCTTACTTGCTTTTTTATTGTATAAAACTATGATTTGAATGCCAATCATTTCTGATCTGAACATAAGAATTTATAAAAAAATTGGTTTGCGTCCTATCAAATTAACATCCGAAACTCAGCGAAACCATTAAGAAGTTTAAAGAAAGGGTTTGAGGACTAAGAGACGTTTAATATCTCCTATCGTTGCGCGGTGGCCTGTGCTTTTGGAAGCACTCCCTGCAGTATACCGGCCTTCCCTCGGTCGGTTTAAAGGGAACCTGGGTTTCTGCTCCACAGTCAGAGCATGTTGCTGTATGCATTTCACGGGGCTCGTCGCGCCTATATCCGCCTCTTCTCTCGTACATTTAAATTACCTATTGTGTTCTACACATACCGAAGCATGTGTAAATCAGCCTATAGACCATTAAGTATTTAAAAAGATACTATGAAATCTTCAAAAACAGTCTATTTGCGCTTAATTATGAATTACAGAACTTGCTGTTTTCTATTTCTTTTCCATTACTGTTATATATTCTGTCTATATATCGCCATCCAATGAAGAAAAAAGATGTACTTCTAGTTCTAGTAGTCATCCTTATCCCTATCGTAATTCTGGGTGCTGTAGCTGTTGCAGGCGCGGATAACATTAAGGACAGCATCACCTTCGAAGGCACTGAAGGCTGCACTATTACAAACGTTGATGGTAATATCATAAACGGATCCGTGGAAAAGGTACATGTCGACAGTGATTACACCTTTACCATAACTGTTAATGAGGGGTACTCAGGCACTCCCGTATTATATGTTGATGACAGCAGTGTTCCTCTGAACCCTACTGACTCTGATTCAAATACATACACTGTGCACATCGATGAAGACCCTATTGTTATCAAAATAACCGGTATTGAAAAAGCTTGAACGGGTTAAACTACAATAATTCAGGATCATATCCTGAATTTTATCAATATTTCTTATTTTGTTTTTGATTTTTGGGTAAATATGATATTTATCCTCTGCATTGCATGAGAGCGATTAGCATGGACAACAGCAGCTTGAAGGAACTTTTTGCCGCATTGAGAAACAGCCGCCCTTTGATTCATCATATTACGAACTATGTTACTGTAAACGACTGTGCCAACATTACGCTGTGCATAGGCGCTTCTCCAGTGATGGCTGATGCAATTGAGGAAATGGAAGAAATGACCTCAATAGCCGGAGCCCTCGTTCTCAATATCGGCACATTGAACAGCAGAACTGTGGAATCCATGCTCCTTGCAGGCAGAGTTGCCCGTGAAAAAGATATTCCGATAATTCTGGATCCAGTGGGTGCAGGTGCAACTTCTTACAGAACCAAGACCTCTCAGACTCTGATCGAAGAACTCTGTCCTTCAGTGATTAAAGGCAATGCAGGCGAGATATCAGTCCTGGCCGGAGCAGGAGGAGTTGTTAAAGGTGTGGATTCATGCGATGCCGCTGATGATCTAATATCTGTCTGCAAGTCTCTGGCAAGGGAAACGGGAGCTGTAGTGGTGGCAACAGGAAAAAATGACATAGCCACTGACGGCATTACATCATACTCCGTATCAAACGGACATGAATTGATGGATAAAGTTTCTGGAACCGGCTGTATGCTTTCATCCGTAACCGGTTCATTCAGCGCAGTGGCTTCAGATCTGCTGACTGCTTCAGTGGCTGCGGCAGCGGCTTTCGGCATCGCCGGGGAAAGAGCAGCCGCTGACAAGTCATATGGTCCGTATTCTTTCAGAACAAAGCTGTTCGATAAAGTCTCATCTCTGACGCCTGAAGATCTGGCAGCAGAAGCTAAGGTAGAGAGAATATGAGAGACTACTCGCTTTACGTGCTTACTGACGAACATCTCTCCCGCGGGAAAAGCCATGTTGAACTGGCGCGCCTTGCTGCAGAGGGAGGAGCTGATGTCATTCAGCTCAGAGACAAACATCTGGAAAGCAGGCAGCTGTACGAAACAGCCCTGGAGATTTCAAAGATCTGCAGGCAGCATGATGTATTATTTATCGTCAATGACCGCGTAGACATAGCGCTTGCAGCAAAAGCTGACGGAGTTCACGTCGGGCAGGGAGACATTCCCGCAGCAGTTCTCAGGAAGTTCGTCCCTCCAGACTTCATCATCGGAGTTTCAGCAGGCACTGCGGAAGAGGCTCTGAGGGCTGAGAAAGATGGAGCAGACTATGTTGCCCTCAGCCCTGTTTTTGATACATCATCTAAAGATGATGCCGGCTGCGGCAGGGGCATCGAAGAGCTTAAAAAAATGAAACAGGCCGTTTCAATTCCAGTTCTTGCCATAGGCGGAATTAACAAAGACAATATAAAAGAAGTAATTGCAGCCGGCGCCGATGGAGCTGCCGTGATCTCTGCGGTGGTGTCGCAGGAAGACGTAACTGCAGCGGCTGCCAGCCTGAAACGATTGATCACTGAGGTGAGAGGCACTTAAGAGCTGCCTCATACCCCATTTCGAATGCTTTTTGATTAACGTCCTTAGCTTTTGCCGGCACTCTTTCCAAGAGTATGCTGAGCATCTTTTCTTTGGAAAGAGGGAATCCGGGTACTGCAGACATGGCGCCGATCAGAACAGAGTTTGCAGCTATCGCATTGCCGGCTTCCATAGCCATGCTGACTGCATCTATCGCTATCAGCCTGGATACTCCGCTGTCTTTTACAGCTTTTATTATATCATCCACTGCCGGATATTCTTCCAGACCTGAAGAGACTGTCACAGGCACCACCGGAACGGTGTTTGTAATGACATAGGTGTCTCTGCTGGCATAGACCAGGTTTCTGCAGGTTTCTGCAGGTTCGAATCCCAGGAGAACGTTTGCTTCTCCCTGAGCCAGCAGAGGACTCAGCACACCCTGGCCGATCCGCACTGTGCACTGCACGCTTCCTCCCCTCTGAGCCATTCCGTGAACTTCAGACATGGCGGCGTCCATGCCTTCCGAGACAGCCACGCTGCCTAAAACTGTTGAGGCTAAAAGCACTCCCTGTCCTCCCACTCCGACCAGCTGGATTCCGTATTTCATTGTTTCACCTCTATTGCATTCTGAGGGCAGACCTGAGCGCATCCCCCGCAGCCTATGCAGGAGGATTTATCGATCAGAGGCTTCCCGTCATCAACGCTCAACGCAGGGCATGAAAACTTGCTCAGGCAGATTTTGCAGCCTATGCACTTTTCCCTGTCGACTTCGTAAAGTTTCTTTTCCAGTTTTCCTTCTTTTTTCCTGAGCAGAGGGCAGGCATGTTCACTTACAATCACTGCCGGACCGTTAAAGTCCAAAGCTTCCCTGACAGCCTGTTCTGTAGCTGCAAGGTCATACGGGTCCACAGTCTTGACAAATTCAATTCCGCAGGCTCTCACCAGCGGCTCGATCTTTAAAGGAGGGCTTTCTATTCCGCCGTAGTCTCTGCCGGTTCCAGGGTTGGGCTGGTGGCCGGTCATGGCGGTTGTTCTGTTGTCAAGGATTATGAGAACCAGATTATTGTGTTTGTTGTAGCCTGCATTGATCAGCCCGGGTATTCCTCCGTGGAAGAATGTCGAGTCTCCGATGAATGCCACTGCTTTCTGGTCGGTGGCCTCTGAAAATCCGCCGGCTGTTCCTATCGATGAACCCATGCAGAGAGTGATGTCGGCGCAGTTCATCGGCGGCTGCACTCCTAAGGTGTAACAGCCTATGTCTGTGCAGTAAATCGCACCTTCCTTTCCCACTGCCTTCTTTGCTGCATAGTATGTAGAGCGGTGGGGGCAGCCAGCACACAGGACCGGAGGCCTTGAAGGCAGTTTGAAACTTGATGAAAGCGGCTGAGCTTCTTTTTTGATCTGCAGTATTCCTGATAAGGCATTCAGAGTGTCTGGAGAGTATTCGTAGGCTCTCGGTAGATGGCCGGTTCTTTTTCCGATGATCTCAGTTCTTATGCCGTTCTGCTGAGCTATCCTTCTGACTTCATCTTCGATGACTGGTTCCAGTTCTTCAATGACAACTACTCTGTTCTTGCTCTGCAGGAACTTCTTGACCTTTTCTTCCGGAAGCGGGTAGCTGAACCCGAGTTTCAGAATTTCGGCGTTTTCGATGTATTCTGCCGCATATGTGTATGATACACCGCTGGTGATAACACCGTCTGCTCCGCTGCCGATGATGTAATTCAAAGGAGAAATCTCTGACAGCTTCTGTGCTTTTTCTATTCTTTCCAGCTGGTCTATCCTGTCTCTTCTGGCGTTTGCCGGTACTGTCACAAGGTGTGCCGGGTCCTTCTCGAACACTCCCTTCCTTTCTATCTTTCTCGGCCTGCTGAGACTAACCGCCCCTCTGGCATGATTCACTCTTGTGGTAGTTCTTACCAGTACCGGGCTGTGCAGCTTCTCTGAAAGTTCGAAAGCTTCGATAATCATGTCTTTGCATTCTGCAGGAGTTGTCGGTTCCAGCATCGGAACCAGCCCGAACTTTGCATAATACCTGTTGTCCTGCTCGCTCTGCGATGAGTGAATTGAAGGATCGTCTGCGGTCAAAACAACCATGCCGGCCTTTACGCCTACATATGACAGAGTCATGAATGCATCCGAGGCTACGTTGAGTCCCACATGCTTCATGAAAGCAAACGATCGTACTCCGGAGACTGCGGCTGCAGCTGCGACTTCCATCGCCACTATCTCGTTGACTGAGTACTCAAAGTACATGCCAACCTTGTCAGCTATGTCATCCAGAACTCCTCCGATTTCAGAGGAGGGAGTCCCTGGATATGTGGCAGCCACTCCGCATCCGGCTTCTATTAAACCTCGTGCTATCGCTTCATTACCGAGCAGGAGGATTCTCCCGCTGTCCGCAAGCAGTTTTTCCAACCAGTCACCCTCTATTCCTCCTTCAGAAGTTTCTGGATGCTTTCGTCAAGAACTCTCTGCATTCCTTCCACATCGGCCTGAGACAGATGCTTGAAACGCCCCTGAAGGCGGAGATACTCTTCAAGCGGCTTCCTGTTTTTAAGGTCTTTGGTAAAAATTGTCTCTCCATTACGATATTCGTAAAGAGGAAACACACCGGTTTCTGTTGCAAGCCTTGCGATTTTTATCGTATTGCGGGGGTCAAATTTCCAGCCTGAAGGGCAGGGTGAGAGGATGTGCAGGAACTTAGGTCCCTCGATACCCTTTGCTGTTACGACTTTCTCCATAAAATCTTCAGGAAACGCAGGATTGAGGGATGCTCCATAGACTATGCCGTTGGCGATCATCATCTTCATGACGTCTTTTTTCGTCCTCTGATGGCTTTTTCCCCCTGGGGTCGTGGTGGTATTGGCTCCGCACGGCGTTGCTGAACTGCACTGGTTTCCTGTGTTCATGTATGCCTCATTGTCATACATTACGTACAGCATGTCAGTTCCCCTGTCTACCGCGCCTGAAAGAGACTGCAGCCCTATGTCTGCCGTGCCTCCGTCTCCGGCCCATCCCACTACGGTAACATCATCCTTTCCAAAATGATCCAGAGCTGCCCTTATGCCTGATGAAACCGCCCCGGTGCATTCAAACGCGTGATCCACCAGCGGTATTTTTAACGAGTATGCCGGCCAGACTCCGGGGATTACAGCACAGCAGCCTGCCGGAACGTTCATGATCGTATCCGGCCCCAGGGCTTTGAGAAGCATTCTCATCGAAATCGGTTCTCCGCACCCCGGGCATGCTGAATGTCCTGGATGCATGTACTCTTCTTTAGGCAACGGGAATTGAAACTCAGTCATCAAGATCTCCTCCTTTGAGGTCCGCCCAGACGGTTCCTCTGTTTTTCTTTAAAATATCATTAAAAATTTTAACCAGAACTTTCGGAGGCACATCTCTTCCCCCGAGGCCTGCGATATAACTTCCAATCTCCAGAGTTCCGGCTGCAGACCTGACTTCATTAAACATCGCTCCGCCGTCGCCGAAGGTGTAGCTCTTGTCCAAGACTCCCACGGACGGCACTGAGGCGACAAGCTTTCTTATTTCCTCAGACGGAAACGGTCTGAATACGCGTATTCTTGCTACTCCAACCTTTTTTCCTTCCTTTCTGAGCTGGTCTGCTACTTCCTTTGCCGTTCCTGCCACTGCGCCTGCAGCTATCAGTACGGCATCTGCATCCTCGCAGCGGTAGGTTTCTACAGGACTGCCGTAGCTTCTGCCGAATATCTTTTCAAAATCTTTCTCTGCCGCCTTGAGCTTCTCTCTTGAAATCTCATGGGATTCTGCTATGCGGTACCTGAACTCAGTCCACAGGTCCGGAGTGACAAGCCCGCCGAATCTCATCGGGTTGGAGGTGTCGGCAGAGAACTCTGGATTGTATTTCGGGAGGTATGCATCTACCTCCTCCTGGTCTGGAATGTCTATTCTTTCTACCGTATGTGAGAGAACGAAGCCGTCCTCGACAACCATTGCCGGCAGCATCACTTCCCTGTCTTCTGCAACCCTGTAAGCCATGAGAATCGTGTCCAGCACTTCCTGGTTATTTTCGCAGAAGAACTGCAGCCATCCCGTGTCTCTTTCTGAAATTGCATCCTGATGATCTCCCCAGATGTTCCAGGGTCCTCCGATGGCCCTTGCCGCCACAGGCATCACAACCGGAGTCCGCGCTCCTACCGCCCACATGAGCATTTCATGCATCAGTGCCAATCCGTGAGAAGAAGTAGCCGTGAATGTTCTTGCCCCGATAGTCGAAGCCCCTATCAATGCAGACATGGCTGAATGCTCGCTCTCCATCAGCAGGAACTCTGCATTCATCTCTCCAGACTGAACCATTGAAGCTACATACTCGGAAATGGTGGTCTGCGGCGTAATGGGGTAGACAGCGACAACATCCGCTCTGGCCAGCTTTGCAGCCTTTGCTGCTGCATAATTGCCTGTAGACGCTTCAATCATAAGTCTTCCCTCACCATTGTGATCGCCTGCTTGGAACATTCCACCGAACAGATTCCGCAGCCTTTGCAGTGATTCAGATCTACTTTTGGAAATGACCCTTCCTCTTCAACAATGACGCTGACATCGGGGCAGAAGGCCCAGCAGTGATAGCAGCGGTCGCAGAGATCCTTATTCAGCACCGGTCTGATTGTTCGCCATTCTCCGGTCATCATGCTTTCCGTGCTTTGTCTGGCAACCGGCATGCCCGGCAGGTCTCTAAAGTTCATGCCACGCCCCCGTATGCAAATTCTGCCGCTGCAGCATTTTCTTCTCTTTTAGCTGGCACTGAGCTTTTTATGCAGTCTATGATGGAACTCATAGAGACAGCGTTACACACGCGTGCAAAAGCTCCGAGAATTGCAGTATTGACGATAGGTGCTGTCTGGCTTCCCAATCCGAACTTCAAGGCTGCTGACGTAGCATCAAAAGTGACTGTATTTTCCGGCAGACCAAGCTCTGCTGCTGTTTTAGACGTATTTACTATTGCTGTGCCGTCTTCTTTCATGCCCTGCAGCACGTTTGTGAGCTTAATCAGTCCCTGATCAAGAACTACGACATAATCAGGCTCGTAAATGCTGGCATGCGTTCTTATTTCTTTATCAGATATGCGGCAGAACGCTGAAACCGGTGCTCCTCTCCTTTCTACTCCGAAACTGGGAAACGCCGAGGCATACAGTCCTTCTCTGATTGCTGCTTTTGCCAGTATTTCTGAAGCTATGACGGCTCCCTGGCCGCCCCTGCCGTGAAATCTTACTTCTATAGTATCCCTGGAAATCTGCGACAAATATATCTCCCCAAGGATAAGAATTCACGGAACCAGGAGTACTTAAAATATGCGGATGAAACTCTTCGTCTGCATAATTTTCTGCATATGTTTTTACTTTGATAGAGGTCTCAGACTTTAATTGCCCGATCTGACTGCATATAAATCTGCCTTTTATTGTCTGTATATTCTGCTTATATGCATTTCTCTGTTTTTACAGCTTCTTTGAATTTTTCTCTGACGTATTTGAGATTTTTCTTTGAGTGTGTGAAAAATTCTTTAATTTTTAAAGATGTTTCTCTGATTTAGTGAAGTGATTGGTTACGCTTGTGTCTGTCCCAGCCTTTTGTTTATTTAATCTTAAATGCTAATAAACTGTATTAAGATCATCTGGCTGTACTGGATTCATGCATGTTTGTCAATTACAGTCTAAATTAATGATTATTGTAATGTGGTAATTTATTCTTGATCGTATCTGATGAGTCCTGCAGCCACATCCTTTGTTTATCGTGAACTAAACATGTATCAATTCAGATAAAATAATGTTCTAGTTGTTTTATTTGATTATCATGCATATATTTTTGATGAATGATGCTGTGTTCTTTTAACTTCATTTATGAGTTTCCTAGGGTGTATTTTGTTATCAATAGTTTACACTGTAGTTACTTGTTATGCAATATAAAATTACACAAAATTATGGGATAATTCTATGTGGATAGAATTGTGGTGAGTTGTTATTATATACACAAACAATGTGCCTTTCTTCATACTCTTAAGGCTCTCTGTTGAAGAGTCTTATTAAAATACTTTACTTAAAATTTAAACTGTTTAAACTTAATCGAATCTGAATGAAGAATCGAATAAGTATAATCTCTAGGTGAGTAGTATGGAAAAAAACAACAAGATGATTGCAGCAGTAATCGTAGTCTTGGTTATATTGCTGGCAGTCGTCGGCGCCCTTTACGCCACGGGTAACCTTGGCGGGGGGGGGGGAGATGAAAAACTAACCGTTTCCTTCGTCGACGGCGACAGCGAGCTGTCAAATGTAGACATTGATAAGAACTCATATGTCACAGAACCGGCAGCACCGACCAAGGAAGGTTACATCTTCGCAGGCTGGTATTCAGACTCAGCATGCACAAAGGAATTTGATTTTAAGAATACTAAGATAACTGAGAACACTAAGATCTATGCTAAGTTTGTAGCAAATGATGAAAAGTTCACAGTTTCATTCAATACTAACGGCGGATCAAGCATTGCTTCTCAAACAATCAACGCAGGAGAGAAAGTAACAAAACCAGCTGATCCGACAAAAGCAAACAATAAATTTGCAGGCTGGTACTGCGATTCAGCATTGACTCAGCCTTATGATTTCAGCAGTCAGGTATTATCAAGCTTTACATTATATGCAAAGTGGACTGCAGAATCAGGAACTTATACAGTAACGTTTAACAGCAACGGAGGAAGCGCAGTTCCTGCTCAGACAGTAAAAGCAGGAGAGAAAGCAGTTAAACCAGCTAACCCTACTAAATCAGGATATTCATTCTCAGGCTGGTACTCAGACGCTTCACTTATAACTCAATATGATTTCAATTCAGCAGTAAATGCAGATATAACTCTCTGCGCCAAATGGACTTCTAACGGAGGAGGAGGCGGAGGAGGACCAGTTACACCTACAACTTATACTGTAACATTCTGCAATAATAATGAAACATATGCTACAGTTTCTGGCATCACATCCGGAACTTCCTTAGGCGACAAAATGCCCGCAATTCCATCTAACCCAGGTTATGCTTTCTTAGGATGGGCTGATGACTCAGGAAATGCTTTCACAGAAACCAATATAGTGAACGGTAACAAAACTGTATCTGCTCAGTGGTCAATCGAGATTGTTAAATCAGACACAACCACTGATCCGAACAACCCTGTAGCAAAAGTGGAAATCGCGGATGACGATGCAGCAAAAAAGTTAGTGAATGATGCCAAGGCAGAAACAATCTTAATTGATGCTGATATAAGTGATGACACTACATTGCCTATTCAGATTTCAAAAGAGGATCTGTCAAAGTTGAATACTGCTATGGCTGATTCTACAGTAAACTCATTAGAATTCAAGACTAAAGACGGCAGCGTGACACTTGATTCTGCTACAATATCTGCGTTAGTAACAGGCACCAGCGAAGGTTCTAATGACAATATTATTATCAAAGTAGAAAATGTATCTAATGATTCTACCGCCAACGCTGCTAAAATTGGAGATAATCCTTTAATTGATGTTTCAATAACCAATGGCACTAAAGAAATTGATTTGCCAGAGGGCAGTAAAATCACAGTAAAGATCAATGCAGAGGATCTAGGCATAACCGATCTTAATAATTGTAAAATCTTCTATGTCACTGATGCTGGAATAATCGAAGAGAGCTTTAAGCACACAGTCTTTGGTAATATAATCACCTTCGAGACATCTCATAACTCCTACTATGCTATAGTTGAACCTGATGGACTTCTCGAATCTACAATAACGACAGCAAACAACTGGCTTAAAGAAGCAAACTTGAATGAATTATTCGAGTTCAAACAAGATACTATCGATCTTACTAACGTCAGCTTAATAATCAACGCTGACAAAGTGTTTGGAGATAGCAATGCATTACAAACTGTGAAACCTGAAGCATTTAACGGGTTCTTAACAAACTTTGGAAAGTTTGTCAATGCAGTGTATGGTAACACTGAAGTGGCCGTTAAGGTTAATGACATTAGAGGAAATATCACAAATACAAATACCTTATATGCTAATAACAATATAAATGCAGATGGTGTAAAAGGATTCATATTGGACTTTGGATATGGTTTGTTCGAGCTAATCGGTAATATGACATCTGATGGGTCAGATCATTATAAATTCAAAGATATTGATGTTACCATTGGAGAATCAGATCCATTTAATTTATCGATTGTATTTACTGGTTCAGGGATGGACAAAATACAATCATTTGCAAAAACAATTGCTGATCATATATCGATGAATAACATATCTGATAAGGTTACGATTACACTTACTGCACCAGATGCTTTGATGAATTCTGTTTATAATAAAGTTAGCCAACCTGGTAATAATTCATCGCCTGATGAGACTAAAATCCTGGTTTGGGTGCTCTTTAATTGCTATTTGAATTTGGAGGGTGTTTTAGATAATATTGCTGACCTAAATGTATCGGATGTATTTGGATCAGAAAACGATGCAGTCGAAAGACTTATTTCAATATTTTATTCAAATTCTAGTTTAATAAATAAAGTTATTGATGAAATAATATCTATTGAGTACTATTGTCCAGATGCTCTTAATGAAACTTTATCTGAATATATATCAAAATATGATTTGAGCGAGTTTTCAGATACTTGTGCTGGTACATGTGAGGGACATGATCTATTAATTAATCCTGCTAACTTTACTATGGGGTCTAATGGCTGGAACAGCTTTATTGTAGCAATATCGTCTATGTTTTCACAAGAGGCCTTAGCTACTAATCCAGGAAACTTCTACATAGGAGACGGAAAATATCAGATTGATGTGAAAGTAACTTTAGGGCTTGAAGAGTTAGGACTAGGAAATGTGCCTGTGGAATTTACATTGATTTTAGATATATTTGATGAAAATATCGATGAGTTGGTAGCTAACTATGTGCCTCAAAGTTAATATTTTTAAATATCTATTGATATCCCGCAGTTTATCTGCGGTTTTTATATTTTTATAATTTTGTGAGGTGATAATAAATGCAAAACAAACATAAATTAGCACTTGCCGCAGGATGCTTAGTTCTTGCAGCACTCTGCTTCGTTGCAGCAGGAGTCTCAGAAGACTCTGACTTCGACAATGAAGCAGTACTGGCTGCAGGCGATGCTCCTGCAGCAAGCATAGGCGATGTGACATATGCTTCTCTCGAAGAAGCTTTGAATGCCGCCGTCAGCGGTCAGACAGTCGTATTGATTGATGATTACGTCATGACTTCAAACGCTGCAGTGAAAGCAGGAGTTCTTCTGCTTCTGCCCTGCATGGACAATGATGTCGGATATACTTCAACAGGATACAACCCTGACGGAACAACATCAAGCGTTAAGACATTATACAGAACTCTGACAATTCCTGAGAATGTTACTTTAACAGTTGAAGGAAGCATCTTAGTCAACGCTGTCACAGGATATCCTGCAGGCGGAGATTTTGATCAGGATGTCAGAGGAGGATACGCTCAGATCAACTTAGCAGGAAATATTGTAGTTGAGAACGGCGGTCTCTTAGACAACTGCGGATATATCATAGGAGCAGGACAGGTAACTGCAAAATCAGGAGCAGAAGTAAGAGACTTGTTTGTAATTGAAAGCTGGAGAGGCGGAACTCATGCTCTTAACCTGATGGGAGGAAGATTAAACGTTCTTCTGAATAAGTATGGAGATCCCTTCCCTATCAACGAATACAACTGTCATAACATTGAGTCAACAATAAAAATTGAATCAGGAGCTTCATTCACAGGAAACGTAAAAATGTACGGGGGAAGCACATTCAATTACACCAAGTATCCTCAGATCAACAATACAAACGGTCTGATAAGATTAGCAGACAATGCATACTTGATCAAAACATATGATTCAGCAGCAGACAGAGTCAAAATCGCTATTTACGGAGGAGCAACAGCAGACAGCAGCACTCTTACCTTCTCATTCGGAGGAATATCAAAGGCGATGACGACAAGTAAGTTCACTTATCCTATTGACGGAGACATTGAATTCGAACTGCATAACGGGAACTACACATTCAACAACAGTTTCAAATTCTTGACAGGAGCAGTTCTGACAGTATTTGATGATGCAACTCTGACAGTGCCTTCAGGAAAGAAAGTAATCTTCTACGATGAATTCAACGATATCGACAACAACGGAACTTCAGAGTATCCTCAGAGAGATGCAGCTTACATCTTGCTGAAAGGAAATTCAACACTGAACATTCAGGGATCATTTGCAGGCATTGTCAAATGTGAAACCTCGTTAGATCAGGTAATCGTAGGTGCAAACGCTGTTACAACAAATATCGAATCAAAGGAAGCGAACGGCTACAACAATACTTCGCAGCCTGCAGTTACCTTATCATTCGATCTTCAGGTGCAGTTAGCAGCTTAAACTCTAAACTGAAAATAAAACCTGTCAGTCTCTCAGACTGACAGTATCAAACTCTTTAATAATGACGGCGCTGCTTTAAAGTTCCCGCAGAAGAACTGACGCGGCAGGATCGGTTATTTTTGCTCACCAATCGATCAGCTGCGAAAGATCATTTGACGAGATGCAGCAGTGACCGTCACTCCTCTGCATGATATGCTTATGATACATCTACAAAATATGATTTAATTTAAAATAGTAACTGATAAAAAAATAATTATGGGTTTTTTGAGAGCTTACTGTGTAAAGTAAGCTTCGATCTTGTCACCCATTTTGCCGATCCTGGCAAAGCCGAATCTTTCGAACTGCACCACTTTGCCCAGATCTTCTTTGCGTATATCTTCACAGATTCCCTTTTTGACCGTTCCGTCAGGCATGAGGATCTCACAGTCCTTGCCGTCAACAGGGGCCCAGTGGGATATCTTCACTCCTTCTTTTAGTACACTGTGATCCGTACCTGTGTATACCGCTTCTCCGTTTTCCCATTTGAGATTACACAGGTCCTTAAGCCTGACAGTGCCCCTTTCCTGAAATCCTTTCACATCTTCAGGGGTCATGCAGACTTTTATTGGTGCGGTGATCACAGAATCTCTCACGCCCCTTTCTGGATGATCGGGGTGCAAGGGTGCACACTCTTTCAGAGAATCAACGCCCTTGATCTCAATAACTTCCGGATTGTCAACAAAGAAGTAACGGTCAGTAACGGGATCTAAAATCTGCCTGTTGAATGCATATAAGTTATCCCAGGAAAATTCTATGTCAACATCTTTCATACCCACATCGAGCCAGTAATTGCGTATGGCATCTGACTGAATGCCTCTTTTTGCAATTGCTCTTACTGTGCCGAGCCTGACATCATCCCAGCCGGTATATTCTCCGTTTTTAATTCCAGCACCGACAGTGGAAGTCTTCAAAATCGAATCAGGAATTTTTACAAAACCATAGTGGTGATACCAGGGTTTCTTCCAGCCGAAGTATTTGAAGATGTATTCTTGTCTGATTGTATTATTGAGATGATCTTTTCCTCTGATGACATGCGTCAGACCTAAAAGGTGGTCATCCACAGCCACGGACAAATTCATCATCGGGTACACCACATATCTTGTGCCTGTACGCGGGTGAACTGCCGTGTCGTTAATTCTCAGACCCACAAAGTCTCTGACAGCAGGATTAGGATGGTCCAGATCTGTCTTGACTACTAAAACTGCTTCTCCCTCGCCGAAACCGTGCGCAAGCATTTTGTCGAACAGTTCATGAGCTTCCTCAGGAGATTGGGAACGGCAGGGGCAGGCTTTCTTCTGCTCTTTCAGTTTTCTCCAGTCGTCACCGTTGCAGGTGCATACATACGCCTGGCCCATATCGATAAGTTTTCTGGCAATGTCATAATAGATTTCAAAGCGGTCGCTTTGAATCACAGTCTCATCCACATGCACGCCCAGCCATTCCAGGTCCTCCGGGATCATCTTGT
Source organism: Candidatus Methanomassiliicoccus intestinalis Issoire-Mx1 (assembly GCF_000404225.1). Classification (NCBI taxonomy): domain Archaea; kingdom Methanobacteriati; phylum Thermoplasmatota; class Thermoplasmata; order Methanomassiliicoccales; family Methanomassiliicoccaceae; genus Methanomassiliicoccus; species Candidatus Methanomassiliicoccus intestinalis. Next base: position 1,242,092 of record NC_021353.1, on the reverse strand, counting down.
AAGCATCTGGATCAATTTTTTCCGGGTTGGTATCTTCCAGGCGGTTGATGTATTTACCCTTGTATTTCTTGACATAGTAATCGTTGATGATGGCGACTCTCGTATGTCCGATGTGCAGGGGGCCTGAAGGACCGGGAGCCATACGCATGACTACGCCGTTTTCTGTATTAGGCAGATCTATCATCACGTCTTTCTTTTCGCTCTTGGTCTTCTTCAGCAGATCTGGGTTGATGCTCTCCGTCTCTGTTATAATGTCATCAAGATCCATTCCGCAGAGTTCAGCGCAGATTTCTTCCGCTGCAGCTGAAACTTCTTTTGAACGGGAGCGGAGTTCAGGAACTTCTCCCATTACTTTTCCTACAACTGCTTTCGGGTTCGCGCTGCCTTTATGCAGTGCCGCGTTCTGCAATGCATATTTTCTCACGATTTCTCTTAAATCTGCGGACATTGAAGTCTCGGTAGAACGGCCATATTCTTATCTTTTATGTATGAAAGCTCCGCAATCGTTATTATCATACATTGCATCTAGACCACTATGGCATTTAGAGATCTCTTGGCGCAGATGAGCGGCATGCGCGTGATTAATGAGGATGTACCTTTAGAATATGAAGTCTCTAGAATCCTGTCTCAGGATCAGGAGCTTCCAGTATCCTTCACAAATCTGTCTGGAATGAGGGCTGCAGGAAATGTCTGGAGCGACAGAGGGAGAATCGCCGAAGCACTTGGTACAACAAAAGAGAACCTGGTGCGCTACATTCTGGATGCCATGGCTTCTCCTCAGGAGACTACATTAGCTTCTGATGTCCCTTTCAGGGATCAGGTATTGACGGAATTCGATCTGACGAAGCTTCCGATTCCGAAATATTTTCCCAATGATGCAGGACGGTACATAACCTCTGCAGTAGCTGCTGCTGAATACGAAGGAAAAAAGAACGTATCATTTCACAGAATGATGCTTTATGACAAGAGCTCATTTGCGTTACGCTTAGTTCCCCGCCATCTTTATACGATGTGGAAGAAAGCTCAGGCAAAGGGAGAAGATCTGCCTGTAGCATTTTCGATGGGGTTATCCCCGTCTGTTCTCCTTGCCGCCGCCACATCTACTGATTACATGGCTGATGAGATGAACATTGCTTCTGCATTGGAGAAAAAGGCCACCGGCAAACCGCTTGCTCTTGCTGAACTTGACGGCGGTCTGAAGGTTCCCGCCGAAGCGGAAATAGTCTTTGAAGGCCGTATTACCTCTGAAATGGTTGAAGAAGGACCTTTCATGGACATTACCGGTACATACGATTCAATCAGGCCTGCTCCGATATTTAAAGTGGATAAACTGTACATGAGAAATGATCCAATCTTTCATCTTCTTCTTCCGGGAGGTTATGAGCACTATATGCTCATGGGTCTGCCTAGAGAACCGATAATCTACCGCACTGTGAATCAGGTGGTGCCGAATGTTCATGCAGTACGCCTCACTGAAGGGGGCTGCTGCTGGCTTCACGGCGTGGTTTCAATCACCAAGAACAAAGAAGGCGATGGAATGAATGCCGCCATGGCTGCTTTTTCAGGCCATCCATCTATGAAAAAAGTGACTGTTGTTGATGCAGATATAGACATCTTTAACGACAGAGAAGTGGAATGGGCAGAAGCTACAAGATTCCAGGCCTCAAGATCTCTTCTGGTAGTGAACAATGCCGCCGGTTCCTCTCTGGATCCCAGCGCTCACGGCACGACTTCTAAAGTTGCCATTGATGCTACCAAGCCGTTTGGTGAAAAGGGCTACGACCGGGCTGTTCTTTGAACAGTCCATATTTTTTATCATATTGCAATTTTTCAGAATTCATGATATCTTTCTGTAGTACGCTGCAAACTTCTTAATCTGATTCAAAGAAACTCTATCAGACATTGAATTCTCTAACTAATAATTAAGAAAAAATTTCACTCGATAAGATTATGGTGGAATAAGGAGTCAATATCTCATTGACTTCCTTATGGAAGAGTGACATTAAATGTCAAGACTGCCCCATTTAAAGTTGTCAGTGCCTGCGCCTGCTTCAAAGTGATACTTCACTATTCCCAAGTCGACCTTTGAGTAAGGGCCTCCCATCGACTCGGCATTTACAGAGTTTCCCGAAAGAGTGAAGCGGAATTTCTGCTGATTGATTGCCGTAGGAGCAAGCATGGCGGCATCCATGCCGTTTTTGAACCACTCTGGTGTTTCGTCATTCTCAATTTTACACAATGAATCGAAAGGCTTGCTTTTATGAGGAACTCCCTCAGTTGCACCGTATCCGAGAGCTATCACGCAGACTTGTTTTTCTCCTTTTTCGATAACACATTTGCTTTTTCTCTTGCTGTATGTCAAAGCTACCCAGCATGTATTCAGTCCCAGTTGTTGCGCCTTTAGAACAATCCTTTCTCCATAGTACCCTATCTTTTCATCCAAGCCCTCTTCTTTCTTTCCGATCAGGCCTATGTAGTTCTTCACATTGCTGAATTTCCCGTAATGAGCTTTGAAACCGCTGAATGCTTCCGGGTCATCAGTAACAAGCTGGATATGCAGACCGCTCTCTTTATTGCAGGATGCAACTTCAGCATGAAGTTCTGACAGTACTTCTCCTTCGATCTTTTTGTCTGTGTAACTTCTCACAGAGTGTCTCTTCTCAATTGCTTCAATCAGTTCCATAGTCATTCCTCATGCTGCAATAGTCAACATTATAAAAGAAAGTTCTTAACATCCTCGTATACCTTTTCTTTTCCTATTTCATTCAGAACTTCATGTTTCATCTTTGGATACACAATTTTTGTGATATTTTTGTAGCCTATCTTTCTCAGCGATTCCATTGAATCTTCCAGACCCTCTTCTCCTTTGGTGACCGGATCCTCTTCTCCGGATATGCTGAGAATTTTCAAATCTGGATTTCTGCATTGATACTTGTTATAATCATGAAGCTGCGCCACTCCTTCAATAACTGTCACATTGGCGCTGTTGGTATACTTGTAGCCGCTGCATAACCTATCATTTCTGTAGGCTTCCATGACTTCCGGGTCTGAGCAGATCCAGGTATCATCGTCTCCATCGACTGTATTCTGCAGGATTTTGCTGTGGCCGTCGCTTCCTTTGAAGAATGAAATGATCTTTCCCAGCCTCTTTCCAGAATTTATGAACTTTATATATCCTACAGTGCCGCTCAGGACAAGTTTGTCTATTTCATCATCATGCTGCTGTAAATAACATCTTGCCAGCAGAGATCCGAAAGAGTGTCCTATCAAATACAGTTTCTTTCCAGGATATCTTTCTTTCATGTATTTTGTAATCAGATATTGATCTTTGATGATCTGATCGCATCCTTCCATGTGTCCCAGGGGAAATTTATCATTCAGTGATTTTCCATGGCCCCTGTTGTCTGAGATAACCACGCTGAAACCGGTTTCATTTAAAAAATGTATAAAATCGTAATATCTCTCCTTGTGCTCCTTCATTCCATGAATTATCTGAACGATTGCCGCAGGATTTTCTATTTCAAAGAGGGCTATTGATAAATCCAAGCCGTCATCTGCTTTAAGTGTAAATTCTTCCATTCTCCATTACCATTCGAATGATGCCTGCTGGCAACATTAAACTTTTGACGAATCCAGATCTTTTTTTGACTGCAGTTTATTTTTTTTAACAAATGCACTTCAGCATGGAAGAATGAAATTCTATTTAGAAAAACACGGATGTGAATATGAGCAGCCCCGCTCCGGGGCTGCGGTTTAAATCAGCTGGAAACAGTTTGTGTTTTTGGCGCTCTTGTATATCCGCTGCTCTTTATCAGATATATCGATATCCAGATTGTCAGGAACTCTGCCAGGGGCACTGCTATCCAGACGCCGTCCAGTCCCATGTATATTGGAAGCACAAGGACTGCAATGGCGATGAACACGAATGTTCTCATCAGCGATATGAATGCTGATACCTTTCCGTTTGAAAGGGCAGTGAAGAATGCACTAGCGTAAACATTCACTCCGCAGAACAGGAACTCTACAGCGAATATGTAAAATCCGCTTATCGCCAAATCGTGAGCATAGGTTCCTTCCTGAAGGAAGATGTTCGTAATCGTAGGAGCAAGTATCATTGCCAGAACGAATGCGCTTACCGACAGTATGACAATTGTCGTAATGCTCATCTTGAATACCTTTCTCAAGCGTTCAGTGTTGCCGCTGCCATAGTTGTAACTCAGAATGGGCGCCACTCCTGTAGAGAATCCGAAGTATATTGCCGTGAAGATGAATTGCGCGTACAGGACTGTAGTGATAGCAGCCACGCCGTCTTCTCCCACGTACTTCATCATCTGATAGTTGAAGAGGAACACCATTATTCCGTTTGCCAGGTTGGTCACCATTTCTGATGAGCCGTTGGTGCATGTTTTGCTCAGTGCACGCCAGTCGGCATCAGGTTTAGTGAAGTGCAGATTATTCCTTTTAGTCAGGAAATATCCTACGCCCACTACTGCAGGCAGCATGAATCCGACTGAAGTTCCGAGGGCTGCACCTGCTACTCCCAGTTCCATGACGACAATGAAGACATAGTCCAGAATGATATTCAGAACTCCTGCTCCTACTATTAGGGTTAGACCTAACTTAGGTTTGCCGGCGGTTACGAAGAGGGTCTGAAACATCACCTGCAAGATAAATGCAGGCATGAAGACCAGCAGGATCTGCAGATAGTCTTTACAGTATCCAAACAGCAAGTCGCTTGAACCCAGCAGATATATCAGGGGATCAAGGAAGACTAGTCCGACTACGGATATGACTACGCCTGCAATGAAGCCTGTCAGAACTATCATGGAGAAGTTCTTTCTTGCTTTTTCGATAACTCCTTCTCCCATTCTCTTGGCGATTATGGCGCTTCCTCCCGTACCCAGCATTACTCCTATGGCCAGGATTGCTGAGTAGAACGGACTGACTATGTTAATTGAAGCGAGAGCATTTGAGCCCACATATCTTGCTATGAATATGCCGTCTACTATGGTGTACAGTGAAACGACAACCATCATTATTGCTGTAGGCAGGGCAAACATCAACAATGATTTGTAATTAAAATCTTTTGAAAGCGGGTTGGTCATAACTCCTCTGAATGCGTCTTGTTGCAGTTCTGGAAGCAGTCATTGAGTGTTTCCAGAACTTCACAGAACACATCTATTTTTTCTTGTGTATATTTCTTTTCGATCGTCTCTATTGCATATCTCAAGGGCCTGTAGTAAATCTCGTAGTCTTCGGATGCAATTCCTGTAACTTCAAGATGATTGATGCGCTTATCCTCTTCGCTCTGTATTTTCTTTACCAGGCCCTGCTTAACCAGCTCGTTAACTTTCATAGTTACCGCAGCTTTGGAGATGTCGAGATCTTCAGCAATGGAACTGACTGTAGCTGTGCCCCTGAATTTAACCAGGTCAAGATACATGCTGGTGTTGAACGATATGTCTTTCATGCATTTACCCTGTTGATTGCGCAGCTGGTTCACAGTGATTTCATACCAGAACCGATCCATTGAATCTTCTAAACTCATTTATCCATCTCGCAAGTAGTTAAGTCAACTTACTTAATCTAGCTTAACTATTTATATTTATTTGATCAAGTGTCCCGATAGACTTGAAAAAAAGTTAGTCTGTTCAATATTATAATTTAATTGTAATTACGATACTTATCAAAATTTTTGTATATACAATATTATTTATGAAATGTAAATAAATTCTCGAATGTCATCATCTGCTTTGAATGCCAGATCATAACATTTTTCAATCAGTTTATGCGTTTAATGCACAAACCTTAGAAAAATGACTGTCTGGATTTCATAAGTGTGCTAATATCACAGGAAGAATCGTTCGTAGCTTTCAAAGCAGTCCAGGCAGACTTTCTTTCCATCCTGCAGCCTGATCTTGTCTTCCCTCGCGGCTTCTCCGCAGCATTCGCATACTACACTCTGAAACATTCTTGCTTTCTCAGGCATTTCTGATCTGGGCTCGCTCATCTCAAAGATATCTTCTGCAGGACTGTCTAGAATATGCTGAATAAGTTCTTCTCTGCTGTATGATTCTTTGTCAAAGTTCTTGACAATAAGCCTTATTCCTTTTCCACTGTCTCTTCTGAAGAATGTGTACGCTGGTTTTCCTGTAATCCTGAGCAGCAGGTTGCCTTTTCCGATGGTGCAGGAAAGCAGGTACTGAATGCAGTCTACGCCGCAGGCATCGTTTTCTGAAATGCATACGATTTCCTCGTCTCCGGCTTTCTCCAGCGGAATTCCGAGAATCTCTGCAGCGGTTGCGGAAGCTTTGTAGCCGAAAGCAAGCCCGGGACAGGCGTGGCCGTGAAATTTGATACATTCTCCCCACAGTTTTTCATCCATGTTTTACAGAATACATCTTCTCCAGATAAACTTAATGTTACTTTATTTAAAAAAGTAATACTCATATACTAGGAGGTTAATTATACACATCAGATGAAAACTAAACTTGTAGCTGTATGTTTGGTTGCAATCATAGTTGTGGCGGGAGCTGCAATTGTATTCACCTGGAACTCTGACGATGTCAAAGGAAATGAATCGTCAGATACTGTTAAGGATATGGCCGGCAGAAGTGTAGAGATACCGGACAATCTGGACCGTGGGATTGTAACCTTTGGAAGCGTGGATCCGCTTAGATTTGTTTCATATTTTAATTTAAATGAAAAAGTTATCGAAGTCGATGACGGAGATGTCACTGACAACAAAAACGGCAGAGCATACTCATACGCATACGACTATGATAAGCTGACAAAAGTACATTCTGACAACGCCATCACCTCTGAAGATGTTGAAAGAGTGGCAAATCTCCAGCCGAGTCTGGTAATTGTCGGAGGAAACGTGTATGCCAACTATGCAGATATGGTAAATATTCTGGCAAAGGCCGTGCCTGTTTTTGTACTCAAATCCATGAGCACCAGTGCTGCTTACTGGGATCCTGCGACTTATAAGCTTAATGATGATTTTACACAGCAGATCACCCAGCTGGGAATAGTTCTGAAAGAAACTGACAGAGCTAAAGAACTCATCAGCGGATTCAACAAGTATCTTCAGGAGTTGAAATCAATGATTGGAACTACGGACGAAAAAATAATAACCTCCGGTCTTACAATCAGCGGTTCAAACCCTCTGAATGTTACATTCCCATTCTACGCACCTCTGGAAGTTAACGGCGTAAGCAATGTGTACAATCAAAGTAAAGATACAAAAGTAGAACTGGATGTGGAAACCGTTGCCAAACTGAACATGACCATGATGTTAATCGATCCCTCCTCCTCCGATAAAATCATTGGCAATAACTCCAGCCAGCTGGTTATGGACTACATCTACGGCGTGAACAACGATGCCGACCCATCCAATGACATTTCAATGTATACTGTCCTGCCGATCGTGTGGGACGGCTGCAACTGGGATGTTTCATTGGTGGGCTCGTTCTACATAAGCTACCTTCTTTATGATTCTATGAGTCAGAAAGATGTGATGAACAAGATGAATGAGATCTTTGAATTCTTCTATGGTTCAGACGGATCCTCAGTCATCAGCGACATGTCACAGTTCTTTAATGAAAAATCATCAAAGAACGGAGTAGAGCTGCCTCTGTTCAGCCAGGTAGAAATTGTGAAGAACGCCGGCGGATACACATTCAGTGTAGCGTAAGGTGGTATCTTGGCTGATGACAAACACCTTTCAATTTTTTCTTCTTTAAAAAAAGAAAAGGTGCTGGATCTCAGCAGAGAGACTGAGGTCGATGCCGTCACGGAAGGCTACCTGAAATACACTTATCGAAAAATTTTATTCTTAGTATCGATGCTGGTGCTGCTGATTGTTCTGATTGTTGTTACGTTAGGACTCGGAGACACCAGTCTTTCTTATTCTGAAATCTTCAGCAGCATTTTCAATAAAGGTGGTGCCTGGAAAGATGATGTCGTCTGGGATCTTCGTCTCCCCAGAATTGCCGCTGCTATTCTGGCAGGCTGTGCTCTGGGGATTTCAGGAGCTGTAATGCAGAGTATTCTCAGAAATCCTCTGGCTTCTCCCTTCACACTTGGTCTGTCTAATGCTTCAGCTTTCGGTGCAGCGATCGGCATATTGGTACTAAACGGCGGAATAATAATAGCAGGTTCTTCTCCTGCTTATCCTGTCATAAACAACCCTGCCATCGTAACAATCTGTGCATTCGTGTTTTCTATGGCAGCCACGGGTCTGATCATAGTGCTTTCTAAGTTCACCAGTGCTTCTCCGGAAAGTCTTGTGCTGGCAGGAATGGCCATCAGTGCCATATTCTCTGCCGCTCTGGCATTTACACAGTATATCGCAGATGATGTAGCGCTTTCCTCAATTGTATTCTGGCAGTTTGGAAGCCTTGACAAAGTTAACTGGGATGGTCTAAAAATAATATTTTTTGTAAGTTTAATTGGAATAATATACTTTCTTTGGAAGCGCTGGGATTATAATGCAATGGAGGCAGGAGAAGAGGTTGCAAGAGGACTGGGCCTGAATATTTCAAGAACCAGGCTTATGGGCCTTACAGTCTCTGCAGTCATCACCGCTGTTACAGTCTCTTACATGGGAGTAATTGGTTTCATCGGACTTGCAGCTCCGCATATAGTGAAGAGGGTGATAGGCAACGATAACAGATATCTCCTCATAGGTTCCATGCTGATTGGTTCCATCATCATGATGATTTCCCACATAATCAGCCATTATGCATTTGACAAAGTAATCCCGGTAGGCATAATCACTTCTGCAATAGGAGGTCCTTTGTTCCTGTATGTTTTAATCAGGGGGTATAAGAAAAATGCTTCATGTTGAAGATCTTAATTTCTCATACGGCAGCGAAAAAGTACTGTCTGACGTATCTTTTGATGCCAAAGAGAACAATATTGTCTCAATCCTAGGTCCTAACGGGGTAGGAAAAACGACACTTCTCAAATGTCTGTGCAATGTCCACAAGCCTCAGACAGGTAAGGTGCTTATCAACGGCACCGATGTTTTGAAACTATCTGGAAAAGAAATGTCAAAGAACATTGGATACGTGCCGCAGTTTGTGCCAAAATCCCTGATGACTGTATATGATTCTGTTTTACTGGGAAGAAAACCTTATTTTGAATTGAATGCCACCAGAGAGGATCTTAAAAAAGTGAGTGAAGTGATTAACGGCATGGGCCTCGCCCCGTTGTCCCTGAAGTACATTACAAATATCAGCGGCGGAGAGTTTCAGAAAGTGCACATCGCCAGAGCCATCGTGCAGGAGCCTAAAGTTTTAATTCTGGATGAACCGACAAATAATCTTGATATCGCAAACCAGCATAAGACTATGCAGATGATTGAAAAGGTTGTCAGATCCAGAGGAATATGCACCCTGATGACTATGCACGACATCAATCTGGCTGCTCATTATTCTGATAAATTCATGTTCATCAATGAAGGCAGAATACTAGCTTACGGCGGCCCTGAAATTATCACAGAAGATCTGATAAGAAAAGTGTATGACATCGATGTGGAGATCATCGATCACCGCGGAGTTCCTATGATCATCCCGCAGAATTCCTCAAAATACATATGTCCAGTACCTCTGGGATGCGAATTTTAAATGCAGACCTCCCCAGTCTGCTTTTTTTATAAAAACAATTTTACAAGGTTTGACTAATGCAGATCAAATAAGACATTTTCACAGTCCTTTACAAAGAATCTGATGTTTTTTCTGCCTTTCTGAATGATAACATGCCCTTCTTCTTCAAGCATCTTTTTCTGGGCTTCAATGCCGCCGGGATATTTTGCATTAAGTTCGCCGTCAGTCTTTAATGTTCTCCAATATGGAGTTATATTTTCTTCTCTCTGATGACTTGCCCATGCTGCAATCGATATGAATAGTCCAGCCGTCATGGGATCTGTAAAATCTGCACAATTCTTTTCTGCGAGATATTCTCTGATTTTTTCTGCAGTTACAACCTTTCCATGAGGTACCTTTTTCATGAGTTCATCGTAAGCCAGCGGTGGAGCGAAGAACATTCGTTCTCCGCCGTATCTTTTGATAATGCTTTCATCCGTAACAATCTGCGTTTTTGGCATATCCGTATTCTTACGCAGCATGGCATTGAAATCTTTCTTTTCTTCATTTGCCACGTAAACACCTGCAGATCAGAATGAATCTGTTATGCTGCCGTCATTCTTTCCGGTAATGCTGTGAACATGTGCATTCGTGTCTGTTGAAGACTCTGCATAAGCCTTTCCCATATTGCGGCTTTGATGAACGTTTCCTAAATTGATTCCGACTATGCCGCCTGAATATGACTCTTCAGCCCCGCTCTTGCTTAATCTTGATACAGAGCGCACTTCATTCTCATTGTAGCATTTTTCAATTATTCCGGAATTCCAGCCGCTTATACCACCTGCATAAGCGTTAGCAGTCAGCATTTCTTTTTCGGATTCAATGTTGATGACTGCTTTAACTCCTTTCAGATTGTAACAGTCATTCAGATGACCGTCGCTCCAGCCGCAGATCCCTCCTGCGAACAGCTCTGCATAATCGGTCTCTGCTGAAGTGAGCGAAGATTCAACAATGCCCTCGTTGTAACATTTTCCTATGAATCCATGACTGATTCCAGATATTCCCCCGGAATAGATGCTTACACCCGCAGGCAGATTTCCTTCCTGTATCTGAGAAGATACTTTTCCTTCGTTATAGCACTCTTCAATAATGCCGTTGTTCACGCCTGCAAGTCCTCCCATCTGAACAGCTTGGGATGATGATATCATATCAGCATCGTTGAAACAGTTGGAGATCATTTTGAAATTAACTCCTGCAATACCGCCCACGGATGAGTTTTCTTCTGATTTGATGTCTGTAAAAATACTGCAGGCATTGAAGCAGTCCTCGATTGTGCCGTGGTTTACTCCAGTTATCGCTCCTGCGTAAACTTCTGAGTCTGAAACAATCTTAAACGTCCCTTTCATTCCCAGCTTTACAATCCTGCCGTTGTCGTCTACCGCTCCAAACAGACCTGCATATATAGAATTCTGAGTGCGGACGTTCATCACCGAATTGGTCTGCCCGTCAAACAGGCCGTCAAATCTGTTGTTTTCACTTCCTATGGGTTTCCAGATCTTATCTCCCAGATCTATATTGGACATGAGTCTGACGGTTCTGCCTGAGAAATTGTTGCCGGAATTAACCTGTTCAGCAATCCAGGCGAGTTCTGAAGCCTTTGATACTGAGTAAATATCTCCTTTGGGCTTAACTTCCGCAGTGCTGAAGCCGTCCCATACATCAACCGATGCTGTTGAAGAATTGAATGTAACGTTAAGTTCCGGCATATTGACCATGTTACATCATATGCTGAATTGTATTAAGCTTTCCCGACTTCTGTCAGGGAAGCAGAAAAAAATATGGAAGTAAGTGGTGGTTACCACTTGTTTTCTCTTCTGTCTATTGTTTCGTTTCTGCCTTTTCCGACTGAGATGATTCCGACAGGAACGCCGGTGTCTTTCTCTATGTATGAAATGTATTCTTTCATCTTTTCTGGAAGGGCATCGTAGCCGCGTTTGCAGACCTTTGAAGTTTCCTCTGTCCAGCCTTCCCAGCCCTCGAGGGTGTCATATATCGGCTTGGCATTCTCAAGCTTCCGCGGATTTCCGGGGAAGTTCTTTACCTCTTCTCCATCGATTTCATATGCCGTACAGACTTTAATCTCTTTAATTCCGTTAAGGACATCGAGCTTAGTGAGTGCAATTGATGTAAGGCCGTTCAGGCGCACCGCATGTCTCACGACAACCAGATCCAGCCAGCCGCATCTTCTTGCTCTGCCGGTGGTTGTACCGAACTCTCCGCCGTTCTTGAGCAGCATTTCTCCAGTTTCATCATGCAGCTCTGTCACAAACGGACCGGATCCAACTCTTGTGGTGTACGCTTTCACGACTCCGACAACTTCCTGAACTGCAGACGGTGGAACACCCACTCCAGTGCAGATTCCGGCAGATGTACAGTTGGAAGATGTAACGAATGGGTAGGTACCGTAGTCTACGTCAAGCATAGTTCCCTGGGCACCTTCAAACATTACCTTCTTTCCTTCTTTAATCGCATCGTTAATCAAAACTGAAACATCACAGATGCTGTCTTCATACTTTTTGCCGTATGCTAAAAGTTTGGAGATCAAAGCTTCTTTTTTAATGTCTAGATCTTCGCCGAGAGTAGCTGCAAACTTCTCCTTTATAGGCAGTATCATATCAATTCTGCTTCTGAGGAACTCTTCATCCAGAAGGTCTCCCATTCTGATGCCTTCCCTAGAAATCTTGTCAGCATAACACGGGCCTATTCCGCGGCCTGTGGTTCCTACACCCTTGGCACCTCTGGATCTCTCCTCTGCACCGTCAAGAGTGCGGTGATATGGAAGGACGATGTTGACTCTGTCAGAGATTCTGAGGTCATATCCTGTTATTCCCTTCTCTTTAAGTGACTCAAACTCTTCTTCCAGACGATCTAGGTCAAGGACCATTCCGTTTCCGATAACAGCTGTTACATCTTTCCTGAGTATGCCTGACGGCAGAAGATGAAGTGCGAATACTTCATCATCTATCTTTATTGTATGTCCAGCGTTTGCACCGCCTTGATAACGGACAACAATGTTTGCACCTTCGGCAAGGTAATCTGTAATCTTTCCTTTTCCTTCGTCTCCCCATTGCGAGCCTATAACCGCGAGAGTTGGCATGAAATCGCTCTTGACATTATTACTCGCTATTTTAATATATTGCGTAGATTTGGATCTTAAACTGCTTTTATATACCTACTCAGAGCCAATCTTCATCAGATTCGAATGAAAGGGGGCGATCATAAACGCAGGAGATTATCAATAGTTTGATGATCAAAGCATTCTGGAATTTTCAAAAGAATTTATCAGAATGATGATAAACCGCGTTCTTCATGAATTCTCGGTGCAGCGACTGTGCACTTTTCATTTTTGAACATATGTTCAGTGCCGGCACTAGTTTAATAAAAATTTGAACTTTATTCTTTGAATTCTGCTGCATCCTGCCATTGAACAACGGGCAGCAGAATGAATTATTTGGAGCAGAACCTATCTTGATTACAGGCTCTGCTCCGGCAGTTATATCTCTGATGGTATGCAACTGCCATATCTTCTGTGTACAGACCTGGGCAACATCTCTCTGGCTGCCTTTATTTTAATTCATTCTGCTGTTTTTCTTTGCGGCTTAGCAGAGCGATTTCTCTATTTACCAAATCCTCATGTGCTGCTTCTTTCAGATAGTTCATTAATAAAAAATACAGCAGGTCTGTTCTGTTTTTGAATCCGATTTTCTTGATTCTCATATCCACGGTATCCAAAACTTCTTTCGTAACTCCTATTTTCATGTTATATTTTCTAGGCGTATGTGATGCCATGGAACCTTTAAGCCGCACGCCTCTAAAACAGGATGCATTTTGTTTAAAATAATTATATTTAATAATTTTAACAGACCACTGCAGATATAGCTTATAATCTGCTGTATATATCTGTGAGTTCTTCAAGTTCCAGATCCGTTTTGAATCCGGTAGGAGAAAAATGAGTCTTTGAGCATTTTCCGGCGTCATTCAATGCTTCAAGAAGATCATCCATTCTGTGAGGTGACCTTTTCAGCAGTGAAGCCAGCTCATCATTTTCATAAAAATACGGCATATCTAATTCGTTCCTCCAGAGATCCAGATACTTGCTGCAGCGGTTTCTGGTTTCCAGATTTTCGTCTGCTTCCATTCTGCCTAAGAACTCTTTGTCATGAATCGGTCCTGTCCACAGAGGGCCTATTGACTTCTTAGAGCTTCTTTCTTCTGAGACAGTCCTTCTTGCCGTCAGAGGATCATAGTCTATGTACCCAAGCTGGGCAAGCGCCTTATCCGCTTCAGACCCTCCCTCTGTCATCCTTACAAATGTTCTGAGATAATGGTCTGCATAGAAAGAAAGCACACATTCTAAACCCCTGTCCTCTTTAGCGGCTTCTTTTACAATGTGTCCTATCAATATTCTCAGGCCGGTTTCATGTCCAAAAGGCGATCTTGCCGAGACGGCCCCATATCTCCTGATGCATTTTTTAGGATAAGTTCCAGCCAGAGGCGCCGTGTCTGTAGCAGTTATGCCGGCAATGCCGTGCCTCTTTAATCCCTGGATGACTGAGGGTATAAAATGTACAGGGCTTCCAAAAGGATCTAAGTCGACATAGTCAAAGACTCTTTTTGCCAAGGTTCTTCTCAGATCGTCTGCTATTGATTCTATGTTGGCGTTATTCAATTCAGAATTCGCATCGATGTATACGCAGCTTTCAGGATCCTTGTCATTGGCTGCAATTTCCAGATCCGGCCTGGCTTCATGAGCTATCCTTGCTGACCTTACTCCGGTTCCTGCCATAGCGTCAAGCATGCTTCTGCTTTCAGTGCTTGCTGCCATAAACATCACAGAAACATCTCTGTTGAATGCCATCTGGCCATTGAAAAATACTCTCCCTATGCGTTTCCCGGGACCATGAACGGAATGCACAGAAGGAATTACAATCTCTGTCGCACCTTCCCGGCTTACGACAGAGTCTTCTGGAAAATTCAAAGAAGTTCTCCTTTCATTAATTTCATTATTTTATACGGCAGAAGGTTTCTGTTGATCGGCGTGACTTCAAGGATTCTCACGTCATCTCTTCTTCTGATGTCTTGAAGCAGGGGGTTTCTGGATTTCTTATGCAAAGTCAGCAGAATCGGCTTTTCCAAGTCTAAGCAGTACTTTACTGTGTCGATGAATGCTGGAGACTCCACCTCTACTCTTCCAACCTCATCAATCACAATCACATCTGCTTCTTCTGAAGCTTTCATCAATGCCTTTACGCCGACGTCTTCAAGGGCTTTCAGGTCAATGCCGAATTTGCCTATCATGTACTTTGAATTGATATCTGCATGAGCAAAGATGCCCTGCTGTTTATTCATCCAGTCCACGATCGCAAAACCCGTTTTTTTACCGTCTTCGATTATGGGTTCGGTCATCATTCCTCCGACAACCAGATCTTCGGCTTCCAACATTTCCACTACTTTACGTACAGCGTATGTTTTCCCTGCACCGGGCAGTCCAGTGATACCGATTTTCGCGATTGTCTCCATATTTTCACCAAAACGCTCTGGAAGAGGTGTCCTACTTCAGGCTCCAGCGATATGCTCATCTTTCTTATTATGTTTTTGCATTCGAGAGCAGCTTATGCCCTCAATTTTCTGCAATATAATACATTCTCGTAATGACTATATGTATTCCACATAGATGATAAACTCTTCATATGTCCAATTAAAATAAATTATAGTACGACAGACCGTCTGAGATTCAAAACCATCACATCTTCGCCTTTGATATCTTTTTCACCGTTGAAGCGAAATCCATTTTTTTCGTAAAGATTAATGGCAGCTGTATTGTCTTTGAATACACTCAGATAGATCTCGCTGCATTGATACTCGCTTTCAATCTTCTTCAGCAGCTGCGGGAATACTGCAGAGCCGTATCCCTTTCCTTGAAATTCGGAGGCGATCAAAAACCTATCCATCCAGACATGCTGGTCTTCCTTCCAGAAACAGTACATGGCAAAGCCAATCAGAATATCTTCATCGTAAATTCCTACAGGTCTCCAGCATGATTTTTCTGCAGCTTCTTTTAAACATTCCGGGACACTTTCAATAAATGTCTTTTGATTGTCCTTTACCTTGAGCTTCAAGATGTCCTCGATATTTTTTTCTGTTACTTTTTTAAATTCAATTCTCATTTTTACAGTCCTTTCGAAGTTCACTTAGTTCTTAAGTGGAGTAAATAATTAACTGATTTACATCTTAAATTGTTTCTCAGAAGCACTGACATATTTTTCGTTCTATTAAATATTAATGAAATTAATTTTCGTAATATGCCAGTATATATATCAAAAATCTATTTATTGTTATTTCGTGGTCTTGTTAATATACTACTATATCAGAATACCCCGTCATGGCAAAAAGACCATTGATGATAACTATTATCTGCGTATTGTTCGCGATTATAGGCATAGTAGGATTAGCAGGTGGAATTTGGCAGATCATCGATACTGGTGCAAATCCAGACATAGTTGGTTCTGTGATTGTTTCAATACTTATGCTGATCGTTATCTATGGACTGTGGAATGGAATAAAAGTGTTCTGGTACCTCGGTCTTATATTCTCTATCTTAGATATCATAATGGCAGCATATACGATGATCGAATCTGAAGGCATTAACGCAAACATAGTTCCTGCAGTGATAGATGTAATCGTTATCTGCTACTTAGCTACACCTAAAGTTAGAACTTATTTCAAAATTTAAGTTAAAATCTGAGAGACCCAGTCTCTCTTAATTCTTTTTTTAGCAGAGTCCTATCTATTGAAAATCTGTCTGAGCAGGTACTAGATATGTGTGTTAGGCCGGCAGCAGAAACAGCGCTGTACTCCGGCTCTGAATAAACTTGAGAAGAATTCAGTTGTGTATCTAGATCTATGCAGAGACTGAGAATACTCAATCTTCTGAAATCTCCTCTACATACATCAGAGGGTATCTCACATCTTTGATGTATCTCATTCTCGAAGTCACCCTGATGTTTTTAATCTTTATTTTTACAAGGACGTCAAGCATTTCTCCTGTAAGAGACTGATAGTCATATTCGTTTTTCTTTTCTCTCAGCCTGCTGCGGTCTACTGATACCTTCACATCTTCCACAAAAGGCTGGACTTTAACACCTTCTTCAATAGCTCGTTCAAGGCTTTCAGCATTAGAGGCGCTGATAGGGGTTCCTATAAACTGATGATATACGGCTGCCAGTTTGATGCCGGCTTCGAATACGGCACGCTCTCTGATGCTGCAGTTAAAGTATTCTGCCACTTTTTCTTCTCTAGAAGGAGACATTTGACCATCTGAGCATACCCTCCGCATATACTAAATTTGCCGTCTGCATACTAACCTTTTATATGCATTAAAATATCACGTAGCTATGCGGCCTCAGGAAAGAATTGAGGAATTAAAACGGGAGAGGAATGCCGTAATCCTAGCCCATAACTATCAGGTACCGGAAATACAAGACATCGCTGACTATGTAGGCGACTCCTTAGGCCTTGCGCTTCAGGCATCGAAAACCGATGCGGATGTGATTGTTTTCTGCGGCGTAGATTTTATGGCAGAGAGTGCCAAAATTCTAAATCCAGACAAAGTGGTTCTTCACCCGGAACCAATGGCAAAATGCCCGATGGCTGCGATGTGCACAGTCGATGGAATCAAAATGCTGAAAAAGGATTTTCCAAAGGCTGATGTAGTTGCCTATGTGAACACTTCTGCCGAATGCAAAGCTGAAGCAGATGTATGCTGCACATCTTCCAACGCGGTTAAAGTCATTGACAGTCTGGAGTCAGATATCGTTATTTTCATTCCCGATGAAAACCTGGCTTCATGCTCTCAAAGAGAGACGGACAAAGGCATCATAATGTGGCCTGGTTACTGTCCCACACACGACTCCATCACGAAAGAAAAGATAGAGGCGCTCAAAAAAGAGCATCCAGATGCAGTTATATTGGCACATCCAGAATGCCCTCCGGAAGTTATAGACATTGCTGACTTTGTCTGCTCCACTGAAGGAATGATTTCTGCCGCCAGATCTTCTGACAAGACTGAATTCATAGTTGGTACAGAAACGGATATGATACACCGCCTTACCAAGGAAGTGCCGGACAAAACATTCTATCCTGTAAAGGGAGCAGTCTGCCCGACAATGAAACTGATCACTCTGGACAACATAATCAGCGCTCTTGAAAACATGGCTCCAGAAATAGTTGTAGATGAGGAGATTGCCGCAAGAGCCAGGGAACCTCTCCGCAGGATGCTTGAGATAGGAAGGTCTTAAAGGCTACAAGCTCTACTATTTCATCACATGAGTTATGACACTCATGGGTACGATTTAGTTCTGGAAGCAAACGAGAAGACGCTTAACTCTATGGCGTCTTCTGCGTTTCACTCATCATATTTTACTTCATTCAAGGGCACTGCCAGATTCAGAAGTTTTAATGTGCCCTATACAATCTCACTGTCTGAACCTCCATATGTTGAGCTTAGAAAAGGCAAGGCCGGTCTCAGGCTGGCTTTGCACATAACTTCAGGAATTCTCACTGCTGATACAGTAGCTTATTTTGATATTCTTGTAGGTCCTGGGATTAAAGTCAGAAACATAAGCATAGAAGATGCTAAATTCTGGGGCAGAAGTTCTGGACCGATTGCCATTGCCATCCTGAATGTTATTATAAATGCCCTTCCGCTGCAGAAGCTGCTGCATCTTGATTCCCTCGATGCCGATATGTCCCTGTCTGTTCTGGTGCCTGCCTCAATGCTGGCCGGGAGCCCTAAATTCAACATCTCAGCTCCTTATCTGGCCTCATTCAACGGCAGCCTTGCAGCAGCACTGTGTCTTAATGAATGCTCGCTCGGCATTAAAACAGACTTGGAGAGTTTCACAGGAGAAAATGATCTTTCCGCATCTATTTCCGAAGTCGCATTGAACGATATGCTCAAAGACATATGGCCAAATCTTGTTTCTCCCATTGTTGAAGAGGGAAAAATCGAATCTGATTCTAATGATTTTATTTCCTGGCTGAAACAGGTAAGCGGAATCAGAAGGCCGTTCTGGGGAGGCAGCAGAGCTAAAGTTGATTATCATGCCGAGATCCGACCGGCAATGCCCAAAATGCGCATAACTGATAATGTGGAGATATACGATGCCGATATGGACCTGAAAATACACGCCGTGGCCAGCATGCCTAAGCCATTTTCTTCCAAAGACATGACAATCTATGATCTGGATACAGACGCCAAGGCTGTTGTAAACAATGCAATCGTCAAAATTTATGCCGAGAATGACAAACTCTTCGCTAAAGTCTCAAAGATCGCGTTCTCCATCGATGCTCCCGGGAGCTTTCCAAATCTTATCTTGAAGGTTGCCAGAAGCCGTCTGGAAGAAAAGATTCTGAATATGGATCCGGTTGACATTACAGCAATATTTGAGAGGAAACTTTCTGCAGACCTTCCCTTTCAGCCTGAATTTCTGGTCAAAGGAACTTCTGTCTCTTCAGGCATTCTGACTATCCGGAGCGATATCAGTTTTGATAAACTGTTCCCTACATCCTATCCATTCATTGCTGATGTTTCTTCAGGGGTAGTTCACAGAGCAACTTGTCCGGGAGTAGCCGCCGTCAGAGGTGCTGACAGACTTGGATACGCTTCTCTCGGAGACGCATTCGGAGACGGCTATAAAGGTTCCAGAGACTGCCTGAAACGATATCAGTCGTACGGTTCTGTTGCGGTACCGGACATCAATGTCGGAAGAACTGATGAAACTCTTGAAAATATCGAAACCGAGTCATTGCAGATGGAATAGTTATTAAGATAAAATGCATTAACAGGCCTTTATGAAAGCAAAGTTTGCGGACTCAGAAAAGTTATTCAATTCCATTGAAAAGCTGGCATGCAAACAGGATCAGAAAATTCTTGCCGTCTGGGCAGCTGATTGTGCTGAACGCGTACTGAAAAATTTTGAGAGTGTCTGTCCGGAAGACAAAAGACCAAGACTGGCTATCGAAGCTGCAAGAAAATGGGCTGACGGTGAAATACCAATGCCGGAAGCGCGTTCGATTGCTTTTGATGCACATGCTTCTGCAAGAGACTTAGAAAATATGTCTGCTGAATTGGCTGCCAGATCTGCAGGTCATTCTGCAGCTACTGCACATGTTGCAGAGCATGCCGTACACGCTTCCACTTATGCTGTTAAATCCTTGTATCATTCTTTGAAGGATAACGCCAATGATGCAGTTGAAGAAGAAAGAAAATGGCAGTATCAGCATCTGCGCGAACTGGGCGCAAACAAATCTTAATTCTATCTTTTTTATGTTTTTACCAGTCAGCTGCTGCTGAAACAGACATCCGGACAGTCAGCAGGAAATGCTATAATTTTGTTGCATCTCAGCTCTGCAAATAATATCTCAGCTGCAGCAGTTCACAGGATATTTTTAAAACTGGCACGAAGAAAGTAATATATATTCACTCACTTATTTCGCGAATGGATATTACATCCAAGTGATTGTATGGATAAGATGAAAATTACGGTTGTTGCAGTAGTTGCTGTTGTTCTTGTGGCGGCTTGCGCAATCGTTTTAATAACTCATGAAAGTAAATCCAGTGAGGTAGAGATCAACTCTCAGCTGAGAGTATTCGGCAATGCTGATGGTAATTACACCATTGACCAGAATGATCTTGACCTCATTGATGATATTTTGGCAGGCAAGGAAAATTTCTCTGATCATCCTTTGGCTGATGCCAACCATGACGGAAAAATAACTGAAGATGACAAAACTCTTGTCCAGCAGATAATCAACGGCGATACATGCACTGTTTATCATTACAACACCTGTTCAACAGGAGATTATGTTGTATCGACTCAGTGGCCCGTAAAATCTGCTCTCGCGACAGGATCTGCAAACATGCTCTGGCTCTTGACTATGGCTGGAGTAAATGACATGGTGCACGGAATTTCGTACAGCAGTTCTTCGCCTCCGGATCCAACACTGTTCCCTACATACAGCAAAATGGAATCTATCGGCGGAAGCTCAACCAAAATGCCGATTGACAATGCATCATCCTACATTTCAAAGTACAATGTTACAGCCATCATTTCAGATAAGACCGCAACCACTGTTGACAAAGACAGTGTGGAACCGCAGTACGAAGAGATGAATGTTGATGTTATACGCGTAGCTCCTGCATCAGTGGATGTAGATGAGTTCTGCTCACAGCTTTTCCTGATTGGATTCCTGTTCCAGACTGAAGATGCATGCAAGAATATTGCAGAATGGTGGATAGGTCTTCAAAATGAAATCAATTCTAAGTTAAATGGAGTAGAGAAGAAAACAGCCATCACCTGCAATGGTACTGCAACAACTAAAGGTCTTTGGATCTCTGCTGGAACATCCGATTATGTTGACGTAATCAGAGCTGCCGGAGGAGAATATGCTCTGGACGACAGTGTTCTTACATCCTACTCATCTGGTGCATACTTCAGCACTTCTGATACCTGGCTGTACAATTATGATTTCGATTACATAGTATCAATCAGAACCAATGACTGGTACAGCGGAACCATAGATGACACTGATAAGTATGAAAGCAGTCTGGATATACTATCGCATACCAAGGCATACGAGAATCATGATGCATATGTGATCACAGGAGACGCACCGATACCTCTGAGAATAGCTTATACTGCAGCTGTGCTATATCCAGAGATTTTCTCAGAAGACTGGGCTGATTCTTTGAATCAGGAGTTTATGGATAAATTCACTGATCTGGATATCGATCTTTCCAGCTTGCATTTCATAATCTCTTATGATATGGCATACGGGAAAGCATAATCAGTCTTAGACAAAACCAAATGAAACGGGTGGCAGGTTGATTACAGGCAGTTCTTCAGAACATATCAAAGAATACAAACGATACAGAAAAAGAAGAGTCTGCTTTGTCTTAATCTGCCTCCTGTTGGCTTTTTTATTGCTTGGCTTGTCGATATATGTCGGCGCCAGAAATATTGATTTTATTGAGGTATATGAACTATTATACAACCATATTATCGGTACAGTTTATCCACCGGGAAGTTCAGAATATGTCAGTGATTTCATCGTTTGGAATGTCAGGCTTCCAAGGACTTTGTTTGCCTTAGTCGCCGGAGCAGGTCTGGCAGTCGGCGGGGCTGTGATGCAGAATGTCATGAACAACCCTCTTGCTGATCCTTATACCACAGGAATATCATCAGGAGCCTGTTTCGGAGTTGCAGTTGCAGTTATTCTGGGTATTTCAGTTTCAATAACTTCTCAGCTGGCCAACCTTGGAGTTGTTTTTAACGCGTTTATTTTTGCACTTATCCCAATGGCAATGATCATCATCATAGCTCCGCGGAATAATAAGTCCCCGGCTACATTGATCTTGTCAGGTATTGCGATATCTTACATTTTTAATGCATTGACCACTGTGCTGATGATGTCGACAGACGCCGAGACGCTGGCAGTGGTATACAAGTGGCAGGTTGGATCTCTGAGCGATATCACGATGCAGTCTCTTCCGCTTATGTGCGCCATCAATATTGCAGGAATTATTTTTGCTGTTTATTCATCAAATAAACTCAATGTTCTGACGTTAGGTGATGACAGTGCCAAGAGTCTCGGGCTGAATGCAAACAATATGAGAATTGCCTGTCTGATGGTCATTTCATTCATGGTTGCTTCAGTTGTCTGTTACGCAGGAGTGATCTCATTCATCGGGCTGATTTCTGCGCATATCGTCAGAAGCATAATTGGATCTGACAATAAATTCGTCATTCCTGCGTCTGCAGCCTTCGGTGCGCTTTTCATGATCTCAGCTGACATTCTGGTCAGGTATCTTTCTCCTTCTGATTCAATTCCTGTGGGAGTCATGCTGTCTTTCATCGGAGCGCCTATCTTCTTATTTTTAATAATTAAACAAAAAAAGGCGGTGTGGTAATGGAGGTCTCCGATTACCGCCGCCAGAGCCGAAAGAGAATAGCTTTGATACTGATTCTGGCTGCAGTAACAGTTGTCATTGCAATATACTCCCTCTGCATTTCAAAATATTATATAAGCTTCTCAGAGTCCCTGGATATTGTAGTAAAAAATCTGCATGGAATTACATTTGAATCATATACAGAGCGCTTGAAGAGCTTCATAGTCTGGGACAGCCACGTTCCGATGGCTATCGCCGCTATTCTGGTTGGCGGAGTGCTGGGGATAAGCGGTGCTGTAATGCAGATCTTGATCAGAAACCCAGTTGCTGATCCATATACTACAGGAATATCCTCCGGCGCGTTGTTTGGCGTAGCTATATTTATCATCCTGGGTGCCGGCTTCACAGACTTGGCTTATGACACCGGCTTGATGATCAATGCATTCATATTTTCCTTGATTCCGATTGGAGCGATTATTCTCTTTTCTGTTTTCAAAAAAGTGACGCCTACAGTAATGGTTCTGATTGGAATTGCAGTCATGTATGTGTTTTCTGCAATGACCACTCTTCTGAAGTATACGGCATCAGATGAGGATGTAGCTTCAATATATGCTTGGTCTGTCGGTACGCTGGATAACGTTTCCTGGGATGCCATTCCATATATCATTTTTGCATATCTTTTGATATTAATTTCAATGATGATCTATTCGAACAGGCTGAATGTTCTTTCTTCCGGTGAAAGCGCTTCTAAAAGTCTCGGTGAAAATCCGACCAGGCTGAGGCTCATCTGTCTTGTTCTGATTTCTGTCTCAGTTTCAATCTCAGTGTGTTTTACTGGCACAATAGGCTTTGTTGGATTGATTGCCCCGCATATCTCGAGAGTCCTGGTCGGTTCGAATGCAAAATATCTGATTCCCTGCTCTGCTGTATCCGGATCTTTAATTCTGATAGCAAGTGAATGTGTTGCCAGGTGTATAGGCAGTACGGGTTTGGATGTAGGTGTTGTAACAGCGCTGATCGGCGGTCCGGTATTTCTCTACTTCTTGGTTAAATTAAGAAAAGGAACATGGTGATGTAAAATGAATATAATGATCAAAGGCATGACATTCAGTTATTCTTCCGTTTCAGTTTTGAATGACATCTGCCTGAATATCAGTGGTCCGCAGATGGTTTCCATTCTTGGTCCAAATGGTGTTGGAAAGTCTACGCTGATCCACTGCATCAACAAGATTCTTACGCCTACCGGCGGAGCGGTTCTGCTTGATGACAAGGATGTCAATGAGTATTCGCTTAAAGAGATGGCAAAAAAGATCGGCTATGTTCCCTATGCTTCATCAGACACATTTCCGCTGACTGTCGTGGATACTGTTCTTCTGGGCAGACATCCGCATGCCAACTGGAAGACTTCAGACGAAGACCTGCAGATTGTATATGATACTCTGAAAAAGCTTGACATTGAAGATCTGGCCGTGAGATATTTTAATGAACTTTCTGCAGGGCAGCATCAAAAAGTGATGCTTGCCAGAGGATTGGTTCAGAAACCTAATGTTCTGCTGCTTGATGAACCCACAGCCAATCTGGATGTGAAACATCAGCTCAGCATCTCCCGTCTGTTGAAGAAACTTTCACATGAAGATGATCTTCTTGTCATTATGATCAGCCATGATCTGAATATTGCAGCTAAATATTCTGATGCTGTCATCCTAATGCATGATGGCAGGATTTATGATGTCGGTTCTCCTGAAAAAGTCATTACTGCAGAAAATATAGAAAAGGTGTATGGTGTAAAATCCAGCATAATCATGAATGAAGGGCGGCCTCATGTGATTCTGGAAGACCCTGAAAGCATGCGCTGCACTCCTGTGAAAAAAGAATCAATCTGTGTGATGGAGAACTCAGTCTGTGAAAACCTATAGGTGAATTAATATTATGGATGCCAACAGATCGAAAATAGGTGCTGCATTATGCACAGCAATACTCATTGCTTCCTTAGCACTGTTTATAGTTTTTTTAATGTTAAATAAAAACGGTGTCTTAAGCGATGACCAGCTTACAGTATCTTCATCGATACTCTCAATTTTAGTGACGACTTCTGTGATTGTTTTCGCTCTGCTTTCATCGCACAAATCCGATTCTGAGAGATATCTGGAACTATATAGAAATGATGAATCGGACAAGCCTGCTGGCAAGTAACTGTAACTCTCATTTGTTTCAATTATACTTGATTCATCTTAATTTTTTGACACTATCTATTGTTGTCTTAAACTTCTCCTCTGACAAAACTTAGTATGTTCTGAATTGTCTATCATGAAACAGGCGTGAATTGTGAAGCATATTCTGAGCTTTTTCTCCTGTATTGATGTGTGTTGATTGAAAACCTATATTTTTTTAATTCTGCATTTAGACCAGCAATATCTGTAGTTTCAAATTCCTTGCATCTTAGATACTTGAGATCTGAAATAAAAACCATCTTCTTTTTTGAATACAATATTGCCAAGTCTTTTCTGCCTTTGATCATACATATTACTCAGTTTGGACTTCTTCTTAAACTGTGTATCATTGAGGTGTATCGTATAAATATGCCTCCAACATATCCTCTGAATTGCACTAAAAGAGGAGACTCTTATGAAAACTAAGATTTTAACAGTACTTATGGTACTTGTCATGGTAGCTTCTGTATTTACAGTGGCTGCAGGAGACTCTTCCTCCTCTGGTTTGGATACTAAAACTGGAGCGGGGGGGGGGTGTAGGAAACTACACGCCTGTCTTATTGAATAATGATGAAAATATTCCCGATATGATCTTGGGGAATTGGACTGATAATGTTGATGATGATTGGTACACTAAACATCCAGATGACACTACCTTTGCAATTTCAGAACCTGGTGAATTAGCATATCTTGCTAAACTTGTGAATGAAGGAATTAATTTCACTGGTAAAACAATCAAGCTTGATAGTGATATCGATCTTTCAGAACATTACTGGGTGCCGATTGGAAACCATTCTCACAAATTTAACGGAACATTCGATGGTCAAAATAATCAGATCAAAGGAATGTTTATTTCTGAACGTGATTCTGAGTATGTCGGTCTTTTTGGACAGATTGGTAGCAATTGTGCATTGAATAATATCACAATTTTAGGCAAGATCGAAATAACTTTGAAGAATGACATTCGTCTAGGTGGAATATGTGGATATGCAGATGGCGGATCAATCACAAACTGCCATAATTCTGTAAATATGAGTATCAGTAGTATTGATAAAATCGATAATACCAATCCATCTGGTAACTATATCCGCATTGGTGGAATCATTGGATCTATTGAAAATAGTACAGCTATAACCAATTGTTCTAATAATGGAGATATTGCTGTTGATTCTTCTACTACTGAATTATCAGATATGCATCAACTTGGTGGAATCGTTGGAGAAATTCATTCTACAACAGGTCAAAATACAGCTAAAGTTATAGATTGTTATAATGATGGTAATATCTCCAATAAAATTTCCAAGGATGATGCTTACTGTGATATTGGTGGGGTGTGTGGCTGGATAAATAATGGTCTAATCATTAACTGCTATAATTCTGGGCTAATCAAATCAATTTCAACTTCTGGTACAACAAAATCATACATTGGTGGACTTATAGGATATACCGAAGGATTAGATTTAGTGAACTCATATAGTATAGGCAATATTACGGTAGAATCTGATATAAATTGCAACGATCTAGAAATGTTTGTAGGTGGCTTAATAGGATACTCTCGTTTTTGGGGTAACGTCTTCTCATCTTATAATCTAGGTGATATAGAAGTAACTTCCAATGCAAGAACTGATCTGAATATATACATTGGTGGCATAATCGGGTATTTTAAAGCGTCATCCATCTCTTGTTGTTACAATATAGGAAATATCTCTGTAGAAACAAGCTTCACCACCGTACCAGATATCAATAGCGATCTATATTTAGAAAGCTGTAGCGCTATAGGTGGAATCGTTGGATTCAATTATGGAGGAGAGATACAAAATTGTTACAATTCTGGAAAAATCGTAGCATGTACAGCTGATCATGTGGATGAAAACATTTCAAAACCCAGTATTAAGTTGTATCTTGGTGGTTTAATCGGATATAGCATGGCGAGTGGAAATTTAATAAATAGTTACAATATAGGTATAATTAATGTATTTATAACAAAAATCATAGAAAATATTGATGAGAGCTCATTAGATATTGCGTTAGGTGGGATTACGGGTAAGGGCAATCAATATAAGATAAGTAACTGTTACAATATTTCTGTTGCATCGTCACCAAGTTCAATAATAAAATGTGGTGGTATACTTGGATACGAATCTAATGTAGGAACATTAATTGATACTTATTGCTCTGATGGCAATCTAACTAGCATAGGAAATAAGGCCAGTGATGATAGAGTAACAAAACTCTCCAACGATGGTATGAGATACCTAAGGTTGCTGAATGGAAGTAACAACCTCAATAACGGTCAAGAATCAAAACCATGGTCTCCCGATATTTTTGGAGTTAATGATGGTTATCCAGTTCTTGCAGATGTTCCAATACAAATAAGTCCAGATGGTGTACAAACTAATTCAGAAAAAGTTCCAAAATCTGTTATATACATCGTAACAAACAATGAAGAATCTCAGCAGGAGAATTACCTTAAACATATTGCATTAGCAACTGGTTCAAAATTAAACACATCTTATCAAAATGTGATTTTGGATACATTTAATGTCATAAATCCATCATACTCGTGGAAAGAATTCGATATGAAATATCCTCCAAAATGGATTAATACTTCTGCAGATAACTCTAAAAATAGCATACTTCTGAGTGCTAGCGGAACATATTGTGGAGTAATAACCTACGATGTATCGGAGAAATCATCAACAGATGCTAATGTGCAACCTATATCTTATCATTACACAACTCTTTCAAGAACTGTTGAATTAAAAGATGGCTTAGTCTATGACTCAAATGACGGTTCGGGTAAAACATACTCTGTACTTCCAGATGAAACTGGAAAAGTTACTGTGGAAGACAATATGTTCCATTATGATGGGCATGCGTTTGTTGAATGGAAAAATACAGCAGACGAATCTGGGAAATCATATAAGACTGAAAATGAACTCACCATCAATTCAGGAAGCATAATTCTTTATGCTCAATGGGAAGAAGCTTACACAGTTACCATCTATGTTTCTCAGGAAAATGCAACAATCATTATAACCGATGAAGACGGGAAGGAAATAAAACCTGAAAAAGACGGCACATATATGCTTCCTCAAGGCAAGTATACATACAAAGTCTTCAAAAGTGGTTATATAACTTCAACGAAAGAATTTACTGTCGGTGATTTGTCTGATGAAAAAAACAAAGAAATTACAATTTCTGTCGATCTGAGTTCTTCAAGCAGCGGAGGAACCCCTGTTTCCTACAATGTAACTTACAATGCAAACGGAGGATCAGGAACTCTCATCGATGTAAACAGTCCTTATCATTCAGGAGTTACAGTATTGGTTCTTGAAAATAACTTCACTAAAGACGGTTGCACTTTCAAGAACTGGAACACTAAAGCAGACGGTTCAGGAACTTCATATTCTGCAGGAGACAGATTCTCAATCAATTCTAACATATCATTATATGCGCAATGGGAAGAAGTATCAACTCCGCCTGCAGTGCAGAAAGTAACAGTTACATTCTACATTGGAAATGAAGTATACAAAGTAGTAGAAGTAAACAAAGACTCATCACTGAAAGACAAGTTCCCTGTAAATCCTGAATCTTCTGACAATGACAGTAATTTCAAAGAATGGAATACAAAAGAGGATGCTTCAGGAACAGCATTTACAGCAGATTCAATAGTAAACGAAGACACTTCAGTATATGCAGTATGGGAAAAGTCTTCATCAAGCAGCAGTCACAGCTGGTGGTGGATTATAATCATTATCATAATTCTGATCATAATTGCTGCTGCTTACTATTACTACAAAAAGAATCAGAACTGATAAGCTGAACACATACTGTCAGCAAACCTTTTCTTTATTTTATTTTTTTACATATTTATATTACTAAAATCACAGCAAATACTTCAAAACATGCACATATCACTGCTCTGCTTAGATACTCTAGCTTCCAGATTGATACTGCCAGACATTACATGAATCTGGGATTAAAAGAAACTGAACAATACAACAGAATGTATTTGCGTAAATATTCATGAAACTGCAGTTATGACTTTTTTACGCGATATATTTTATATATCAAAAAATTCAGTCTAATTTTGATATATACGGGATGATTGCAATGAAACAAAATGAAGAACGATTTATAAAAACATATGATCAAGGCTCATTTAATGTATTTGAAATATGGGTAGACAAGATGACTGGAGTAAATTATCTATATCGCAATTCCGGCACTTCCGGAGGACTGACTGTCTTAGTAGATAAAAATGGAAAGCCGATCGTTACCTCTGTTTTTGAAGACAGCATAAAACCATTGTGATGCACAATACTCAATATTTGCTGCTGCCTGATAAAATTCTTTTTGAATAAAAATATACAGGTTATAGGGAAAACTCCCCTTACCTGTCGGTTATGCTGATTGCTTCGATAGCAACACTTCCTCCCCTCACTATCTCTAAACGGTTGGGGAAGCTGTTGCTTAAGAGCCTGATCAGATCATCATTTCTTGTTTCAGTCTGAATGCTCTCCAGCAGAACTGTGGTTGAATTATAATCTATGGCTTTGACATCAAACACCTTGCAGATTCTGAAGATCTCAGTCATGTCCTGCTGGGTACAGTCAAAGACTTTGGTAAACATCAGTTCTTTCATGTGAATTGCAATGTCTGTGAAATCCACTACTTTGATGACTTCTATGCTTCTGTTAAGCTGTTTTTTGACTTGTTCGAATGTCTGTTCATCACTTGTAAGACTGATTGTCATGCGAGAGATTGACTGATCTTCCGTGGTTCCTACTGTGAGACTGTTTAGATTGTAGGATTTACCGGAGAATAATCCAGAGATGCGGGCAAGAACTCCCACTTCATTCTCTACAAATATGCTGATCCATCGTTTTTTCATCTCCATATTATCACTCCTTATTTTCCATTATCATGTCGCTGAGGGGGCTGCCCGGCGGAACAATCGGAAGCACATTCTCTTCCCTTTCAATTATGAACTCAATGACTGTAGGTGACTTCTTGTTCTTTTTTGCAGAGAGCAGCGCTGGAACAATGTCTTCCACTTTTTCTACACGGATGCCTTTGGCCCCGTAGCTCTCAGCCAGTCGTACAAAGTCAGGAGTGTATTCAGGGCAGTTATTTCCCGGTGAGCTGCACGGACTGGGACAGCTTTTCCTGTGACGCATGCAGGTGCTCGAGTATCTCTTGTTGAAGAACATTTCCTGCCATTGGCGGACATTGCCGAGATATCCGTTATTCATTATACAGATGATTACCGGAAGCTCATACACCACGGCAGTTGCCATTTCCTGGATGTTCATCTGCATGCCCCCGTCTCCCGTGATGACAATGACATCCTTTTCGGGATTTCCGATCTTGGCGCCTATGGCTGCCGGGAAACCGTATCCCATGGTGCCTAAGCCGCCTGAGGTGAGCATCTGTTTGTTTCCATTGAGCTCCAGGAACTGGGTCGCCCACAGCTGATTCTGCCCCACATCCGTGGTGATAATGGCCTCTTTAAACGTCTCATTTATTTTTTGGATAATTGCTTGAGGCGTCATGTGTGTGCTTTTCATCACCAGAGGATAATTTTGTTCCCAGGTGCGGATCTGATTCATCCAGTCTTCGATAGGCAGTTTCTCGGCTTTTTCAAGCAGGGCAGTTATGGCATTTTTGGCATCTGCAACAATGGGAACATCGACAACAATATTTCTCGAGATTGATGCCGGGTCGATATCAACGTGAATGATCTTGGCATTCTTTGCGAATTCTCCGACTTTCCCTGTAATGCGGTCGTTGAATCTTGTGCCTATTGAGAGAAGAACATCACAGTTGCTGATTGCAGAGTTTGCAGCATAGCTTCCATGAATTCCCAGATTGCCTATGTATAGCTCATGGTCTGTAGGCACAGCGCCCTTTCCCATGATGGTTGTGACAACAGGTATGCCTGTTTTTTCTGCTAGCTTTGTCATTTCCGGACCTGCATGGGCTATGTTGACACCGCCGCCGATTAAGAATACAGGCCTCTCTGCACTGTTGAGGATATCCATCGCTTTCTTCATCTGCCCGCTGTGCACAGATGTATTGGGCTTGTAGCCACGGATGTCTATGGTGTCTGGATAGTAATCACTGCCATATGCCTGCTGCACATCCTTCGGCAGATCTACAACGACAACTCCTGGTTTTCCAGATCTTGCAATATAAAATGCTTTTTTTATGGTCGTAGCCAGGTCTTCTCTGTTTCTGACCGTTACAGTATATTTGGATATGCTTCTGGTAATGCCTACAGTATCTACTTCCTGAAATGCATCATTTCCAATGAGGCTGGTAGGAACCTGCCCGGTAAAACACACAAGAGGAACGCTGTCATAATTGGCTGTGGCGATTCCTGTTACTAAGTTAGTGGCACCTGGTCCGCTGGTGACTAAGCACACTCCCACCTTGCCGGTGGAACGCGCATAGCCGTCTGCGGCGTGGACAAGGGCCTGTTCATGTCTTGGCAGGATCATCTCTATATTGTCCTGACCGTAAAGAGCATTGAATAGATCTATTGCCTGACCGCCAGGGTAGGCAAAAAGAACGTCCACGTTTTCTTTTTGTAATGATTTAACAAATAAGTCTGCACCTGTAATCTGCATTGATGACTCCTTCTTCGCGGGTGGTTGTATTGGTTTTTGATATTTTTCATTATGGGCAATACTCAGTAGGACTTAAACTTAAGGAAAGGGTATTGCTGCTGATTTCGAAAATTTATAACTGATTAACTTCATTGATTGCCTCCAGCATGTGAATAATGTCTAAAGAATTACGGACTTACTTTCTTCCCTTTGTCATCAGATATCTGCAGATGAGGAAGA
Organism: Candidatus Methanomassiliicoccus intestinalis Issoire-Mx1; assembly: GCF_000404225.1. Taxonomy (NCBI): domain Archaea; kingdom Methanobacteriati; phylum Thermoplasmatota; class Thermoplasmata; order Methanomassiliicoccales; family Methanomassiliicoccaceae; genus Methanomassiliicoccus; species Candidatus Methanomassiliicoccus intestinalis. The sequence continues at coordinate 1,210,429 of NC_021353.1, read as the reverse complement.
ATGCAGTTCCGTAAACTATCGAGATTATCAGAGATGTCCAGGGAAACGCTGTACCCAGTATCGATGATCTTATGCATGCTGTAGTATGAGTGAGAGGAAGGGCATAGATCACGGCCTGTACAGTCTCCGGCAGGCTGTCCAATGAGAATATGGTGCCGCAGAGAAAAGTCATCGGCAGAATAACCAGGCTGGTAAATACCGTCAAAGTCAGATGAGAGTTTGCCAGCAGCCCGGAAACTACTCCTAAGAGGGAGTATAGAAGACACGAGAGCGGTATTAAAATCAGAGCGGAGGGGGTCAGCAGCATTTCTGGACTTATCACCAAACCGATAGCGTACAAAACTGTGCAGCTGATGAGTCCCCTGATTACTCCCGCATATGATTTTCCTAAAATGATTGCGTTTGGGGTCATTGAGCATAAGAACAGCTCATCAAAGCTCTGGTAATAGTTGCGCTGAACCATGACTTTAGTTGCTACTGTATTGAAGCATGCTGAAAGAGTTGTAAGAGCTATGATTCCAGGAATCATGAACGATAAGTAGTCATATCCTTCAACCGTCATTCCTTTACCAAGACCGTAGCCGAATGCGAAGAGGTAGAGCAGAGGAGCTACGAGAGATGTTATCAAAACCATCACAATGTTTCTTTTAATGAAACACAGGTCTATCCAGGCAACACGGAACGAGTCTGTCAGTGTGGTCATATCCTGTACTTCACCTCCTGCGTTGCCTCTACGTCCCGCCCTGTATGCTCTAAAAACACATCTTCCAAATTGGTGGCTCTTGATACTACGCAGGCGTTTGCAGGCAGAAGGTCTTGAAATTCCTTAGAAGCCTTTCTGTCTGGAAAATATCTGTAAGTCTTTCTTTTATCAGAATCAATGTATTCAACAGCCCAGGAACCGATTGAAGAGCAGAGTTCAGCAGGTGTTCCTTCACAGACAATTTTCCCATGATTGATGATAGCCACACGGTCGCAGAGCTCTTCAGCTTCATCCATGTAATGTGTAGTAACGAATATTGTCGTGCCCATATCATTGAGCCGCCTGATGAGATCCCACAGCATGTGTCTTGACTGAGTGTCTAAACCTGCCGTAGGTTCGTCTAGGAAAAGAATCGCAGGCTTGTGAATTATGGCACAGACAATGGCAACTCTCCGTTTCCATCCTCCTGAAAGGTTGACTACCAGTTTATCCATGTACGAGTCAAGCCCCATCAGGGAGGCAAGCTCCTCTATTCTGGCTTCAGCTTCCTTTTTTGGAATGCGGTGCAAAATGGCATGGTAGCGAATATTTTCTCTTACAGATACATCCCTGTCTAAAGCAATATGCTGCTGGATGATGCCAATCTTCTCTTTTACAGGGTCTGAAATCTCGGTGACGTCATGCCCTTCTATTTCAATGGAACCGGATGTTGGACTTGCCAAAGTAGTTATTATGCGCATGGTGGTAGTTTTGCCCGCTCCGTTCGGACCCAGAAAGCCGAAGATTTCTCCGCGTCTGATATTGACGTTTATTTTATCGACAGCAGTAAAATCTCCAAATTTTTTTACCAGGTCTCTGGTGCGCACAATGATCTCTTCATCCATTTCAGGGGCATATCTTGAACTTTGTATATATGTGCTTGTCCTATCATCCAAGTATTTTACATATTAATCAGTATTATCCATTAGTCTGCACTGAAAAACTTTTTTTTAGATTTATTCAGGTGCATCTGCATATCGCATTGTGTTTAGATGAGATAATCAACGTGGATACCTATTTTCATTGTAATAGATGTATAATCCTATCTCTGCGAAATTAATTTATATTAACCTACACATCTGCAAAATGGATAATATATCCAAGTGATTGTATGGGCAATAAAAAAGTGTATGCAGTAATTCTTGTCATTGTTTTAGTCGTTGCAGCTGCAGGAGCTTATTTCGCATTCAGCAGCAGTGATGACAGTTACAGATCATCTAATACCGATGGCAGGCTTGCTGTTCTTGGAAATGCAGATGAGAATGATTACCTCGACTCAAAAGACATAGATGTAATTAATGACATGATCGAAAACGGCAAATATTCGCAGATGGCCGATGCCAACAATGACGGTGTTGTGAATGATGCCGATGCAAAAATGGTTCAGGAAATCATAGATCTTAAAAAATACAACGAGGGAAAAGCGGATTCTGAAAAGAAATCCATGACTGTCAACTATATTTCTGTAGATAATAAAGTTCTTTCAGCTGAGATCCCCGTTCTTAAAATCGTTATTCTTAACAGCCAAAGATCACTCAGTCTTGCTATTGCCATCAATGCTGGAGATAATATTGTCGCTTTGAATGATTATATTTACACATACTGGGATGAAAATCTTTTCAAAAATTACAAAGATCTGCCGACTGTGGGAGATAGAAAAGAACCCAGCCTTGAGGAGATTCTAAAAACTGATGCGGATACTATTTATGCCGGTTCTGAAACTAAATACGGCGTCAACATTCAGGGAAATACCTTGGGAGATAAACAGGTCCTTCGTTTGGTAACATATGAAGATGGAAGACTGGCTGACGGCGCATTGATGCTGGGATTCTTCACAGATCATGATGAAGACGCTCAGAAGTATGTAAAATGGATGGATGACCTTACCAGCAAGATTGATGATAAGCTGAGCAAGATTGAAGATAAAGACAAAACAAGATTCTATGTCGGAACACCTACCTACATGTATGCAGGTCTGGACGGGGTCTCCACGGCGCTGTCCGCAAGCGGTGCAACCAATGTCGGAAATCTGATAATCACCGATCCTACCAAACCGGGTGCCTCTACATCCGAATATATTGAAGATATTCTGAAGTGTAATCCACAGTACATAATTGGTGGAAAATACATATACACTCATCAGAGCGAGAGTGAAATCAAAGCAGTTTATGACAGCATGGATTTCAGTAAATTTGCCATTACTGACGGCTATGTCAACAATGAAATTTACATGATTAACTATGATCTGCCGTTTTGTATACACACTCTGATCGGAAGCACCATATTCTTCCCTGAAGCCTTTAGTGTTGCTGAATTAGAGGATACGATCAAGGATTATCTCAGCCAGTTTTGTGAAACAAACGGCTATGAGTTTAACATGTATAATTTCGTCTATTTTCCAGCCGACTGAATTCCGAGGGGGAAATCTTCCCCTTTTTTCATTTCAGAATATGCTGAGACAACATGAACGTGATCTGGTGGATGTGACTAGTTGATAGCGCCTTGGAAAAAGTACTATGATGATTTCGATCCCGACAGCTCTGCAGAAGAAGCAGAGCTGATGAAAAAATATGGAAACTATGTTTACAAAAAGTATATTTTCATAATTATTTGCATAATCGGAGCATTCATCGTTGCCGGATTTGCTACTACAATCGGTCCATATGATATAGGATTTTTCGAGTCATACAGGATCATATTTGATCATATTTTGGGAAATGTCCAAGATGCAAATAAAGACTATATTATCTGGACTGTGAGGCTTCCGCGGATTGTTGCTGGATTGATTGCAGGTGCAGCCCTGGCGGTTGCCGGTGCAACTATGCAGAGCACTATGAAAAATCCTCTGGCAGATCCATACACTACAGGAATCTCGGCAGGTGCTTCCTTCGGCGCCACTATTGCAATTGTAATGGGGTTTTCTTTAACTGGAGGAAACTATGCGGTCGTAATCAACGCCTTCATATTTTCATTGATTCCAATGGCTGTCATCATGCTTGTCTCTACGATAAGACACGCATCCCCGACAACCATCATCCTCTCTGGCCTGGCAGTCATGTATCTCTTCAATGCTATGACTACTCTCTTGATGCTCATGGCCGACCCTAATGCTTTAGAAGATGCTTTCAGGTGGCAGGTAGGCACCCTTGGATACTCTTCCTGGGATACGATACCGATAATGTTCGTTGTAAGCCTGATAGGCGGACTGCTGCTGCAGATACTCTCTAGTAAAATCAACGTTCTGACATCTGGAGATGAAAGTGCAAGGTCCCTCGGAATCGATGCAGACAAACTGAGGCTGATCTGTCTAGTTATCGTATCACTCATGGCTGCGGCGGTTGTCAGTTTTACAGGAATTATCGGTTTCATAGGACTCGTGTGTCCGCATATCTGTAGAATGTTTGTAGGATCTGACAGTAAGTATCTTCTACCATCATCAGCGGCATTCGGGGCTGTATTTCTTATTCTGGCGGACTTAATCGGACGGACAATCATTGCACCAACGGTTCTGCAGGTGGGAGTGATTACTGCATTCATCGGCGGTCCTGTACTGCTGTATTTACTCATAAAACAAAAAAAGGATGTGTGGTGAATTGGAAATCAAGCTTGATAAAGTTCATTTTTCATACAATGCACATCAGCCGGTCCTGCGCAGAATAAATATGATTCTTGATCAGCCTGGACTTACCTGTATCATAGGACCCAATGGAGTCGGTAAATCTACTTTGATCAAATGCATTGATAAACTTCTCAAACCTACTGAGGGGGAAGTCACACTTGACGGCAGATCGATCAAGAATTACACCCTTGGTGAATTATCAAAAATAATGGGATTTGTTCCTGCATCTTCATCTGATAATTTTTCAATGACAGTAGTGGACACAGTTCTGATGGGAAGGCATCCCTTCCAAAAGATCGGTTCTGAAAAAGAAGATATGCACATTGTTTATGAAACATTGAAAGCACTAAACATTACCCATCTGGCAATGAGAAACTATGACGAACTGAGCGCAGGGCAGCATCAGAAAGTTGCCCTAGCCAGAGGACTTGCGCAGCAGCCCGCAGTGCTTCTTTTGGATGAGCCTACTGCCAATCTCGATGTCAGACATCAGGTAAAAGTAATTGAACTGCTGCACAAACTGGCTCATGAAAAAGGAATGATCATAATCATGGTCAGCCATGATCTCAACATCGCTGTAAAGTATGCAGATAAGATAATTGTCATGTCAACTCCAGGTGTGATCTATAAGGTCGGACTGCCGAACGATGTCATCACTGAAGAGACGATCAGATATGTTTACGGAATGAACTGCCAGATCATCGAAGTTGAGGGGAGGCCTCACATAATTCTCGGAAGTGCCATCTCTGATGAAGAAATGGTCATGCTTCATAAAGATGAAGATTTTATTCAAGATTAATTACATAATATTCAGGTGGATACGATGAAGATTTTAAACATCAGTATAAGAGTGAAAGATACCTCTTTTTATTCAGAAACGGAAGAACTCAGGAAAATGGGACACGACATAGATCTTACTGAATGCACTTCTGATGAATTGGATGCTGATGACGATCTTTTTAAAAGTTTAATTGGAACAATAAGCAAAACTGATTTTGTGATTATAAGAGTATCCGGAGATGTATCCATCTTTAAGAAAAGCCAGATCTTTCTTGAAGAGATTCAGAATGCTGAAACTTCTCTGCTCATTGTTAATAATATTCTGGAAAAATCATTTCAATACCGGAACTTATTCTTACAGGGCGATGATGATTACACTCTTTTGACCAGATATGCAGCTCTTGGCGGTAGCAGCAATAACAAAGGCATTCTCATCTGGGCGCTGAATACTTTTGAAAACAAAAATCTGGATCTTCCTGAACCGATCATTCCCCCTGCACAGGGAGTTTATTATCCAGGCAGAAAATCTACAGATATTTTAGAATATATTCATGAATTGGATAAAACTAAACCTGTTATAGGTCTGCTTCTCAGCCAGCGTAAATGGAATTCTGGAAAACTTGACCACATCGACCGGCTCATACATGCGATTGAGGATAAGGGAGCATCTGCGCTGCCCATTTTCTTGAATTATGCAGAAAATAAAGATACTGGATGTATTGGAATCAAAGGAATTATTGACAACTGCCTGCTGTGCGATGAAAAATCTGTGGTTGATTTTGTCATAAACACTATTCCATCTTCAATAACTATCGAAGCGAAACTGCGCTCAGAAGATCCAAATGACAAATTTCTCGAAAGACTCGGCGTGCCTGTTATGCAGTCTCCTGTAATCGTCTATGATGAAGAAAGGTGGAAATCTGACATCTATGGTCTTACAAATGCCGAGATTGCATATGATGTGGCCTTTCCTGAATTTGACGGTCAGATAATCTCAATACCCAATGCCAGCTCGGAGACTGATGAAAGCAATGTGCAGTACTATTCTTCCATAGAATCAAGAGTTGATGATGTAGCGGACATGGCTGTAATGTGGGCCAGGCTTAGAAAAATTCCCAACAATGAAAAGAAAGTCGCTATTATCCTGTACATGTACCCTCCAGCGTCTTCTCATGCCGGGGGAGCCGCAGACCTGGATACTTTTCAGAGCGTCAGAAATATGCTCATCCGCCTGAAAAATGAAGGATATTCTCTAGATTGGATACCTGAAAGCAGCGAAGAACTGGTGGAAAAGATCTTTGCTGGAATAACTAATGATACGGAATGGGTCTCTGATCAGGATATATCTTCAAGAGCTGCAGCAATGATCTCTAAACATGAGTATGAAACGTGGTTCAATGAATTATCTGAAGATCAGAAGAATTTCCTGATCAAAGACTGGGGAAAACCTCCAGGCAGCGTTCTTGTCATCAACAAATCGATTGCTGTGCCTGGAATAATCAACGGAAACGTAATGATCAGTTTCCAGCCCAGCAGAGGCAAGGATATTCAATCGGCATACCACAACCACAACTGCTCAATGCCGCATCAGTATGTTTCATTCTACAAGTGGCTCAGACACTCATTCGGTGCAAATGCCGTCATACATGTTGGAACACACGGCACATTGGAATGGCTTCCGGGCAAGGGAGTTGCCCTGTCTAAAGACTGCTGTCCAGATTATGTGCTCAGCGGACTTCCGAATCTTTATCCGTATGTCATAGGCAATCCCGGGGAAGGAACGCAGGCAAAGAGGAGAAGTTATGCTGTTCTTGTGGACCACATGATTCCTGCTATGGTCAGAGCAGGTTCGTATGATGACATAAGCGAACTGGAATCTGTGCTTCAAACATATATGAAGACAGAATCGATGAAGCAGATGGATCAGCTGGACATAGTAAAGAAAGATTTGTATGATATAATCAAACGCCTCAGCATGTTCAGCGATATCGGTCTGGAAGAGAGCGCTTCGCCAGAGCAGGTTGGTGAGATGGCTGATGAGCTTTATGATTATGTGCTTAACTTCAAAGAAAATATCATAAAGGATGGTCTTCACGTATTCGGAACGGCGCCTTCCGGGGAGCGTCTGTATGAGATGATCTATTCATTAGTACGCTTGAGAAATGGTAATGTGCCGTCACTCCTTGAGTCAATCGCACATGCACGCGGATTGAATTTCAGAGAATTGAAAGCAGACTGTTCTGCATATGATGAAGCATCAGGTCTGTTCAATGGGGATCTAGTCGATGAGATTGAAGAAGAGGCGATGAATCTGATACGTTTACTGTCGTCTGCTGAATTCAATGCGGAAGAATGCAGAAATATTGCAACTTCCAGATATCCGCAGGATAACAGTGATCTTCTTGCAGCAATAGATTTCATATGTCAAGAGCTCCGGCCTAACATTGAAAAAATAACTGAAGAAATGGACAGCTTGATGATCGGATTGAATGGTGAATATGTTCTTCCGGGCCCTTCTGGATGTCCTACAAGGGGAAGAGCGCAGATTCTTCCTACCGGCAGAAACTTTTTCACGGTCGATCCCGAGGCTGTACCCACTCCGGCCAGCTGGGAGTTGGGAAAGAGAATGGCAGAACAGATGATAGAGCGCTATCTGAAGGATAAGGGAGCATACCCCGAAAGCATAGCAATTGTTATCTGGTCTACAGATACGATGAAAACCGGGGGAGATGATGTAGCCTACATTCTTCATCTGATGGGTGTAAAACCGGTATGGGCGGGCTACGGCAATCAGGTAATAGGCTTGGAGGTAGTCCCCTTATCAGAGCTGGGAAGACCGAGAATTGATGTTACAATAAACATGAGCGGACTTTTCCGGGATACATTTCCCAATCTTACCGATCTAATCAACAAGGCGGTACAGATCGTGTCTGAACTGGATGAGGCTGATGAAACAAACTACCTTAAAATGCATTTCAGAAAAGAGTTGATGGATAACATTTCGGCAGGTATGCCGGAGGATGAAGCGAGAAAGCGTTCTATGCTGAGAATCTTCAGCAGTTCTCCGGGACAGTATGGAACCGGAGTAAACGTTCTCATCAGCACTTCAAATTGGAAAGATCGTTCTGACCTGGGAGCATACTATAGAGAGGTAGGCTGCTACGCATACGGCATGGGAATCAATGGAGTTCCTGATCCAGAGACATATAAGAAAAAATTATCCAGGGTTAAAGTGACTGTAAAGAACAGTACAAGCCGTGAATATGACCTATTTGACAATGATGATGTTTTCCAATATCTGGGAGGACTTAATTCTGCAGTTGAGTCAGTCACAGGCTCAATGCCGATGTCTCTCATAGGCTGTTCTGCTGATACGGATGATCCAGTTTTGAGGACTATTCAGGAAGAATCTCGTTATGTATTCAGAAGCAAAGTTCTCAATCCGAAATATGAAAAGGGCCTGAGGGAACACGGTTTCAGGGGGGCATCGGAGATTCTGAAAATGTTTGAGTATGTCTTTGGCTGGGATGCTACTTCAGATATCATTGAAAACTGGATGTATGACGGATTAGCAGAAAACTACCTTCTAGATGATGAAGTCAGAGGATGGATTGAAGAAAGCAATCCTTATGCCGTCCGCGACATGATCGGAGTATTGCTGGAAGCTGCAGACCGCGACATGTGGAAGCCTTCAGAGGCTACGGCTGAAAAGCTGAAGGATCTGTATCTGAAAAATGAAGCCGTTCTGGAAAAGATCACGGATGTTTAGAACGCCTTTCTGCATGGGTTGCAGCCTTGTTATCTGCATACCTAAACTATTAGTATGCTGGATGTATGCTTGAATGGAAGTAAATGCCGATCGGAGAACCTTTAGAGACGATTGAGTTCAGCGTTCTGGGAGAACCCTCACCAGAAGGAAGCACCAGAGCGTTCTATATCAAAAAAATAAACAAAGCTGTTGTAACACACTCTAACCAAAGCAATCTTGAAGCCTGGAGAAACAGAGTGGCTACGGAAGCCCAGAGGGCTCTGGAAGGAAGTTCCTGGATCTCTGACAGCTCTTCTGCATATGCACTTGATGTTGATTTTTATCTCACCAGGCCTCCGTCAGTACAGCCCCATAAGAGGCTGCACCCGATCGTCAAACCAGATCTTGATAAGTTTATCAGGGCGATTAATGACGCTCTTACAGGAATCTTATTCTCCGATGACTGTCAGGTTATTGCTCTCAACATAACTAAGACGTATGATGATGACCTGCGTCCTGGTGCGCACATTAAAGCGTACAGGTATGCCAACACATGTGAAAAGCCTAAGAAAATAAAGAAAGAGGAAGTTAACCAGGGGCCGTTGGACGAATTTGAAGAATTCGAGGATCCCCGTGATTAATCTTATATCTGATTATACGCCAGCGGAATAAGCTCCTGTTGTCAAGTTTCAGGAGTCTTCATAATTTCAACGTATCTTTTTACTATCAACCATGATGCGATGAGGTCAATTTTTCATATCAGGTAGTTTTCAAGCTTGATGTACGCAATGCAGTATTTACCAGAAGTGCGCAGGCTGCCTTGGCACCCAAGGAGTGCACTCACGCACCTCTGACAATTTTTATTGCTGGTTTCATACGGTTTCATCAAATTTACTTGCAACAAACTCAGCTCTAAAAGTTACGGAAGTATCCAGAGGCTTGATGGTTATCTTGGTAAACAACCAATTCTATTAGTTTATTTATTGTAAATATAATATCCAAAAATATATATTTACATGTAACAATTACCCTGTAGATAATGAAATATCAGGCTAGGGAAAATAAATGATTGTGAGTGATTTTATCAATGCTTTAAAAATGCAAGCGATTCCAGATGGTTATTTTTCAGAACGTTTGGTGGCTGCTGTAAAATTTAGTGAAAGTACCACAAAAACTACATTTTTTAAAAATGATGTCGACACTGGTCTGGCTCATGCTGAAGTTTATCGTAATGTATTGAAGCAGCTTTCAGCCTGTGTAGTGTCTTATGCTTTATCACAGGTCCGTGAGTATGATTTTTATAAGTGTGTCTCAGTTCAGAAAACTTGTATTGATAACTGGTTTAACAATCATGGTGCAGAAGTTGGGCAAGCATTCTTACAAGACTATGTGGAATCTGTTTTAGGAACACCGCTTGATTGCTCTGATGATTTTTTGAGAAAATTAACTGATGAAGTATCCGAACCTGGTTTTATACAGAATTTTTTCATCGAATCCGCTGCTTCAAACACCCTTGGCGGAAAAGCACTTTTAGTCCTGC